>JBIOJT010000133.1:0-11280 GCA_044451055.1 Methylomirabilales bacterium (SeqCode)
ACGACGAAGTATTCACCGGTCGCCTTGAGGTAGCCCTCGATAGCAGCCGTCATCTTTCGATTGCGTTCCACGAAAAGACTCTGGTACAGGTCGGGGTAGTCCTTTCGAAGTGGCGCAACCAGAAGCTCGTCCATTGCCTTGGTGTCACCCGTGCGCCAGAAAAAGTGCGCCCTCTTCATGTCCTCCCCCACGTCCCCGAGCTTGGTAAGAGTTTCCTTGAGCATCACTTCCTGGACGCCTTCGGTCATCCCCGCAAATAGGGCCACTTGCTCATCGACGGTTTCTAGGGCCAAGAAACGTTTTCGATTATTGGCTTTCTCGGCAAAGTAGATGTCGATGCCGAGGTCGGTACGATACCCCAATCTCTGCATCTCGTCGAGGGTCAACATGACGGCAACGAGCCACGGCCGAAACGATCGCACCCTATCGAGGGAGGCGCCCCTCCTCGTCAGTTGCCGTTGGAGGAGGTCAAAGACCTCGCTATTCAAGTGCGTGTCGATAGAGTCACCCACCGGATAGGTGCCGGCGCTCGCCAGCTTCTGCGCCGCCTGCAGTTGTGATGCATCATCCATCGGCATTTCGAGTACAAGCGTGTCCGCTCGGTCGAAGGCGGATTCTATCTTCGGGTCCAGGGGATAAACATCCTGGGACGCCACGTGCACTGAGCCGAGCAGGTGAACGGTCGCCGTCGGCGAGGAGATGGTCCACAGGAAAACCTTGCGCTGCTCGGGCAGGCTTGACGGTGAAACGGCGGTGGGGGTAGGTGTCGGCGATACGGAAGTGACGCCTGCCGTTTGGGGGGCAGGCGCCGCCGGGGAAGCGGTCGCTGCAGAAGGCGGCGCAACTTCCCGCGCCGATCCACAGGCGGAGGCGATGTAGGTGGCGGACAGGCCTAAAGTAATGACAACGAGAAGCTGCCGACATGAACGCGTCACGCGCCGCTGTGTGGGGAACATTGCCAGCCTCGTCACGTTACGCCGCTCGTCTCCGAGGCGAAGTTCCGCCTTCCGAGCCGGTTTCCCCGCGGCATGCGTAGCCGGCGGCTTCTGACTTCTCCTCCGGATCTCCTTCCCATACTTATCCCCTGACCGATGGTCGGTCGCCCAGCCAGAGCCAACAGGAAACCGCGCCCCAACGGGGTATGGCGCTCAGAGCCAGCGCCGGACTCGCGACCGGTATTGACGATACTCGTCGCCGAACTTCCGCTCCAGGTACCGCTCCTCGGGGCCGATGACACCTGAGCGTAGGAGGGCAACTAGGGGGACCGCGAGCAGGAGAGGCCAGAGGCCATTCACGAAGATGGCGATCCCGACATAAAGGCAGAGGAGCGAGAGGTAGAGCGGGTTGCGGCTGATTCGGAACGGACCGGTGATCACGAGGGCCGTCGTGGGGCGCCTTGGGTTCTGGCTCGTGCCCACCCGGCGAAGCGCCCGGAGACCCGTCACCCCGAGCGCGGCCGAGAGGACGCACGCGATCCCCCCGGCCAAGCGGGCGATGCCCTGCGGCAGCACTCGGACGGGGAAGCCCGCGTGAAGCCCCAAGCCGATCGCCAGGGCCCCCAGGTAGAGGAACGGCGGGGGCGCGATCACCATCGCCCGGTCGGGTTCGGGCCCAGTCGTGTTTGGAGGGGTTGTTCCCTTTGTCACTTTTCCTCAGGCCGTCTCGGACGGGGGCTTGCAGCCTCTTCGCCTGATTTCGCGAATCCCGCTGTAGCGATCCAGCTTCCCATCACCCGCACCGATGGCCCGCTCCAGGATGTCGAGGTGAACTCTGGATAGCCGCAGCTGTTGCCCGAGCGGCATCGCGTACTTCAGGATCAGGCCCACATCCTTGTGATGCTGAAGCAGCCTGGCCTCGGGGGAGAACTCGCGGTGAAGCATCCTTCGGCCCTTGGAGTTCAAGGCGGTCGAATCGGCGGGCGAGATTTCAGGACCTCCAGGAACTCCTCCAGGTCCAGGCGAAGCTCTTCCGCAAACGCCAGACCCTCTCGCAGGACCAGCTGAGCGAACTACCCAGCAGCAAGCTGCGGGGAATGAACCCTCCGATTCACAGGGCAGGGTGAGCAGTGCCGATAGTATGACCCTCTATGCCCACAGATGACCTCCATCGCTCTCATTGTTTCCTCCGCTCCTCATGCCTGATATCGAGCTCTTTCAGCTGCTCGATGCTTGTGGTGAGGTGTTCGTTCTCTTTCCTCAACTCGAGCAGCATCTTGAGGAGATAGCGCCAATTCTGCGCATCACGCGCCTTTTCATTGTTCGGGTACAGCCGCAGGAATTCATCAAATTGCTGTAATGCCAGCGCATAGTCCTTCTGCGGATTATCGTAAAACGCACGGGCCGATGCGGATGCGAACAAGGCATTTGCGCCTCGCGCCGAAGCGGGAGACTCTTTGGCTATTTTGCTGTAGGTCGCAACCGCCTCATTGTATCTCTTTTCCTTGATGAACCTGTCTGCATTCTCAAGTTCAACGTCCCGTCCGGTCATGGTCCTGGCGCAGGCCGACAGGTAGCACGCTGAAAGCAGCAGGAGAATGCAGAACCTCCTCACGCAGCCCCCCTCCTCTTATCCACAACGAAAACACTTTTCGGTATCGTCTTGGCAAAGTCTTTGAGCTCGGCTGCTATCTCCGATGCCTGCAGCGGATTCGTGAGCTTCCTGCCCTCGCTCGTCACGATCGCAATGGAAATGGTCATGATGGGAAACTGCATTTCGACACCCTGCCGCGTTTTTCCATCGATATAACCACGCGCGCGCTCCTCGGGAGCGTAGAACTCAGGAATGCGGTGGTCGAACTGGCTGATAACCTCTGTGGAAAAGTCTCGCATATGCTCAGGGGTGGTGATAACAACGAAATCGTCTCCTCCCACATGTCCGATGAAGTCTTCGGGCGTGCCTTTCAGCTTGACCGCGCTCTCGATGATGCGCGCAGTCTCTTTGATCACCTCGCTGCCGTTTGCATATCCGTACCGGTCATTAAAGGCCTTGAAGTTATCGAGATCAAGAACACAGAAGGCAAGCGGCTGTCGTGACTCTAGCCGCTTTTTCAGCACGTTTTCGATGGCGATACCTCCCGGAAGGCGCGTGAGGGGACTGGCATCCAGGTACATTTCCTCAAGTTTCCGGAGCCTTTGGCCCATGGCGATAAAGGCCTGCGACAGACCGCCGATCTCATCCTCGGTCTCAATCTCGGGGTCAAAGTCGAAGTTCCCCTCGGCAATGTGCTCGGTGCCGACTTTCAATTTGTTGATGGATGATGCGATATGGTGGGTGACCACAAGCCCCGCCACGGCCCCGAAAATGATGCTGAAGAAGCAGAGCGTGGCGGTGGTGTAGAACGCCGTTCCGCCGATGCTGCTGATCTGCTTCATTTTCTGGTCCTGCGCTTTCTTGGCCGCAAGAGACATGTTCCTAAGCGCGTCGATAAGATCCTCCAAAACATTCTTCAGCTCGCTGTTCGAAATCGCATACGCCTTGCCGATCTTTTTCTCGCGTATCAGCTGAATTTCTTGGTGGAACAGCTCGGTAAATTTTCCATGGAGCCTCTCAATGGTCTCTACAGGCAGCCGGTTTCGATCGGGGAGTGCCTTGAGAGAGGACAGCCAGGTGCGGAATTCATCCCCGCGCTTCGTGAACAGTCTGGGCATGACGTCGCTTCTGAGGATGAGGAAACGTTTTTCGAAGGTATCTTGCGCGAGAACGGCGTCGAGCATCTTGTCCGCCGCGTCCTGAGCCATGATGTCGACATCTACAATGCTGCTGTTCAGGCTGTTTATTCGCTGCAGGCTGATCAGGGCATAGGCGACGACAATGACCAGTCCTACGAGCGTCATATAGCCGAGGAGCATTTTGCTGGCGATGTTCAGCTTGGCAAAAAGCCTGGTGGGTGCTAATTTGTCCAGGATCACGGTTGGTATGGGGATGTCCAAATTTCGGGTGAAGGGAAATGGCTTTTGAGCCGCACACCCTCACAATCGGAGCGCGGGCCAGGCGACCGCTAAACGCAAAGGGAGCATGCCTTCCAGGGAGAGAGGTGTCAAGGCAAAACTGCCGAGTGGAGTGGTGCCGGTGGCGCCGGGTGCCACGAAATCGGTTGGCCGAGAGATGCAGGTGAGTGGTACATGGCAGGGGCAGCCAGGCACTAGACGCCAGGGGAATAGGGCACTGCCTGGCTTCACCCCAACCAAGCCATTCGGCAGCTACCCCACCAGGACGAGGCGCACGTCCATGACGTTGGTCTTGGTGGGACCCGTCAAGATGAGATCCCCGAGCTTCTCGAAGAACGGGTAGGCGTCATTGGCATCCAGGGCCTTTCGAGGGTTGAGCCCCGCGGCGAGCGCCCGCGCACAGGTGTCCCCGTCGGCGATGGCCCCGGCAGCATCCGTTGGCCCATCAGTCCCGTCCGTCCCCGCGCTCAGGATCACCGTCTGCGGCAGCCCTGCGACGTCCAGGGTCGCGGCCAGGACGAACTCCTGGTTGCGCCCACCCTTGCCTGACCCGCGCAGGGTGACGGTGGTCTCCCCGCCCGAGATGAGGCAGGCCGGCGGCGGGAGCGGGTTCCCGCTCGTTCGCACCTCGCGGGCCAGGGCGGCGTGCATCCGCGCGATCTCCCGGGTCTCCCCTTCGATGGAGGAGGACAGGATCATGGGCGTGAGCCCCAGGGCACGCGCCTCGGACCGCGCCGCCTCCAGCGCCTGGATATTGCTCCCCACGATCAGGTTGCTCACGCGGGCGAAGAGCGGGTCATCCGGCTTGGGCGTCTCGGGAAATTCCCCGCGGGCGCCCGCCTCGAGCCGGTTCCGTATGGCGGCGGGAATCGCTCCGCGGATCCGGTACTTGTCCAGGATGCCCAGGGCATCGGCATACGTGGTGGGATCGGGCACCGTGGGGCCCGAGGCGATGGCATCCAGCGGGTCTCCGACGATATCGGAGAGGATCAGCGTCACGACCCGCGCGGGTTGGGCCGCCCGGGCGAGCTGCCCCCCCTTGAACCGGGAGATATGCTTCCGCAGGGTGTTCATCTCCCGGATGTCCGCGCCACAGGCGAGCAGGGCCTGGGTGAGGGCCTGCTTCTCGGCCAGGGTGATGCCCTCAACGGGCGCGGGCGTCAGGGCGGAGCCGCCACCCGAGATCAGGACGAGGACCAGGTCATTGGGACCCAGGCCCCGGACGTGATCCAGGACCGCCTGCGCCCCGGCGATTCCCGCATGATCGGGCAGGGGATGGCTGGCCTCGTGGATCCGGATCCTCCGCGTCGGCTGGACGTGGCCGTATTTTGTGACGACCACGCCGCGACCGATCCGATCGCCGAGGATCTCCTCCACGGCGGCGGCCATGGGTGCGGCCGCCTTCCCGCATCCCACCACCACGACCTCGCCGATCGTGGCGAGGTCAACCGTCTCCTGACCGATGCGCAGGCGCAAGCCGTCCCGGGTGAGGTGGCGGTGGACCGCCTCTCCGGGGTCCACGGCTCGGACCGCAGCGTTGAAGATCCCGAGGGCCGCCTTCCGCAAGTCTTCAACTCGCATGGCGTTCCTCCTGCCCGGTCCCCTCCCCTTCAGGCGCCACCAGCGGAAACCGCCCCAACACCGTATAGACCGAGCCGGTCGGACGAAGCTCGCTCTGCATCAATTCGAATTGCGCCGTCGTGAAGCCTCCGAACTTCTCCGCGTGAAACTCCTGCAGCGCGGCCAGGAGGGTCTCCGCGTTGCGGGGTGAGCGCACCCGGCCAAGGGCGAGATGGGCAGTGAATCCCCGCCGCTCCTTCGCAAAGCCCACGCGGGCCAGCGCCGCCTCGACGCGCCCGGCCAGTTGGGTGAGCGCCTCCGCCCCATCCCCCACACCGACCCAGACCACCCGCGGGATTCGGCCGCCAAAACTGCCGACTCCCGACACCTCCATGGGAAAAGGTGTGCCTACCTCCGCCACCTGGATCAGCGCCGGGCGGATCCGCCCCAGACGCTTCTCTTCAGTCTCGCCCAGGAACTTCAACGTGACGTGAATATTTTCGGCCCGGACCCAGCTCACATCGGCCTGCGCACGGCGCAGACTCTCCTGCACAACCGCCATGCGGTCTTTGATCTCGGAGGGAAGGTTCACAGCAACGAAAAGACGCATCGCAATTGCAGGGTGCGGAATTGGGAGGGCGGAATGCCTCAGTCGCAGTGGGGAATTCCGCAATCCGAAATGGGAAATCCGAAGTCAGCTCTCGGTGATGGGGACTCCCAGGAGATGGCGGCGCAGCATCTCCAGGGCCATCTGCGCGGCGCGGTACTTGATCAGCTCGCGCCCTCCGTGGAACCGGTGCTCGCGCGCCACATCTCCCCCGTCCCACGCCAGCGCGATGCACACCAGGCCGACCGGCTTCTCCGGCGTCCCGCCCGTGGGCCCCGCAATGCCCGTGGTGGAGACCCCGAAGGTGGTTCCGCTCAGACGGCGGATGCCGTCCGCCATGGCCCGGGCGACCGGCAGGCTGACGGCGCCGAACTCACCCAGGGTTGCCTGCGGCACCCTCAGGATCTGCTCCTTGGCGGCGATGCTGTACGCCACGACTCCTCGGTCGAAGTAGTCGGAGCTGCCGGAAATGTCCGTGATGCGGCTGGCGATCAAGCCACCGGTGCACGACTCGGCCACGGCCAGCGTGGCGTTCCGCTCCCGCAGGAGCTGCCCCACCAGGGCCTCCAGCGTGTCCTCGTCCCGTCCGAAGATGAGGGACCCCAGGCGTTCCCGGATCTTCCCCTCCAGCTCGTCCAGCCTCCGGACGATCTCGGCCGGACCCTCCCCCTTGCAGGTCAGGCGGACGTGGATCTCGCCGGCGTGGGCCAGGACGCCGATGGTCGGGTTCCGCATCTCGCGGAAGTAGTCCCCGATGGCCTGGTCGACCTTGGACTCGCTGATCCCACACGTCTTGAGGACGCGGGACACGATTCGACTCTTGATGCCGAACGTCTCCCTGATCCGGGGGATCACCTGCTCGGTGAGCATGGGTTTCATCTCTGCCGGCACCCCGGGCATGCAGACGACACAACGCCCGCCGCCTTTCAGGTACAGGCCGGGCGCCGTCCCGTTGGGATTGTGGAGCACTTCCGCCCCCTCGGGGACCATGGCCTGCTTCCGATTGTTGTCCGGCATGGAAATTTTGCGGTGGGCGAACCGTCGCTCGATGTGTGCCAGGACGGCCGGCTCCAGGCGCAAGGGCCGTCCCAGGACGGCCGCCACGACGTCGCGGGTCAGGTCGTCCTCGGTGGGCCCCAGGCCGCCGGTCGTGATCACGACCTCAGCGCGGCTCAGGGCCTGGCGCAGCGCCGCCTCGATCCGTGCGGTGTTGTCCCCCACGGTGGTCTTGTAGAACAGGTCAATGCCCGCCTCGGCCAGTCGCTGCGCGATCCAACTGGCGTTGGTATCCACGATCTGGCCGAGGAGCAGTTCAGTACCGATGGTCAGAATCTCAGTGCCCATTGTCCACCCAGCATAGACGCTGGCAAGCTTGAAAGCGAGCAGGCTGGAAAGCTCAGAACGCCTTGAGCCTGCCAGCTTCCCAGCCTCCTCGCGTCCCAGGCGTGATCCGCAGGATCACAAAAAGTCGAAGTTCGCCTTGAGCAACCACCACATCACCCGCGCGAGAAGCGCGGCCGCGACATCGTCGGCCACGATGCCAAGCCCGCCGCGCAACCGTTCCAGCCGGGGGATGGGTGCCGGCTTCACCACGTCCATGAGGCGGAACAAGAGGAACACGGCGGTGAGATCGTAGAGAGTCGGGGGGAGCGCGACGGCAGCCAGCCACATCCCTGCGATCTCGTCAATGACGACTTGCGGCGGATCGGGATGGCCCAGCTCGGCGGCCACCCGGTCCGCGGCCCATACCGCGATAGCCGTCAGCACGAGGGTCGCCCCGAGATACACCGGCCACGGGAGGTACAGGAAGGGGAAGCAGAGCACCGCCCCAAGCAGGCTGCCTGCCGTCCCCGGGGCAAGAGGGCAATACCCGACGCCCGCCCCGGTCGCCAGGAATCGCAGGGCGCCCCCCGTCCTCGTTTGCTCCCTGGATGGGGCCGCAGGCGCACGCTTGGCCATGGCTATCCCGCCCCCTCGATGATATCGGCGGCGAGGTCGTGCTCGTAGGCTTCGCGGATCCGCACTCGCACCAACGTTCCCGGCGGCTGGACCGGTCCGCGGAGGTAGACCGCCCCATCCACTTCCGGGGCGTGCGCCGCCGTGCGCCCGCACTGCACGTCGGGGAATCCCGCCGCCGGGCCATCCACCATCACGTCCTGGACGGTCCCGAGGAGGGCCTGCCCCTTCTCCTCGGCAATCCG
The DNA here is from genome assembly GCA_044451055.1 of Methylomirabilales bacterium (SeqCode). Lineage (GTDB taxonomy): Bacteria > Methylomirabilota > Methylomirabilia > Methylomirabilales > 2-02-FULL-66-22 > 2-02-FULL-66-22. Next base: position 8,316 of record JBIOJT010000133.1, read on the forward strand.
CGTCTGGGCCGTCATCACCCGCGCTCGCCGCGCCTCCGCCACTCTCCGGGGCACCTTGGGACCGAGGCCGAATGCAGCCGTCCCGTCCTCATCCGAATAGCAGAAGACCCCGACCCGATCGAAGCGCATCTCTCCGACGAATTTCAGCAGGCGAGAGAACCGCTCCGGCGTCTCGCCAGGGAAGCCGGTGATGAAGGACGTGCGGATCGTGATGCCCGGGACGGCCTGCCGAATCCGGTCCAGCAGGCGCCGGAGGCTCCGCTCGTCCCCGCCGCGGCCCATGGCCTTGAGCACGGCCCCGTCGCAGTGCTGGAGCGGCATGTCGAGATAGCGACAGAGCCGCGGCTCGGCTGCCAGGAGCTCAATGAGTTCGGGCGTGATCCGGGTGGGATACAGATAGTGCAGCCGGATCCATCGGAGGGACGGGATCTTCAGGAGTGCATGGAGCAAGCGGACCAGTCCGTGCGCCTCGCCAAGATCCCTGCCATAATCGGCAGTGTCTTGAGAAATCAGGATGAGTTCCCGCACGCCGCTCTCGGCCAGGTGTTGTGCCTCGGCCAGGAGGTCTTCCCGCGTCCGCGACTGCATCCGGCCGCGTATCCCGGGGATGGCGCAGAAGGTGCAGGTGCGGTCGCAGCCCTCGGAGATCTTCAGGTAGGCGATGTGGCCCGGCGTGAGGAGGCGTCGGGGCAGCTCTGCCGTGACCAGCGCCGTGTGCCCGGTCACCCAAATCCGTTCCGGCGCGGATCGCCGGAGCGTGGCGCACGCGATCTCGGCAATGCGGGGAAACTCCCCCGTTCCCACGAAGGCATCCACCTCGGGCAGCAGGGCCGGTAGCTCTTGTCCGTAGCGCTGAGCCAGGCACCCGCTCACCACCACCGCCTGGCAGCGGCCAGTCCGCTTCAGCTCGGCCGCTTCCAGGATGGTCTTGATGGACTCCTCCTTGGCCTCCTGGATGAAGCTGCAGGTATTCACGACGACCAGGTCCGCCCGCTCGGGAGCGTCTTCGATCTGGTACCCTGCCGCCGCGAGCTGCCCCAGCATCACCTCGGCGTCCACCTGGTTCTTGGGACAGCCCAGGTTCACGAGGCTTACCTTGATCGGCTGTCCCTTCTTGCCTGCCTTGCCCTCGGCCATCTCAGATGTTGTCCTACGCCGTCGTTACGGGGTTGCCCCAAGTAAAACTCGACAACCGAAAACGGTCAACCGGCCATCTGCCATCACGCTCCAGGCCAACCCGTCCCCGGCTGGCGATCCCTCATGCGAGATGCCAGGGGGCTCCCTCGGCCGCATCGTTTCTGCATCGGGAGTGGCGGAAGAGGAGAGAGTAACGGGAGGCCGTGAGGCGCCCGTCGCCTCAAGACTGAACCGCCGTCCGGTTTCGGATCGGTGCCTGCTCCAGTCGGTTGCGGCCCTGTGACTTCGCCCGGTAGAGGGCCACGTCAGCGTCATGCACCAGTTCTTCGATCTTGCGCATCCCGGGCGTCATGGCGGCCACACCGACGCTCACCGTCAGGTCCCCCTGCGGGTTGGAGTCCCTGCCCCGGAAGGCATGGTTGGCGATCGCAGCCCGAGTCCGTTCGGCCTGGATGACCGCTCGCTCCATGTCGGTTTCGGGGAGGATAATGGCGAATTCCTCCCCCCCGTAGCGAGCCAGGATGTCCACTTCCCGGGCGTTGCGGCGCAGCACCTCGGCCGTTTCACGCAGGGCCTGGTCTCCTGCTAGGTGACCGTAGCGGTCGTTGTACTGCTTGAAGTGGTCCAGGTCGAGCATGAGGAGGGTGAGGGGCCGCTTGTACCGCTGGGCCCGCCGGACCTCGCGCGCCAGCTGGTGGTAGAACTGGCGGTGGTTCGCCAGCCCCGTCAGCTCATCGGTGATGGCGAGCTGTCGCGTCTCCTCGAAGAGCCGGGCGTTCTCGATGGAGATGGCTGCCTGGCTGGCAAAGGTCGAGAGGAGCTGAATCTCATCGGTGTCGAACTCGTGCCGCTCGGTCAGGTAGAGGTTCATGCACCCCAGGGCGCGGTCCTGTGCGATCAGGGGGATGGCCAGGAAGGACCGGTATCCCCGTTCCAGCGCGGACTGCAGCCGGGGCGCGTGGACCGTGTCGGTCGAGAGGTCGGGGATCGCCACCGGGCGCTTCTCCCGGACGGCGATCAGGCTGGGGCTGGAGTCTTGGCGCGTCCGGATGGCCTCCACCACCTGGAGCGCCTCGTCGGAGAGGTTGTACCCCGCCACCGTGGACAGGGTGCGCCCGTCCGGACTGAGCAGCATCAGGGACATCGCCTGGGCGTGCAGCAGGGTGGACACCGTTTGGCTGATCCGGGTCAGGATATCCTGCAGGTTGAAGGTCGAGGTCATGGTCTGGCCCAGCTGGTAGAGGGCCTCGAATTCCTTGACCTTGCGACGGCTATTGGCGTACAGGTACGCGTTATCCAGGGGCATGGCCACCTGGCGGCCGATGGCTGCCAGGAGGGCCCCCACCTCGGGAGAGAACGGTTGCCCGGGACGACCAATCACAGTGAGAACGCCGAGGCTCCGGCCGTGGAAGCGGAGCGGGATCGCTGCCAGCGGCCGGGGCGACTCCTCATGGAAGATCCCGGCTCCCTCGGCCTGCACGGCGTCGGGGAAGATCAGGGGCTCCTCCTGCTCTAGGGCTCGCCAGGCCCAGGCGGTACCAGGAGGCAGGCGACGCACGTCCTCCCCGGGCTCCGCCGGGAGGCCTTGCCAGAACTGGAGGACTAGGTCACGGCTCTTGGGGTCGATCAAGTGCACCAATCCTGTGGACAGCCCCAGGCTCTCCAGGGTTCGCGTCAGGGCACCCTTCACGATCTCCTCGGGGCTCAGGGTGCGGCTGACCGCCAAGGCAACCGCGTTGAGGGTCTGCAACTCCCGGTTCCGGCGCACCAGCTCCTGGCTCATCCCCTGGATACGGAGCAGCACCTTGATGCGCGCAATCAACTCCTC
>JBIOJT010000134.1:0-11147 GCA_044451055.1 Methylomirabilales bacterium (SeqCode)
GAGCGAACGGGGGCGGGCGCAGACGGATCGTGGGCGGCGTGCTCACCGGCCGCGACGGTCGAGGTCCAAGACCGTCTGCGGCTGCACGCGGAAGACTGCGGCCGGGCGCTCCGTGGCCTCGGCCTCGCCGAGGGGCGCGGCAACCTGCTCGACCCGCCGGCCTGCTTCCCGGATCCGCTCCTCGCGCGCCGGGGATTGACCCGCCAGAGCTACTGCGCCTTGGGCCAGAATCGTCATCCAGAGGATCCCCGCGGGCCCTGATCGCATGGCCCGGGACCCTCCCATCACAAGGCCCTGGCTCTGGAACTCCCGGCGCTTGCTCCGGGAGATGTTTCCGCTCACTGGATAGAGGCTGCTTCGGCAGCCCGGGGAATTCCCGGCCCGGTCATCGGATCCCTCCCACCAGCCTCAGATACCAGGCGATCAATCTCTCACCCCAGAAGAGCGCCACCACCGCTCCCAGCGAGAGGAACGGTCCAAAGGGGATGTGCTGGCGGCGGCCCAGGCGGCGGGCGGCCATCAGAGCGAGGCCCACGGCCGATCCGAACAGGCAGCCGAGGAGGATGGTGAGCGCCACGGCTTTCCATCCGAGGAAGGAACCCACAAGCGCCATAAGGTTCAGGTCGCCCTCACCCATCGCCTCTTGGCCATAGAGAGCCCCGCCGTAGAAGAGCACCAAGTAGAGAAACCCGACGCCGACCAGCATGCCGATCACCCGGTCCAGGAGCGGTGGCTCCCCGAGAACCAGACCCGCCAGCAGTCCCATCGGGATGCCGGGCAGTGTGATGGCGTTGGGGATGATCTGGTAATCGAGGTCAATGAAGCTCACGACCACCAGCCCACAAAGGAAAGCCAGCAGGAACGCCGTCTGGAGCGTTGCTCCGAACCGCCCCACCGTCAGAGCGAAGAGGGCTCCCGTCAACGCTTCCACCAGCGGGTAGCGCCAGGAGATGGGATTTCCACAGGCCCGGCAGCGCCCACCCAAGAGCGCGAAGCTCAGCAGCGGGATGTTGTCTACTGCCCGGATGGTGGTCTGGCATGATGGACACCGAGAGCGGGGGGCGACGATGCTCTCCTCCTTGGGGAGGCGGTGTATGCACACATTGAGGAAGCTCCCCACCACGGTGCCGAAGAAAAAGGCAACGACGCTAGTCATGATCCATAATCTCCGCGCACGGCTCCGCCAGAGGGGGGGCTGATCGGGTCGGCCGAGCCGGTCTGGCCTCCAAGTCGTTGGGGGGCCGCTCCTCTCTCTTCGGCAGCGACAGGATGGGAGCCTTTGAGGGTGACGAGCCAGTCACGATCCTGTCGCTCCTCGTGGATGAGAGCTGGTCGGCGAAACGCCAGGGCCGGCGTCCCCCTGTTCCAAACGGTGGATACGGCCCGCGGCTTCCCGGATGGCCGCTCCATTCGGCGCGAGTTCCAGGACCTGCCGCCAGAGACGGAGGGACTCGGGCCGATTCCCCTGGGCCTCCTGGAGCAGGGCCAGGGCCCGGATGGGCTGCGCCCTGTCCGGCCTGATCTCCGCGGACCGTAGGAAGTGCTGCGCCGCCTCATCGGCCTTTCCCGACTGGGCCAACAACTGGCCCAGGGCCTCCTCCGCCTGAAACAGATCGGGCCGCAGGATCAGCGCCTGGCGGTACGCTTCCATGGCTTCGGCGGTTCGCCCGGCCTTCTCCAGGGCGCGTCCCAGCCATTGGGTCAGATCCGCATCGCCCGCAAACCGGCGTGCCCCATCCTCGGCAACCGCCAGAGCCTCCTGCGATTCCCCCACGTAGAGGTGAGCGATGGTTCGAGAGACATAGTAATCCCGCTCCACCGGGCCGTCGGACGCCACGGCGTCAAAGATCCGAAAACCGTCGTGGGCGCGTCCCTGGAGGACGTATGCCATGGCCAGGGTGGCCCGCGGCCTGGGCAGCCGTGGATCCAGCCCCACCGCCCGTTCCAGGGCGGCCGTGCCCCGCGGCAGATCGTTCGCCCTGAGAAGGGCATATCCGAAGTTGAAGTTAGCCATTGGGGAGCCCGGGGCCGCCTGCACCATCCGTCCGTACAGTGTCAGGTCGTTCTGCCAGACCGGAGCATACCGGAGCAGGTGCCACGGGTACACGGTCAGCAGCACGATGAGAGCGCCCCATGCGGCAAGCCTCCGCGGGTGGACCGCCCGGTCGGCGACAGGTCCCATCAGGGTGATGATTCCCAGGGCCAGCAGGAGGGAGATGCCCACAGAGGGAAGGTAGAGGTATCGGTCGGTCAGTGCCATCTCCCGCAACGAGAACGGCACCACGTCCACCACCGGCAGCACCGTGACGAGGAACCAAGCCACCCCGAAGGCAGCCAGCGGGGCGCGTCGCCACCACCAGATCAGGAGGGCGACAAGCACCGCCGCGGCTAGCATGCCCAGAGCCGGCCACGGCTCCAGGAACGACGACGGCCTCGCCAGAGCGTAGAGGGGCTGCATATGGGTGGGCACCAGGGTCAACCAGAGATAGCGCGCCAGAGTCTCCAGGGCTCCCGGCACGCGGCGCCACAAGCCCCCGCCCTGGAGGCGGTTTCGTGCGATGTCGAGAAACGCGACAAAGCGGAAGGCTGCAAAAAGGGCTGCCACGGCCCAGAACGGCAGGGATCGGATCAGGGCGCGTCGCCAAGTCGCTCCATCCGCAGGCTGACGGGGACGCCCAGAGCAGAGCAAATCGCTCGACACGAGCAGTGCAGGGAGGATGACGGCGGACTCCTTAGACAGGAGGGCCAGGCCCTGGCACCCCAAGGCCGCCAGCCCCCATGCGGCCCGGCCCGGCCCGGGCACCCCCCAGTGTCTATAGGCCACGAGGCAGCCCAGGGCACCGATGCTCAGCAGAAGGTCGACTCGCGCGGCGACCCAGGCCACGGTCTCGACGTGCACAGGATGGATGGCGAAGATGAGGGCCGCCAGGACGGCCACGTCCCGTGCCGCCCCCATCGCTAGGACCAGGCGACTCACGAGGAAGGTCACCGCCAAATGCAAGAGGATGTTGGTCAGGTGGAAGCCCGTGGGATTCAGCCCCCAGAGCGTTGCATCCAACGCCAATGTGACAGCCAGCGTGGGCCGATAGTAGTGGCCCTCGATGGCTCCGGAGGTCAGTGTGGTGAAGTCGGCCCGAAGGAACTCCGGCAGGTTCCGGAGGTCCCGGAGCACGTGATTCTGTACCACCATCAGGACGTCGTCCCAGATGAACTGGTAACCCAGGCATTCCACATACGCCGTCGCAGCGAGGAGCAGAACCAGCATCATGCTCCAGGGCCCGATCCGGACCGCCTCATCCGGAGCGTACTGCGCCGCGAAGGAATCGGACGCTTGGACCTCGGCGATGGCTTCCGAACTGCCCGTCACAATGCCTTCGCCCCCGATCTGGTCGGATCCGCCGATGTGAGAAACGCACCCGGCTTCCTGGCGCGGAAGATCATCTCGCAGAAGCCCACGTATTTCACATCCTGGATCGTGTACCCGGAGGCACTCAGCCGCTGGCTCAGGCCGGCCCGGGTAAAGTGGGTGATGTGCTCCTGGGCATAGCCGCCGGGCAGGATCTTCCCATAGATCCACTCCAGCACCCACCACAACCACCGACCGTAATCCGGCGTGCCCAAGATCAGCGTTCCTCCCGGACGGAGAACGCGGGCCATCTCTTCGAAGACCGCGGGATGATCGGGAATGTGTTCGATTACCTCGGAGCAGATGACGGCGTCGAAGGCGTGGCTCAAGAAGGGTAGGGCGAAGATGCTCCCCTGGACCAGACGTGAGTGCCGGCCGCGCAGGAACCGAAGCTTGGGCAGCAGGACATCCATCCCGATCGCCCTGGGGAGATCCTGAATGATCCGGCTGGAGCCGCACCCGATGTCCAGGATCGCATGCTGCGCCTGCCTGGCAGCCGGGGTCAGGAAATTCAGGACGATCCGGTGGCGGGCCCGCTGCCAGTACCGCTGCAGCGGGATAGGGCTGTCGAAGGCGCGGTGGTCGTAATCCGCCGATGCCACCGAGTTCCGCAGCTGCCACATGCGGGTCAGCGTCCTGAGGTACGCCCATCCGAACTTGAGGAAGCGGGCGTGAGATCGGCCCGTCCCCCGCGAGAGGTACCGGAAGGGCAGCTCGCGAATGCGAAAACCCAGGGCGTGGACCTTGATCAGGATCTCCTCCAAAATGTCGAAGTCCCGCGCCCGGCACTGGAGACCCTGCAGGATGTCCCGGCGGTACAGGCGGAAACCGCTGGATACGTCATGGAGCGGCAGCGAGAGGGCTCGGGCGTAGGTGACGTTCAAGATCCGGCTGCACAGCCGTCGGAACCACCGGGTCTGAGATTCGCCCCCGGGGACGTAGCGGGAGGCGATCAGCACCTCCGCCTCCTCCCGGTGCCTCCAGAGGTCTTGGATGAACGTCGGGCGGTGGGACAGGTCGGCATCCATGGTGACGATGTAGCTGGCCTGGCTCGCCGCGACGGCCTCCATGAGAGCCGCGCCGTACCCCGGCCTCCGCTGCTGGATGACCCGGGCCCCCCGGCGCGCCGCTGCCTCGGCGGTCCCGTCCCGGGAGCCGCCATCCGCCACGATGATCTCCCAGCGGACTCGCAGGTCGTCAAGCGTCTCCCGGAGGGCCGGGAGGAGGAGTTCCAGGTTCTCCCGCTCGTTCCAGGCGGGGATCAGGACGGCGAGTTCGCACTCGCCCGGGTGTCGTGTCATGCCGACATCCATCGGCTGGGTGTCGTTTGCGTCATGGTCGGTCTTCGCTGATTATCGTGTTCTCTTCGGAGGAGGAGGCGACACCTGGCGTTCCAGCTTGGCGATCTCCTGCCCCGCGATCTCCCGGACCCAGTCGCTGGCGGCGGAGTCCCGAATGGCCCGCCACCACTCGAGGGCCGTCTCGCGTTCCCCTGTCTTGGCATACAGGCGTGCAATGAAACGCGGCACATAGTGCGGCCGGCCGGGCAGGCGATCCGTGATCTCGAACCAGTGCAGGGCCTGTCGGTAATCCTTGAGATCCAGGTAGTACGTCCGGGCGAGGTCGTGGGCCGGTTCCCAACGCGTGGGATTGGCGCGAGCACCCCGTTCCAGGAGGGCGATGGCTCCGGGGATGTTGCCGCCCCGGTAGTTCATGAACAGGGCACCCAGGGTATAGGCCTCGACGAAGTGCGGATCCAGGGTCACCACGGTGTCGATGAGCCGGAAAAGTTCGGGAAGGTTCCGCTCGGTGAAGATGTGCCCGCCGATGTACTGGATGGTCAGGAGCCAGATCACGTCGGCCGCCACGTTATCGAAGCCCAGGGACGCAACCCGCAGGGCTTCGGGCGGCGGCAAAAACAAGGCGCGCTCCGACACGTTGAGCCCTGCGCCAGACAGCGTTTCCCAGTGGAGGGGGGCGACCGCACCGACCAGCACGACGCCGGCCAGGAGGAGGGCAATGGCGGAGATCCGGGCAGGCTGGAGGATGGGTCGAGGGATCACTTGAAGTCTCTTCGCTGGAAGATCCCGATGGCCAGCAGGAGCAGCATCAGGATGTAGGCCAGGCCGTACATCACCGCCCAAGCGATCTGGATCGGAGCCAGGGGCAGGGCATTCACAATCTGGGGACCGATCTGGAAGCGGCTCAGGTCCGGGAGGATCATGTACATCCCGTCGATGATCAGGCGCAGGCCTGGCTCGGCGAATTGATCGGCGAACAGCTTGAGGTCCCCGCTCAAACGTCCGATGACGAAGACGGCCAGCGTGAACATCGCGCTGAGGGTGGGCGTGGAGAAGGTCGAGAACAACAGGGCGACGGCCGTCACGATCATGAGCGCCAGGAAATCCAGCGCGACCGCTCCCAGCAGGCCGGAGGTCCAGTGGCCGTCGATGGACCATGCTAACCCCGCGACCAACAGGGCCATCACCCCTACCGTGACGAGGAGCGTGAGCACGAGGCCGATGTACTTGCCCAGGAGGAACTGGAATCGGTGGATCGGCTTGCCGATGATGGCATAGATGGTCCGGCGCTCGATCTCCTTGAAGACCAGGCCGATCCCGAGAAAGATGGCGATGAATGTGCCGAAGAGACTGCTGCTCGCCAGCCCCAGGTCCTTGACGATCCGGCCCTCCTGACCGATGGAGAGCGAGGCCAGGATCGCCGAGGCCCCGATCAAGAGCAGCGCAAAAGCCAGGATCGAATACAGGATGCGGTCTCGGACCGCCTCCCGGAACGTGTTGAGGGCGATGGCAGAGATCTTCACGGCGCCGCCCCCTGAACCTCTCGCAGGAAATGCGCCTCCAGCGTCACGCGTTGAGGAACAACAGATACGACCCGGGCCCCGGCGGCCACGGCCGCCCGCAGGGCCAGGTCCAACCGCTGCTCGTCGGGCAGCCGGATCAGGACGCCATCCGGCTGGTCGAGGATGGGCGCCTGCGTCAGGGTCCGGAGAGTGGCCGACAAGTCGGGCGATACGCGCTGCAGGGTGAGCTCGATGGACTCGGTCTCGGTCTTCAGGATCTGATCCAGCCGTCCCACGTCGCGCAGGCGCCCGGCCACGAGGATTCCTACCCGATCGCACAGGACCTCCACGTCCGGGAGGATGTGCGTGCTGAAGAAGATCGTCCGACCCTCGCCTCTCAGCTTGAGGATGATGTCCCGCACCGCCTTCCGGCCCAGCGGATCCAGCCCGGACATCGGCTCGTCCAGGATCACCAGACTCGGATCGTTGATCAGGGCCTGGGCCAGCCCGAGGCGTTGAAGCATCCCCTTGGAATACTTCCGGAGCTGGCGATCAGCCGCCTCCTCCATCTCGGTGAGGCGCAAGAGTCGGGCTATCCGTTCGCGCCGGTCGGTGGCACGGAGGCCAAACAGGCGCCCGCAGAAATCCAGGAACTCGCGGCCCGTGAGGTAATCGTAGAAGTAGGGATTCTCGGGGAGAAAGCCGATGTGCTGTTTGGCGGCCACCTGGATCAGGTCCTGGCCCAGCAGGCGCGCCGTTCCCGCCGTCGGGAAGATCAGGCCGGTGAGGAGCTTGAGGGTGGTCGTCTTCCCGGCCCCGTTGGGACCCAGGTAGCCGAAGATTTCCCCCCGCTGGACCGTGAGGTCCAGGGAATGGAGGATCCGCGTGCGGCGCCGCCAAAAGCCCACGCGGAAGTCCTTGCAGAGCCCCTCGATCTCGATGACCGGTTCCATCCGTTCCTTCCCGTCGCGCGTCTTGATTAAACACAACCCATTCGCATATCGTCAAGGGCTTTTTCACCGAACTCGTGGACGAGCCTGCTCGAGAAAGCGGAACGGATCATCGTTCTCGGAAGGCCGTGCCAAGGCCTCCAGGGTGCACGGCATGTTCCTCTGACAAGAGTCACCCCAACGGACCGGGGCTCTAGAGGGCAGCAGAAATCTCCTCGACGGCCTTGAGGATCGAGGCGTTCAATGGATCAAGGCGCAGGGCTCGACGAAAGGCTTCAAGGGCCTTGGTCTTCTCCCCTCTTAGATTGTAAAGCCTGCCCAGTTCGATGTGGGGGTCGGGTTTCGCGGGATCCTTGAGAGCCGCCATCCGGAGGGCGGATGCGGCCTCGTCGAACCGCTTTTCTCCCAGGTAGGTCAAGCCCATCTGATAGTGGACGAAAGCATTCTCTGGCTCCCGCAGGAGAACCTGACGGAATGCTTCGAGGGCCTCGTCGGAACTGCCCGCCCCCCGGTACGCCAAGCCCAGGCCGGTCCAGAGGCGCGCGTTCTGAGGCGCGATGGAAATGGCGGCGAGGTAACAGGTGATGGCCTGATCGAACCGCTGCTCATCCCGATACAGATCGGCTAACTCGGCGAGGTATCTGGGATCCTTGGGTCTCAGGGCCACGCTCTTCCGCAGGTGGGCCTCGGCCAACTCCGACATCTTCTGTGCCTGGTAGAGCTGGGCGAGCGCTTCGTGGGCCTCTCCCATGGCGGGGTTCATCCGCAGGGCGGCCTTGAAGTCCGCTTCCGCCTTGAGCACGGAGTTCAAGCGAACGTGGACCCGCCCCCGCAGGAGCAGGGATCGGGCGTCGCGGGGATCGACCCGAACGGCCTCGTCGAGGTGGATCAGAGCGGCATCGGGCATCTCCTTGGTCCAGAGGGCCAACCCCAGCTCCCGCCGAAATGCCGCAGAGCCTAGGATGTCCTCAGGCAGGCTCCGGATCGGAGGGAACTCCCGCGTCTTGAATGATTTCATCACGCGCCCGTTGAGTTCCAGGGTATCCGCGTACAGGCTTTCGGGTGCGGAGAACTCCAGCAGTGGAAGATCATCTGTGTTGAGCGAGGCATACTCGGCATACTGAGCCGTATCCTCCTCGCTCAGGACGAAATCCGCCAGGAGGCCCAGCGGGGAGTGCACGCCCAGCCTCGCCAGATCCTCCCGGAGGCCGGGGAGCGAATCATACCTCGACTGCAGACGGGCGTAGTCCAGCGAGAGGGGATCCTTCCCGCCGATGAGCACGAGGTCGCCGAGGGTGGTGTTCCAGATGGTGGTATGCGGAAAGGCTGAGCGGAAAGTCTTGACCACCATCTTGAGGTCGTGGGGGAAAAGGTTGTAGGCATGGATCCACTGACAGACGACTCCGTTTGGGGCCAACCGCCTGGCGACCAGTTCGTAGAACTCCAGCGAAAACAGGTTGCCGATCCCGCGCATCCAGGGGTTGGAGGGTTCGGAGATGATCACGTCGTACGGCCTCCCCGAGGCGAGGAGGAAGTTCCGTCCATCGGCGATCGTCACGCGAGCACGCGGGTTTCGCAAGACGTCCCGGTTCTCTTTCGCGAAGAAGGCGGCGGCCCGAACCACGGCGGGCTCGATCTCGATGACGTCCACCTGCTCCACCGGGTGGAGGGCCACGGCCCCTGCCGTCACCCCGCTACCCAAGCCGATTACCAGGGCCCGCTTGGCGTCCGGGTGAAAGAGCACAGGGAGATGCCCCAGCAGGAGTTGTGTGTGCATGTCCTGGGTGTTACTGGCATCCGTTTTCCCGTTCACTCTCAAGTAGAGTCGCTCCGCCTCCCGGTGAACGGAGACGGTGGTGCTGATCCCGTCCTTGTAAAACAGCAGGCGATCAGACGAGCTCACGGCCTCTCGGAAGTCGACCTTCCCAAGCATGCTGAAGTAGCCTTTGCCGTAAATGGCTACGCCGCTGGTCATGGCACGGGTATTCCATGGCCGGGAAACAAAGAGGAGAGCCAGGGCCAGGAGAGGAACGACCGCCGCTTGCCTCCGCCACGTAGCCCCCCGGGAGACCATGAAGAGGACCAAGGCGAGGCCGAGGTTCAGGGAAACCGCCAGCTTCAAAGTGGACTGCAGGCCCCAGGTGGGGATCAGCAGGAAGCCGGTCAGGATGGTCCCGGCGATGGCGCCCACTGTATTGACGAAATAGATCCTTCCGACGTCATGACCTACGCGGGACAACTTCCTCGAAGCGATCTGAGCCACGCAGGGGAAGGTCGCCCCCATGAAGAGGGTCGGCAAGAACATGGCCAGGGCACTGATACTGAACTGAAGGACCTTGATGAAGCCCGACGACTGGGAGACCCGAAAAGCCCACAGGAACATCTCGGGTATTCGGTCAAAGAAGGGGATCACAACCAGCGCACCTGCGCCGATCCCGAGCTGAAGGCCGCCAAAGAGAAAGGGATTGACCTTCAGGCGCCCCGCGAGGCGGGAGAATAAATAGCTTCCCAGGGCGAGTCCGGCCAGGAAGGTCACGAGCATCGTGCTGAAGGCGTAGGTGGAACTGCCGATGACGAGGACAAGAGCCCTGGTCCAGGCCACCTCGTACATCATGGAGGCAGCCCCCGAGATTCCGAGGCCGGCGACGGATAGCCACACGCCCCACCCGACTCCTCCCTCCTCCCTTGGCATGGTCGGGGCCGGGCCCTGGAGAGAGGGAACCGGAGACCGAGGACCGGGGAGTACGGCTTGCAGCTGCAGCTTCTCAAGGTGCCGGTCAAAAACGACGGCCAGGGCCCCGATGCCGAGGTTCGCGGTCGCCGCCAGAAGGAGCGTGGCCCGGACACCGAAGGTGGGGATCAGATGGAAGCCCGCCGCATAGGCCCCCAGGACCGCACCAAAGGTGTTGAGGGCGTACAGGCGAGCCACCAGTCGTCCCAGCGCCGCGATCTCGTGGACGAAAAATCGGGTGAGTACCGGAAGCGTCGCTCCCATGAGAGTCGTCGGGACCAGCAGGATCACGAAGAGGAGCAGAAACTGGGCGAGGCTAAAGGAGAAGAACGAAAGCCCCAGGGATCGGTGGAGGCCGATGTAGATCCCCTCAGCCCATGAGAAGAGGCCGGGGGTGAGTAGGGCATAGATGCCGATCCCGGCCTCGAGGAAGCCGTAGAGAAGAAGGGGGTGTCGGTACCGGTCGGCCATCCCCCCAAAAAGGTAGCTGCCCAGGGCCAGACCGGCCATGAAAGCGGCCAGGACCGTGGTGATGGCAAAGACGGTGTGGCCGAAGACCAGGCCGAGCATCCTGGTCCAGAGGACCTCGTAGATCAGACCGGTCGTCCCCGAAAAGAGGAAGCAGACGCAAACGGCCGCGATGATTTGCTTGGTTTCTCTCTCGGCATCGAAACCGATACCCGCTCCTTTCTCCACCTTTCATGCCTCCTGGAGTGGACGGGCCGTGCTCGCTCCACGGGACGATACACCCCTAGCCCCCACCCGCTCCCTCATCCGCTCGCGCCGTTCTGACTTGCCTTGGTGAAGAGTGATGATGGGCAGGACAGGAGCTGCACGCCGGAAACTGCTTGTCCATGCCCCGGACCCAAGTGACATTGAACAGCGGATGAAGGCAAGATTAAGGGCGAACAACGCCACATGCGGGTGGAATCCCGTCCCGGTCCTGGCGTGGGGCTGCGCTCAAGCCTGCCGTCGGATCTCGAGCCGTCGTCAGCAAGACGAAGGGGCAGGCGAATTACCTTCGCCTGCCCCCGTTGGGTGCCAGCCCAGAAATGGGCCGGCTCAGTTACTCTTGCCCTGCCAGGAACCGTAGATGCTCGAGTATCCCACGCCTTGATCGATCCCCGGGGTTGGCAGAGCACCCAAATTCCACGCGTTAGCGGCGCAGTCCGGCGGCGCATTCGTCTTCGGGCCTTGGCTGCAGACGCCCATCTCGCCCTGGGCCGCGGGGGTAGCGGTGGAATTGAAGGCGCTCGA
>JBIOJT010000135.1:0-11144 GCA_044451055.1 Methylomirabilales bacterium (SeqCode)
CCCTTGCGGACGTCTTCCGGGCGGCGTTGCGGGTGTTCGGAGCGGAGCGCATCCTCTTCGGCACGGACTCGACCTTCCTCCCGCGAGGGTGGCGGCGGGACATCTTCGATGCGCAGATGCAGGTGCTCAAGGCTTTGGAGGTGACCACGCAGCAGGCCCGGCTGATCTTTGGCGGAAATCTGGCCCGGGTGCTGAAGCTGTGAAACGGTGGACTTCGCTTGACCGCAGATGTTGCAGATTACGCAGATGTCCCCGAAAAGACAACGGCCCGATCCGGCAAGGGATCGGGCCGTGTGGCTCAGCCGGGAGAAACCTGAAGGGCCCTGCACAGGCAATGAATCCTGAGATGGGAAGGGTCGCCTGTCAGGCCATCTCGATCAGCAGATCGCCATCCTGGGCCTTGACGGGATAGGTGAGTGCTCGGAGGTCGGGATCCAGGCCGCACTCCCCGGTCTTGAAATGGAAGTCGTACCCGTGCCACGGGCAGATGATGCGCAGCCCCTCGATCACCCCGTCGGCCAACGGCCCGCCCTCGTGTGGGCACGAAGCCTCCAGCGCGTAGTAGCGTTCCCCCACATGGAAGATGGCCATCCGCTGGCCGTCCACCTGGGCTACCATGGCCTGGCCCTCGGCCAGATTGTCTGCTCTCCCTACCTTGACGAACTTCGCCATGCGCAGAGTCCCTCGGGGTCGCGGGATCACGCCAACTCGATGAAGACGTCGTCCCCCTCGGTCTTCACGACGTATATCCGGGCCCGGAGTTCGGGATCCACGGAGCACTCGCCGGTCTTCACGCTGAAGTCGTACCCGTGCCACGGGCAGATGATCGTGTCGCCGTCCAGCTCCCCCTCGTGGAGGGGCCCATCCTCGTGCGGGCAGACGGCCCCCATGGCGTGATACGTTCCGTTCACGTTGAAGAGTGCGATGTCGTTCCCCTCCACCTGCACCAACTTCCCCTGGCCGGGCGAAAGCTCATTGGCCTCTGCCACCTTGACCAGTCGCGCCATGGGGCCCAAGCCTCCAGCAGTGGTCAGCCGATCTGTCCTCCGTCGTGGAGCGAGACGCTACCACAGGAAATTGTCGAAGGCAACACTGGACAAGGCGTGAAATCCCTCCCATCCGCCTGGCTCATTCCCGCAGCAGCGCTTCCAGGCGCTCTTTGGCCCGGCGGGCCTTCTCGATGTGGTGCCCGCAGATCTGCAGGATCTCGTTCCGCAACGTGGGTCGCAGGGTCATCATGAAATTGATGAGGCCGGCGAGCGCTTCATCCAGCGCCTGGACGGCCGTCTCCACTTCCTCTCGCAACTTGGCATCCATGCTGCCTCCGGTCTCATTCGCCCATGCACGGCGTCGCCGGCTGGATTTTTCCGTGACAGGGACCTGGCGCACCAGTATATTTGCCGGCGCCTCCGGGGCGGGCGGCGCATTCTACCACACCTGCCAGCAGCGTAACGGGGAGCCTGTGCGGCCGGAGCTTTCTTGCATCCACTGGGCAATTCTCTCGAGCGCGTGGGGTGTCCCGATGCCAGAGTTCAGCGTCCGGACGAGGAAAAAACAGGAGATGGTGGACATCACCGAACGGGTGGCGGATCTGGTGAGACAATCCGGAGTCAGCGACGGGATCTGTCTGGTCTACGTCCCACATGCCACGGCGGCGGTGGCCATCAACGAGAACGCCGACCCGAACGTCTGCGAGGATATCCTGGATGCCCTGGCGCACGTGATCCCGGAAGGCCGGTGGAGACACGACCGGATTGACAACAATGCGGCCGCTCACATCAAGGCCACGATCTTGGGGCCCAGCCAGGCCGTACCGGTCCGGGGGAGTCGCCTGCGCCTCGGCACCTGGCAAAGTCTGATGCTGGTAGAGCTGGACGGCCCCCGGGAGCGGACCGTCATCGTTGAAGTCCGTTGACCGAGAAGCGACGATGATCCCGGGGCGGTTCTCGTTTCTGCTGGGCATCCCGGCCATCGGCGCGGCCGGGCTGTTCGAGCTTCGGGATCTCCTGAAACAGGGTCTGGAGGTCGCGGGGCTCCCCACCCTGACGATCGGCATTCTGGCCTCGACCGTCAGCGGCTACCTGGCCATTAATTTCCTGCTGCGCTATCTCCGCACCCGGACGATGTATGTCTTCGTCGGGTATCGGATCGCTCTTGGCCTCTTCCTGCTGGTACTCCTGGCACTTGGAGTCATGCAACCGTTGGGCTGAGGCGACCGCCATCCGCGGGAATGGCCGTCCCGCATTGACAGCGGTCATGCCCCCTGATAGGGTCAACCTGGATCGACAGTGATGGCTGGCTCCATTAATCCTGAATCAGCCAGGACGGTCCCATGTTCACGCGTATCTTGCACGTGTCCATTGCCGTGCGCAGCCTAGAGCAGGCACTGCCGTTTTATCGGGACGTCCTCGGCCTGCCTGTGGGCGAGGAGGCTACGGTTGCGGATCAGGGCGTGCGCGCTGCGCTCCTCTCCATGCAAGATGGCGAGATCGAGTTGCTGGAGCCGACCGACCCGGCAGGGGGCGTGGCCCGATTCCTGGAGCGGAGGGGAGAAGGGCTGCACCACCTCTGTCTTGAGACGCCGGATGTCGCCGCCGCCCTGACACACGCGAAGGCCGTGGACCTCCCGCTGATCGACCAGTCCCCGCGTCCCGGCTTGGCCGGGATGATCGCGTTCCTGCACCCCAAGGCGAGCCACGGGGTTCTGGTCGAGCTGGCCCAGCCACTGACGCCACCGGCTCATCCTGACCCGCCGGGCGCGGGCATCCAGGCGCTGGGTCTCGCGACGGTGTACGTCGTGGTCAAAGACCTTCTGGTTGCAGCGGCCACCTACGCCAGAAACTTCCAGGGCGGCGTGGGGGCGGTCGAGGACCATCCTTACTTCGGCGCAAGACGGGTCCTGGTTTCGATCGGGAGCAGCCAGATCACGCTCCTCAGTCCCGCGGACCGCAAGTCGCCGGTCGGGTGCTTCCTTGCCGACCGGGAGGAGGGGTTGTTCGGGGTGTGCCTGCGGGTGATGGATCTCGAAGCTGCCCTCCTGCACCTGGAGACGACCGGCATCGCGACCGAGGTCCATCGCCAAAGCACGGCCACGCCCCTCGCCCGTCTCGATCCCATCCAGGTGAATGGTGTAAACCTGTTCCTGTGCGCCGGCACGTCCAACGCATAGGCTTACACGCCTGCCAACCGATTGACCCCGGCCCAAATACTCGGTCCCTGCCATCCCAGTGGAGATCTCGGTGCGGGAGGCGGGGTGAGGTACCTGGCCTAAGCCTACTGGTTTCCGGCGTGCTCCAGGATGGAGACGATCACGACGATGATGGCGGCCTGGAGGATCAGGAGGACAGCCTCCAGGGGGCGAGCCTTGCTCAGGGCCATGGCCGCCAGCCCCATGGAAATGGAGAGGGAGAATATCAGGAACACGGCCTTCCGCCGGCTGCCCAGAAGCGCTTCCAGCCGGTGGTGCAGGTGATCCTTCCCGACGTACGCGATCCAATCCCGGAATGACCGCACCTTGCTCGTCACGATCCTGGCCACCGTGATGTGCGTCATGTCGAAGATGAAGATCCAGAAGATGAGCACCGGGGCGGCGATGTCAATGATGTTGTCCTCGGCCCAGTTTCCTTTGACCGCGAGGGCGGCCAGGACGAAGCCCAGGAACGTGCTTCCCGCATCCCCCAGAAAGATCGCCGCAGGGCGCTTGGGACGGAGATTGAAGGGCAGGAATCCCAGACAACCGCCCACGATGGCGGCTGCCAACCATCCCATGAACGGTTGGAAGGTCAGTGCCGCGAAGAATCCCAGGAAGCCCGCCGTAATGATGCTCAGGCCGGTGGCTAGGCCGTCCATCCCGTCGAAGAAGTTCATGGCGTTGGTGATCCCCAGAAGCCAGACCAGCGTCAGCGCCACATTTGCCACGTTGCCCATCGCCGATTGCGGAACGAGGGTCAGGACCACGCCGGAGTTGATCACAACAGCCACCGCGATGAGTTGCACCAAGAGCTTGACCCCAGCGGGCACGCTCCGCACGTCATCCAGGATTCCGACAACGACGAGGAGACTTGCCCCCACCATGATGGCCACGACCTGATCATCCAGGATCGAGTTGGCCAGTAACGACACCCCGAAAGCTGTGTAGATCGCCAGCCCCCCCAGGAGCGGTGTGGGTTCCGCGTGGAGCTTGCGCGTTGCCGGGAGGTCTAGCACCTTCAGGAAGCGTGCGAGGCGGATGACGATGGGTGTGAAGCCAAAAGAGATGAGGCACGAGACGACAAGGATGTACGCCCAGCGGGCGCCGTACACGTTGTGCCAGGTCGTCCGGACGCCGGGAAGCAAGAGGGTGCCCGCCAGGCCCAGGACCAGGAGGCTGATCCACCAGGGGCACCTGCCGATATCGCCGCCGTCAAGGGGGGCGGCCGTTGTGATAGCGTCCTGATTTGTCATGTCGATCATGTGAAGACCCGCTGGAGAGCGCGGACGACGACGCCTTCCTCGCGAGAGGTCAGCGCAGGATACAATGGCACGGAGAGCGCGTGTCGAAAGGCATGGGTCGCCCCTGGAAACCCTTCCAGTCCCAGCGTCAGGTGAATGGGCCGGTATACGGGCGGTCGAGCGGTGACGCCCAGTTCGGCCAGCCGGCGAGCCACAGTCCTGGTCGCGATCGGCACGCCGACGACGAAGCGGTGGTAGACATGACTCCGCCCGTGGTCCGGGGGCGGGAGCGTAATGGGGAGGCCCGCCCATCGGCGTCGGTAGAGTCTCGCAATGGCCGCCCGCCGGGAAAGCATGGCGGGCAAGCGGCGCCATTGGCTCCGCCCCAGAGCGGCCTGGAAGTCAGTAAGCTTGTAGTTGTACCGGACCGCGTGCCGGGGGCGCTCGTCGTAGTCCCGCCGGTCCCGCATGCGGGCCAAGAGCCGTCGGTCCCGACTGAGCAGCATGCCCCCCTCGCCCGTGGTCAGGAGTTTGGTGGCGTAGAAGGACACGATACTCACCGTTCCAAACGTCCCGGCGGGCCGTCCGGAATACCGGGCGCCAATCGCCTGCGCACAATCCTCAATCACGGGAATCCCGAATGCCAGCAGGTTGTCGAGGTCCGCAGGCAGACCAAATTGATGCGGGACAATGATGGCGCGGGTCCGGCGCGTCAGGCAGCGCGGGACATCGGCGGGATCGAGGTTGTACGTGTCCGGCTCCACATCGGCCAGCCGGGGCGTGGCCCCGACGTACTCCACGGCGTGCAGGGGGGCCACGCACACGTAGCTCGGCAGAATCACCTCATCCCCCTCGCCGATCCCCAATCCCAGCAATGCCAGGTGCAGGGCCGCGGTTCCCGAATTGACCGCCACGCCGGGTGGGAGCCCCAGCCATCCGCCGACTTCGGCCTCGAAGCTGGCCACCTCGGACCCTTGCGCCAGGGAGCCGCTTCGCAGGACGCGGGCCACCGCTCGCACGTCGGCGGCCGTGATCCAGGGTCGGGAGTGGGGAACTAACCTAGGCAAATCGGCTCTCCGTTTTTCGGACGATCAAGCAACCAGGCGATCAGCGATCCGAGCGCTCAATCTCTTCTTCGCGAGCGCCTCGACTACATGCTCCGCCCGCAAAGCTCTCCATGTCTCGGCCATTCAACTCCGCTCGCTTCGATTCGATCCACGTCCGCACTGGGTCGCCCCATTGCCCGATCGCCTCGTTGCCAGTCTGTCAGGGATTGATGTTGATGAACAGCCGGAGGGGGACGAAACCCTCGGCGTTGCGGACGCGGCCCTGGATGCCCCGGAAGTGGGCGGAGGACCGGGCGATGTCCACGATGGAGAGGCCCTCGATGTTGGTCTTGCTGACCTGCGAGGCATGGGCCTGGAGGGTTGCGATCTTGTCCTCCAGGACGCTTTCTACGTCCACAAAGACGCTCGGGGAGAAGTTTTGGGCGGTGGGACCTTCGTAGAAGAGAACGTTGCGCGTGTAGCGGGTAGCGGTGATGGTGGAGGTGGCCAGGTGCCGATGATCCTGGTGGGTGTCGTCGTGATAGTGGACAAAGATGAAATCGGGCTGAACCTCCTGGATCACCCGTTCGACGCGCTGGATGAGCGCACGGTCCAGGGGAATGGCGGTATCCTGGTATCCCCCCCAAAAGAGTTTGCACGCCCGAACGATCCGGGCCGACTCCTCTTGCTCTTGGCGGCGAACCGCACCGTCGCCGCCTCCGCCCCCATCGGTCATGACCAGCAAGAAGACGTCGTGTCCCTGCCGCGCGTACTTGATCAGGGTCCCCCCACAGCCGAATTCGATGTCGTCCGGGTGGGCCCCGATGGCCAGGATGCGCATGCGTCTTTCCTCCGGCGAAGAGTGCCCTGAGGGTGGTTTACCCGGCCCTCATCACGAGGCTTCTGATAACCAGCGTCGGCCCGAGCGGAGGATCTGGAGGCTCTCCGGCCCACAATTGAAGAGTAAATCTACCACCGCGAGGCGGGAAACGAAAGGTGTATATCGCTGGGGATACTCGGGGTGCTGATAGTCCTGGACCTGGACCTGGATCCCCGCCTGGGGAAATCGTCCGACATCCATGTAGGGCACCCCGTCTTCGTTGGACACCGCACCTTGCCCGGCGAGATACACGGTCCCGCCCACGGCACGGCAAAGGTCAACCAGCCGGTCGGTCGGCTCCTCCCGCGCTTCCATGGTTGAGGCCAGGCGGCGGGGCGTCTTGATCCCGAGGTGCCGGCACAGCAGGTCCAGCACAGCGATGTTCAGGTCGCGCAGCCGCGCCCAGGGTTCCTGCAGGAGGGCGGTGAGTTCGGGTCCCAGCGGAGCCCAGTAGGGCGCCGACCCGTAGTGCTGGCGAAGGGCCTGGCCATGCTTGCGTTGCCAGTCCGTACGGCCATTGATCTCCACCTGGTCGATCCGCTCGGGAAACCGATCCACGATGGGGACGGTCAGCCATTGCCAGCCGTCCTTGGTCCGGATGCGGTTGCGGTTCTGCCATTCGTGCTTCTTGAACTGCACCGTGTCCAGAAAGATAAGGACGTCGGCCGAATCGAGCTTGTCGAAGTATCCCAACCATGGGAGGTACTGCGGTTGGTGGATGGCGACCTTCACCGTCTACCCTCCCGCGCTCTGGACGAAGATGGGGTTACTCAAGATATGGTGCCCGGCCGGCCCACGAACCTCCAGGCGAAAGAAGAGTTTCGTCCCTGCTGGAATAGCGGACTCAGTCCACTGGAGGATGAGAGGTGTCTCGCCGCGGAGCGAATGCACGACCAGCCCGTTCTGCACCAGCAGCGCCTCGATCGCGATCTGGCGCCCCCCCGTGGCCCGGATCGCGGCGCGGACCTCGGGCCGATCGTCGGCTCGGAGCATGACCCGGTCACCCGCTTCAGCGGGTGGGCGTTCGGGGAGGAGGACTTGGAACTGGTCGAGGACCAGACCGGCCTCCGTCCTCCGCTGCAGGGCGTAGAAGCGTCCGGCGCGCAGGGCCTCCATGAGGGCGGGAGGATCCTTCCGATCCACCAGGAAGACCGTCAGGACTGTGCCGAGCTGCTTACCGGCCTGCCCCTCCTCATGATATGCGGCCTCTCCAATGGCCCAGGCGGGAGCGGCTCGGCGGCCGCCAAGGTAGTCGGCCAGGAGACGGTCCCATCCCCCGCCGGGCAGTGTAAACGTCGTGGTGTCCTCGTAGATCCCGCCGAAGGCCGTGAAGTGATCCGTCGCCAGCAAGGCGAATGGGTACGGATCCGTGTTGATGGTGGCCTGCAACCCTGCCACGGCGACCACCTGGTGATCGCGCGCCTCGGGCAGCGACCAGACCGAAGCGCTCCCGCGGGAGTTCACGAAGTCGATGGCTGCCTGGTGCGGCCGCAACCCGGCGAGCGGGTCATATGGGGAGACGGGGGGCGTCGTGAAGGGGAAGTTGTTCGCCAGAAACAGCGCCGCGATCGCGAGACAGAGAATTCCATAGCCGGTGTATCGACGCTCCACAGTGACTGTGAGGTATTGGAGGCGAACGGGACTGCGCCGTCTCGCTCGGAGCAGCCAGGCTCCTGGCGCCAAGAGGGTCGCTGGCCAGAGGAGCCAGAGGCTTGCCGGACCCCAGCGGGCTGCGCCGGGGTTTCCGACCGCAGGGAGGTTCCGGTAATCCTCGGGGCGGTACAGGCCCAAGGCCAGGATGTCCTTCTGCGTGTCGTGCATAGTCAGCGTTCGCTGGAGGAGGCTGCCGGTCCAATAGTAATGAGGGATGACCTGCGCGCCGGGAATGAGCAAGACATCCTTCTGGCGGGCGTTGGCCTCCCGCACCGCCTGCAGGAACGCCTCGGGCCCTCGGCTGAGTACGGAAGGATACTCCACGCGGTAGCGCAGGAGATTCCGGAGGGGCGGCAACCCGTACTCAAACTGGAGCAGGTGGTTTTCTGTCAGGAAGATGGCCTCGACTCCAACGGCACGCGCCCGGGCGACCAGCTCATCGAGCGTCTGGTCACCGCTGCTCCACGTGGAGTGGACGTGCACCACCGCAGGAATCTGGCGCAGCGGTCCGGCTGCCTGGAGCGGCGAGGCCCCCAGGACGAGCGCGCCCAGTGCGAGCGTGAGACACGTGGTTCTGCGCCTGCAGGGGCGGCCTCCGCCCGCCAGTCGCCGGGGGTCATGCCTACCGGGCGCAGGACTAGCCGGAGCGGCCATTCGTCATGACCTCGCGGTACACCTTGGCCAGGGCCTCCAGCATCGCCTTGGCACTGTAGCGGGGGGCGCGTCGGCGGCCCGCCTCGGCCAGGGCGCGTGCTCGAGTCGCGTCTTGAAGCAATGCGGTCGTAGCCTCGGCCAAGGCCGCGGGATCGCGGGGCGGCACGAGCAACCCCGCCTCCCCGTCACCCAGCAGTTCAGCCACCCCACCTACCCTGGCTGCCACTATCGGTTTCCCCAGCGCCATGGCCATGACCAGGACCCGACCCATGCCCTCGTTGATCGACGGGAGGACGAAGACATCCATGCCGGCGATGAGCGCGGGGATATCCTCTCGAAAGCCGGTGAAGACAATCCGGTCGGAAAGACCGAGGGTATGGACCTGGGCCTGCAGGACCGATCGCATCTCCCCGTCTCCCACAAGGAGAAACCGGGCATCGGGGCATCGCCTGAGAATCTCCGGAGCGGCATCGATCAGGTACTGGAGGCCTTTCACTGGGACCAACCGCGCCACCGCGCCGACGATGGGCCCCCCGGCGAGGAGGCGTGTCGGCGAGGCGCTGCTCACCACGTCCAGCTCCACCCCGCTCGGGATCGTCACGAATTGTTCCGGCCGCCCGACCCCGCGCCGCAGGTGATCGCGCGCCTCTTCGTCGCTCAAGGTGATGATCCGATCCGTCCACCGGGCCGCCAGCCGTTCCAGTACGGTGAAGGCACGAGTTGCCACCGGGGAGAAGTATCCCTCGAAGATGTGTCCATGCGGTGTATGCACGATGTGGGGGATGCCGGCGGCCCGGGCCGCCAGCCGTGCCAGGAACCCGGCCTTGGACGAATGGGTGTGGACGATGTCCGCCCCCATCCGCCGGATCGCCCGGCGCAACTGCCAGTAGGCCAGGCAATCCGCAACGGGGCGCACGGGACGGCGGAGGTGTCGCAACTGGAACCAGGGCACGCCGGGGCGGGACAGGCTCTCGGCAAGTCCTGGAGAGGGGTCCGTCGTCTGTCCCGAGATCAAGCTGCAAACGAATTCCGGGCGCGGCATCCGGGTGACGGAGATCACGGTGTTCTCCGTGGAGCCTCCCACGTCCATCCGCGTGATGATGTGGAGGACGCGGATCACGGCGCCCCCCCGCCCCCGTGGGCAGGCCGCCGGGCGTACAGCTCGATGGACGGCCCCACCAGCAGGCGTCCCCGCGTGAGGATCCTCACCGCGCTGGCCCCTGCGGCCACGCAGCCGTGGAGCCACCCGAGCCGGGTCCTTCGAGAGGCACCTGGTACCCGGGCGAACCCCTCGGCTGCCAGCGACGAGTTGCGGAGATCCAGCACCTCGAAGCCGGCCCGCTGCACCAGCAACCGGACTCCGGGTGGCGTCAGGGCGAATAGGTGGAGGATGGGAACCCTGTCCCATCCGCGCCATCGCGCTAGCGGCCCGAGGGCGGCCAAGAGCCGGATACAGGGTCGGTGGAACGCTGCATTAGGGATGCGGATCGCCAGATGCCCTCCGGGACGCAGGACCCGGCGGACCTCGAGCAGGGCGGTTGACGGATCAGAGGTGTGATCCAGAACGTTGACGAGGGAGACGGCGTCCACCCCGCCCTCGCGGAAGGGCAGCGCCGTGGCATCGGCCTGCACCACCGGCATGCCGGCCCGCCCTGCCAGGACGCACGTCCGATGCGACAGGTCGGTGCCGAGGCCGCGCCAGCCCCGCCGGGCGGCCGAGGCCAGCAGGTGGCCTCCCCCGCATCCCACGTCTAGGAGGCGACCGCCCGCGCCGAGGGCCTCCAGGCGATCCAGGATCGACGCGAACATTTCGCCGCGCGGCTCTGGAACGTGGTCCTGAGGGAAGCGCAGCGGGTATCTGACCTCGTACTGGCGGCGAAGGGAAACTGGGGTGGGGAGCGTCCTCACCGCGCCGGTTCCGCACCGGGGGCAGCGCAGGTAGCGCGTCCCCAGATAGGCGAGATCGGGTGCGCGGATCAGATCGCCACAGGCCGGGCACGGCTGTGCCGCGGGGAGCTCGCGCCAGCCCCGGGCCAGGCGGGCCAGCGTCTCCTCGAGGTGCGCCACCGAATGATCCCAGCTGTAGCATGTCTCGGCATGGCGACGGCAGGCCTGTCGAAGCGATTGGCTCGCCGATGGGTCGCGCAGCGTGGTCTCGAGAAGCCGTGCCAGGTCCTCCGCCATGGCCTCGGGCGTTCCCGCTTGGAAGAGCAGCGAGGGGTCGAGTGGAAACAGGATCTCGGGCGTGGCGCCGACGCGTGTCCCCAGGACCGGAGTCCCCGAGGCCAGCGACTCGACAGTGGTCAGGCCGAAGCCCTCGAGCTCCCGTGTGGGCAAGACGTAAACGTCCGCCGCCTGGTAGTACCGGGGGAGATCCGACTCGGCGATGTAGCCCAGGAACCGGACGTGCTCTCCGAGCCCGAGGGAGTCGGCGAGGGATTCCAGATACCCTCGGAGGGAGCCCGCGCCGCCGATCAGGA
>JBIOJT010000136.1:0-11121 GCA_044451055.1 Methylomirabilales bacterium (SeqCode)
AGTTTCTTCCGTCATTGCCCCGGCCGTCCGCGGCTGGGTTGACGCTACCGAGAGGGGCGGGCCGCCGCCCCTCCTCGGACTCTCCCCCGGACTGTGCGGTCCGGGAGGGACTGTCGCCTATTTTACGCACCGCACAGTAAAGCTGGTCGGTGCCGCGGGAGGGCGGCGCCAGGACCATCCTCGACCCAGCACCTTTCCTCCGATCATCTCGCGCCGGCGGAGCCGCCGGGAGGCACTTCTCGCTCGACGACCCGACTCTTCGGACGAGCGGCTTGCTTCCACACGGCCCAGCGGCGCGGGGAAGACTCTCCGGGGCAAAGGATCCCGCCATGGACCGCGCACAACTCATCCAGGAATTGGGGAAGATCGTCGGGCCGGAGTCCGTCGTGTCCGATCCCGACGAGCTCAAGGTGTACGAGACGGACGGCCTGACGATCTTCAAGGCCACGCCGGACGTCGTGGTGCTTCCCAGGAGCGCCGAGGAGGTGGCGGCCACCGTCCGCCTGTGCGTTCGCGAGCGGATCCCGTTCGTTCCGCGCGGAGCGGGCACGGGCCTCTCGGGCGGGGCCCTGGCTCTGGAGGGCGGGGTCGTCATTGGCCTGAACCGGATGAACCGGATTCTGGAGGTGGACTACGCCAACCAGAGGGCGGTCATCGAGCCGGGGTTGGTCAATGTCTGGCTGACGAACCGCGTGATCTCCGATGGGTACTATTACGCGCCGGACCCGGCCAGCCAGACCGCGTGCAGCGTGGGGGGAAACGTCGCCGAGAACTCGGGCGGACCCCACTGCCTCAAGTATGGGGTCACCACCAATCACGTCCTCGGTCTGGAGCTGGTGCTGGCCACGGGAGAATTGGTGCACATCGGGAGCTGGACGCCGGATCCCCCGGGCTACGATCTCACCGGCGTCTTCGTGGGCTCCGAGGGGACCTTCGGCATCGTCACCAAGATCGTGGTTCGCCTGCTGAAGCGTCCCGAGGCCGTGAAGACCATGATGCTGGTCTTCGAGACGATCGCAGACGCCAGCGCCACCGTCTCCGGGATCATCGGACGGGGGATCATCCCGGCCGCCATCGAGATGATGGATAAACTGAGCATCGAGGCCGTGGAGAAGGGAACGCACGCGGGGTACCCGACGGATGCGGGCTCGGTGCTCCTGGTGGAGCTGGACGGGCCGCGCGCCGAGGTCGAAGCCCTCACCGAGCCGGTCATCGCCGTCGGCCGCGAGAGCCGGATGCGCGAGGTGCGCATCGCCAAGGACGACGCGGAGCGGGTACTGCTCTGGAAAGGACGCAAGGCCGCCTTCGCGGCCATGGGGCAGATCAGCCCGGCGTACTATGTTCAGGACGGGGTGATCCCGCGCACGCAGCTCCTCAAGGTCCTGGGGGAGATCGAGGCGCTCAGCAGGAAGTACGGGCTGCGCGTGGCCAACGTCTTCCACGCCGGGGACGGCAACCTGCACCCGCTCATCCTCTACGACCACCGCATCGAAGGGCAGGCGAAGAAGGCCGAGGAGATGGGGAGCGAGATCATGCAGTGCTGCATCTCCGTGGGGGGCACATCACGGGCGAGCACGGCGTGGGGTTCGAGAAGCGGGATTTCATGCCGCTGATGTTTTCCGAGGCGGATCTGGGTGCGATGGGGAAGCTCAAGCACGTGTGGAACCCGGACGGCCTGCTGAACCCCGGCAAGATCTTCCCGACGTCCAAGTCGTGCGTTGAGGTGGGGGCGGCCAAGAAATCCCGGGACATCGGCTACAAGCCACACCGGATCGAGAAGGAAGGCTTGGCGCAACGATTTTAAGGAGCCGTCAGCTTTCAGCAGTCAGCTTTCAGCTTTGGGCTGATGGCTGAGGGCTGATTGCTTGGGTGCCATGACAGAACTGGCAAAGACACTGGAAGGCATCGTGGGTGCGGGTCACGTCCGCGTGGATGGGGAAGCTCACCGGTACGCCGTGGACGGGGTGGTCCCGACGTCTGTCGTCCTGCCCGGCAGCGTGGAGGAGGTCTCGGCCGTGCTGGCAGCGTGCAGCAGGGCGGGCGCCGCCGTGGTGCCGTGGGGCGGCGGATCCAGCATGGGTCTGGGCGGGATTCCGCAGAAAGTGGACGTGGTCCTTTGCCTGGTCCGTTTGAATCGAGTCCTCGACTACGAGCCGGGAGACATGACCTCCACCGTCCAGGCCGGGATGGTTTTGAGCGAGTATCAGGCACGTCTGAAAAGTCAAGGCCAGTTCCTGGCGCTGGATGCGCCGGACGAGACCCGCGCCACCATCGGCGGCATCCTGGCGGCCAACGTCAGCGGGCCGCGCCGGATCCGTTATGGGACCGCGCGGGATCTGCTCATCGGGGTGCGCGTGGCGCATGCAGACGGCACGGTGACGAAGGGCGGCGCCAAGGTGGTGAAGAACGTCACCGGCTACGACATGAACAAGCTGTACGTCGGGTCGCTGGGCACGCTGGGCGTCATCGTGGAGGCCACGTTTCGACTTTACCCGATCCCGCCGGCCGAGCACACCTGGGTGGCGCCGTTCCCCACGGCGGGCAATGCCCGCGAGGCTATCGCGAAGATTCTCGACTCGCCGCTGGTCCCTAGCGCCGTGGAGCTGCTGAACCAATCGGCCGCCGTCGAGGTGGGCCGGCGGACCGGCACCGTCCCCGGATCGGGCGCCTGCCTCTTGGCTGTGGCCGTGGCATCGGTGCCCGAGGCGGTAAGGGCGCAGCTCCAGCAGGCACGGAAATTGGGAAAAGATGCGGGATGCCACGACGGCCTGATGGTCGATGGCGAGGCGCACGAGAAGTTCTGGGCCGCCGTGCGCAACTTCGATGCTGGACAGAATGGAGGCATGGTCCTCAAGGCCAGCGTCCTTCTCGACAAGGTAGTGGATGCCCTCACGCAGGGGGAGCGCTTGGCGGAAAAGCACGGTCTCTCCGTGGCGCTTGTCTCGGAGGCGGGCACGGGAATCGTGCGCTACTACCTGCGGGGCGAGGGCGCCGGACCGGATGGCTTCAAGCGCCTGGCCGAGGCCGTGGCTCCCCTCCGGGCATTCGCGACCGACGCGAAGGGCAGCCTGGTCGTCCTGCACGCCCCGCCGGAGGTCAAGGCGAGCGCGGACGTCTGGGGCCCGATCGGTGAAACCTTCGGGCTGATG
Source organism: Methylomirabilales bacterium (SeqCode) (assembly GCA_044451055.1). Taxonomy (GTDB): domain Bacteria; phylum Methylomirabilota; class Methylomirabilia; order Methylomirabilales; family 2-02-FULL-66-22; genus 2-02-FULL-66-22. The sequence goes on from JBIOJT010000136.1 coordinate 3,150, forward strand.
CGTGGGCTCAAAGAGCGGTTCGACCCGGGGCGCATCCTGAGTCCCGGTCGGTTCGTCGGGGGACTTTAGGAGCAGAATCCTATGGCGAGCGTTCCGCAAGCAACCGAGGAAACGGCGGGGACGGCCGAAACGACGCAGGTCGGGGCCTTCGATCGCCTGGATCCTCCAGAGATGGAAAAGATCCTGGACTGCGTTCATTGCGGGTTCTGTCTTCCCACCTGCCCCACCTACCTGGTCCTCGAAAACGAGATGGACTCCCCGCGGGGCCGGATCTACCTGATGCGAGCCGCAGCGGAGGGCCGCGTCGGGATCAGCGAGAGTTTCGTCAAGCACATGAACCTGTGCCTGGTCTGCCGGGCCTGCGAGACGGCCTGCCCGTCCGGGGTGGAGTTCGGCCACCTGATGGAATCGGCCCGGGGCCAGGCGCGACGAAAGTACCCCGAGGCCCTGTCCGACCGGCTCTTCCGCAAGCTCATCCTCGAGACGTTCACCGACCTTGGACGCCTGCGCCTCCTCTTGGGCCCCATGCGACTGTACCAGAAGCTGGGGGTCCAACGCTTCCTCCGGGGGACCGGTCTCTTGAAGCTTCTGGGGCGCTGGGGCGCCGTGGAAGCCCTGATGCCGACGCTCCTCGATGCTTCCCTGGCAGCCAATTTTCCCGAGGTGACGCCCGCCGTCGGAGCGCGGCGAGGTCGGGTCGCCCTTCTCCTGGGCTGCGCCCAGCACGCGTTCTTCCCGGATGTGAACCTGGCCACGGCTCGTGTCCTGGCCGCGAATGGCTTCGAGGTGGTCGCACCACGAGGACAGGGATGCTGCGGCTCCCTCTTCGTTCACGAGGGAGAGCGGGAGAAAGGAAAGGCTCTGGCGCGGACGACCATTGACGCGTTCGATGGCACCGGAGCCGACTTCGTGGGGATCAACGCGGCTGGCTGCGGGTCGGTGATGAAGGACTACGGCGAACTATTGAAGGATGACCCCAGGTATGGCGCCCGTGCTGCGACCTTTAGCCAAAAGGTGCGAGACGTCTCGCAGATCCTCGCGGAAGCAGGACTTGCGGGGAAACTCCACCCGCTGAACCTGAAGGTGACGTATCACGACTCCTGCCACCTCGTCCACGGACAAAGGGTCCGGGCCGAGCCGCGGGCGCTCCTCGCGGCCATCCCCGGGCTCCAGCTCGTTCCGCTCATCGATGCAGACTTCTGTTGCGGGAGCGCCGGCATTTACAACCTGCTGCACCCCGAGGTAGCCCGGGAATTTCTGAACCGGAAGCTGGACCGGCTGGCCGGGACGGGCGCGCAGGTCGTGGTCAGCGGGAATCCGGGATGCCTGCTCCAGATCGCGATGGGGCTCCGCGAACGGGGGCTACCCATGCGCGCCGCCCATACCGTGGAAGTGCTGGACTGGTCCTATCGCGGTGTGACGCCATAGCCGCAGCGGCTTCCTTTCAATTGCCCTTTTCTCTGGTGGATCCCACACAACCCCGGATGACAACGGGACGACTCGCTCGATCCGTCCCTGGCTCCCAACACAGAGAGGAATACGGCCATGAACGCGAAGCAGTTTGTCGAATATGCCGAATCGATCTACCGACCGTCTGCCAAGCTGATCTCGCTGGTCCCCGCCAACAAGCTGGACTGGAAGCCGGCCCAAGGAAATTACATGAACCTCGGCCAGCTCTTGCACCACCTGGCCATGTGTCCTGGGGCGTTCGTGGCCGCGATGAACAATGCCTTCCCGCCGGCAGAAGCGCTCCAGAAGTTCATGGAGGAGGATCTCAAGAACACGAAGGCGCCGGACGTCGCGGGCCGCGAACTGTCGCGCGGCTGGGATGAGGCAAAGGCCGTATTGAGCCGGGTGAGTGACTCCGATTTCCAGACGAAGATGGTGGCGGTGCCTTGGGGGCCACCCATGCCGCTCTGGCGAACGTGCCTGGGGATGGCGGACCACTGGGTGAACCACAAGTACCAACTGTTTTTCTACCTGAAGCTGCTGGGTCTGCCGGTGAACTCCATGACGCTGTATATGGGGGGGTGAAGCGTGAGACGTAAGGCGTGAGGGGAACCCAGAGCCGAGGGTCGTGAACTGAGAGGAGAGGGAAAGCGCAGGTCAGGCGGCGGGGAGACGCTCGAGATACTGGTGGACGTGGGCGAGGTACTGCGGCATGTCTTGCATCGCCGCCTGGAGGCCCTCGTAAACCTTCCGGGGTTCGATTTCGTCGTATTCGTGGACGATCCGATTCCGCAGGCCCGCGCAGGCGGCGATCTGTTGGGCGAGAGCTGGTGGAAGGATACCAAGCCTCCCCAGCAGGGTGAAGGACTGGTGGTAATCAGCAGGAGGCGGATGACCGGTTTCGGTGATGAGATGGTAATTGATGTCAATCATCCGACCGATTATCCGCTCGAGGTAGCGTTCGGCCAGGATCTCATCAATGCGGCTGGAGAGATACTCGTTCAGGTCCTTGCGGGAAATGAGGAGCAGCTCGTCGAGATCCTGGCTGATCAAGTTGATCTTGCGGACGACCAGAGTGGGATCAATCATTCCGCGGGTGAAGCGGATGCGAGGTGCTTGGCGGCGTACTGGCGTTCCATGTCAAAGTACTTTCGATGGTCCTGATAGCGTTTGAAGGCATAGATCTTCAAGCGCTGGAGCTGTTCAACGGGACCAGACAGGATTTGGCAGTCCTCGGTGATCTTCTTCAGGAAGAGGGGATCCGCATGATTGATCACGGCCAGATCCACCTCACGCCCCGGAAAGAGTTGCTGTACGTCATCCAGAAGGTCTGCGTGTTCCCGGAACGAGATCTCCGGCCGGTCCAGCAAGACAGCGACATCCACATCACTCCGGGCGTGAGTCTTCCCGGTCACGGACGACCCAAACTGAAGGGCCAGGAGGATCCCGTACTTGTTCGCGATTGTGCTGATGTCGGCGCGCATGATTTTCTCTCTAGTAGTATATCGGCTCCGCAGACCGATCTCAAGGATTTCTCAGACAGTGATGCTGAAACGTGCGGCTTCCTGGCACGCCTGCGCCCTCAAGCAGGCTGGCAGACGGTGCACGGGCGGTAGCCGCTGGTCCGGGCATCCGCGCTGGAGGCGAAGTGGATTCGACCCCCCGCGTGGATGCGGCGCTCGTGCGCGCAGCCGCGCCGGCAGAAAACCCTGGTGGAGGCGCACCCGACGTAGGGTGTCACGGCCCGCTCCAGATTCAGCAGGGCTTCCTTGCGGAGCAGGCCGAAGGAGTAACCGCCCAAGCCGCCATCCGTCTTCACCACTCGATGGCAGGGGACGATGATCGGGACGGGGTTTCCCGCCATGGCGTTGCCGACGGCCCGGGCCGCATCCGGCTTGCCCAGTCGCTCGGCGATCCACTTATAGCTACGCACCTCCCCGTACGGAATCCTCGCCGCAATTTCCAGGGCGGATCGCTCAAAGGACGGAAGCTGCGACAGGTCCACAGGAACGGTGAAGAAGCTGCGCTCACCGGCGAAATACTCCTCCAGCTCCCTCCTCGCCTGTACAATGATCTTTCCGATTCGCCCAGTTTCCGTCGTCGCAGACGGCGCGCCCTTGCCGCGCCGCAGGAATACCCTCGTAATCCCAGTGGCGGAGGCCGCAAAATCCAGGCGAGCCAGGGTGAGAGCCGGCTTCTCCGCACCGAGTCGAAGATCGAGCTGCTCCATGATATGCCTCGCAAGTTGGGACGGGGCGGGTGGTGGCGTGAAGGCCTCGCGGAGCCAGGCCTCGCTCACGGCACCCAGCCGAGTCACCCGGTTCTCGATTGTCCGTGCGTGCTGTTGCTTTTTCATGACCCGTCCACCCCTCGCGCCCACAAGGCCCTTCGCAGGGCCAGGCGGCTACGCCGCAGGTGTGTCTTGACCGTGTTCACGGAAACTCCCCGGATGGCGCCGATCTCCTGATAACTCCTGCCATCGCCGTAATATAACGTGAGGACCGTCCGCGCCTCGGGCGGGATCGTGGCCAGGGCTGATTGCAGCAACTGTTCCCGCTCCGAGCGCTCCAGGGTATGGTCGGGCCGTTCGACCGAGGATCCGTCCCACTCCTCCAGCGGGATCAAGGGGCGGCGACGGCGCAATTCGTCCACGCAGGTATTGGTGAGAATGCGGTAGAACCAGGTGGACAGCCGCCACTTCGGATCGTACCGCCCTCGGGCCTCGTAGAGGCGAAGGAAGGCCTGCTGGACCGCATCCTCCGCGTCCTGGCGCTTGCCCAGGATGCGCAGGGCCACGCCGAAGGCGCGGCTCTGATACCGCTCTACCAGGGCCGCAAACGCATCCCGCTTGCCGGCCTGGACGTGACGGAAGAGCGCCTCATCGCTCTTGTGGTCTTGGGGCACGGCGGCCTCGTTGAGCAAGAAGGAGTGTCGGAGTATAAACCGGGTGGAGACCGCCGGGCAACCTCTGGATGGCTCCGTCCATGCTGTCATCCTCAGCTCCATCGGTAGGGTATACGGAAGAGGGCCCAAGAGGGGTGAAAGAAATCCGTGGCTGCGTGGAGATCCGGACTCATCACAGTGACGAGGGGCGGAGACGTCTGGACCCCGATAGTACACCAGTGTCCGAATGAGAGTACCACATCGAAAACTTCCACCAAATCCCGTTGAGGGCGAGGGGGATCTTTGGTATAAGTCGGCTGCCCGGCCTGCAGGGCTGTCACGGACGTCTACCCATCTCCGTTGCTTGCATGATTCCTGGGGTTGATGGAGAATTCTCCCCCGTGAGTTCCGCCTGATCCTGGCCGGGTATGAGGGCCTGCTCGGGAGGGCTGGCAAGGATTCCTGTGGCGGCTGTCAATGCGGGCTGGTGACCAGGGAAGGAAGTGCGCGTGATTCATAACGCTGTGGCGGGGGTCCGCGCGTCCGCCTTCCGTTCTCGCGCGGCGGATGCCGTCTGGTTCCTGGCGCCATTCCTGGTGCTGGTGGTGGTCTGGGCGGTCGTGGTCCGGGCCTTCCACGTGCCGCCGCGGCTGTTTCCTTCCGTTGGGGATGTCCTCCAGGCAGGCCTCCAGGAGATTCAACGGGGCACGCTGCTCGATCACATCGCGCAGAGTCTGACTCGCGTCGCGGTAGGGGCGATCCTGGCGATCGTTACCAGCATCCCCATCGGGATCGCCATGTCCACGAACCGCCTCGTGGCGGCCCTCCTCACGCCCATCCTCCGGTTCTTCGCCGTGCTGGCAGGCATCGCATGGATCCCCATCGCGACGCTGTGGTTCGGCTATGGGTTCGGCGCCATCACCTTCGTCATCTTCAACGCGGTGTTCTTCGTGGTGGCCTACAACACCATCCTGGGGGTGGCCAGCATCCCGCAGGCAGTGCGCAATGCGGCGGCCTCCCTGGGGGCGACGCCCCGACAGATCCTGGTCGAGGTCCTGCTTCCCGGGGCCTTGCCCAACATCGTGACGGGCATCCGCACGGGTATGGGGTACGCCTGGCGCGGACTCATCGCAGCCGAGATGATCGCGACCAACGCCGGGCTGGGGTACATGCTGTTCATGGCACGGGACTTCTACCGGACCGAGGTCATCGTCCTGGGAATGATCCTGATCGGCGTGATCTGGCTGGCCATGGACCGTCTGATCCTGGCGCCGGTCGAGCGTCGGACCATCGAGCGATGGGGTCTGGCCCGGCGGATGGGAACCTAGATGGAAGGATTGGCAGGGAGCGCAGCGTTCACTCCGGCGTGGCACCTCCGGGCCGCCAGCCGCGCGGTCAAGTGGCTGGACGGCCATCCCGGCCTCAGGTCCTTCCTGCCCTTCGTGCCCATCATCCTGTTGTGGGCCGCCATCGCCCGATCCGGGATCTTCCCCCGGGTCTTCTTCCCGGGTCCGTGGGACGTGGTCGCCTCGTTCGCGAATCTGATCTACAAAGGAATCCTGCCGGACTACCTGGGAGATAGCATCGTTCGCTTGGTGCTGGGCGCGGGCGTGGGGACCGTGACAGGCATCCCGCTGGGACTGCTGATCGGCTTGAGCCCCCTCGGCCAACGGTTCCTCTGGCCGCTCATCGTCTTCTTCCAGGCGGTGGGGGATATCGCCTGGTTGCCCATCCTCCTCATCTGGTTCGGCTTCGGCCTGACCACGATGACCTTCGTCATCGTCTACACGGTCCTCTTCCCCATGGTGCTCAACACGGTCTTGGGGGTGCGGTCGATTCCCCTGGAATTCATCCGGGCCGCCCAGAGCCTGGGGGCGGGCCGCCTCCGCATCCTGCACGAGGTGATCGTGCCCGGGGCGCTGCCCAACATCATCACCGGGCTCCGCAACGGACTGGGATGGGGCTGGCGGGCGCTGATCGCCTCGGAGATGATCGTGGGAACCAGCGGTGTCGGGTTCATGATGTTCGACGCCCGGCGGGCCGGCCAGGTGACCGAGGTGCTCCTGGGGATGATCCTCCTCGGGTTGCTCTGGTACCTGGTGGACGGGTGGATCCTGGTTCCCCTGGAACAGGCGACCATCGAGCGTTGGGGCGTGGTGGCACGGACGGATTGACATCGCGTGAGCGCATGGCCGACCTCACGATCCGGAAGCTGGGCAAGACCTACTTCGACCTGTACGCGGGACGGCACGTGACGGCCGTCACCGACGTCTCCCTGGAGATCCACACCGGCGAGTTCGTCTCCATCGTGGGGCCCAGCGGCTGCGGGAAGACAACGCTCCTCAACATGGTGGCCGGGTTCATCCCGCCCTCGGAGGGAGAGATCCTCCTCGCGGACCGCCAGGTGAGAGGGCCGGGGCCGGATCGGGGTGTCGTGTTTCAGAACTTCGCCCTGTTCCCGTGGAAGAGTGTCCTGGACAACGTGGCCTTCGGTCCGAAGATGAGGGGCGTACCACGGGAAGAGCGGCAGCGGATCGCGCGGGAGTACGTGGCCCTGGTTGGCCTCACCGGCGCCGAGGGGCGGTATCCCAACGAACTGTCCGGCGGGATGCAGCAGCGGGTGGGCGTGGCCCGGGCCCTGGCCAACAACCCGGACCTCCTGCTGATGGACGAGCCGTTTGCCAGCGTGGATGCCCAGACGCGCATGACGCTCCAAGAGGAACTCACGCGCATCTGGGAGGCGAGGCATCCCACGATCCTCTTCGTGACGCATGATGTGGACGAGGCGGTGTTTCTCTCCGACCGAGTCATCGTCCTGAGCAAGTCGCCGGGGACGGTGCGGGCCGAGATTTCCATCGCGCTACCGCGACCGCGCACCTGGAGTCGGATGGTGGAAGACAACACGTTCAGGGCCCTCGTTGCCAGGGTGCTCGCGCTGGTCCGGGATTCCAACGCTTTCGGTGCTGTCCCGGCCCCAGAGAGCCCGGGCGGTTGAGCATGGGCTGGGTGGCCAGGGTCTGGGCGTCGCGCCGGGGGCGGATTCTCATCCTGGCTCTGCTGCTCTACCTCGGGTGGCAGACATGGCTGAGCATCGAGACCCCCGGGAAAATCGCTCCGGACATCAACCAGACGGTGTCCCCCCGCGGGACGGTGGATCTCTTGGTGACGCTGCCTTTTCCGCCGGAGCGGTTTCACATCCTGGTTTTTCAGCGGTACGGACGGGTTTCGGGGACATCCGAAAACACGGCCGAAGTGCGAGGAGTGAAGTTGACGGACGTCACCGGCCTGGCTCGCCATTACTGGGTCCGGCGCGTGGAGGCGCTGCCGGACTCCCGGCGCCTGCCATCGTCCGGATGAGCGTTATGGCGGGGAACGCTTGCGGAATTGCCGCCATGGCTGGCTGAAACGCATCGCCGCTAAGTTAATATGCAACTCTCTGATCTCATAGGTGGTTTGGCCTGGTCTTCCGCCTCCGGAGTGCCCCTCGGACGGCGAGGCCGCGACGGCACCCCAGCCCTGGTGGCCTGGGGTGGGGCGGCTTGCTCCGGGTCGCCCCGCCCTCTGGCGGGGCTCCGGGCCGGCCCTGACCCGCCCGTTGGGCGGGTACCCCCCACCGCAACGGCGGGTACCCAGCCCCAAG
>JBIOJT010000137.1:0-11101 GCA_044451055.1 Methylomirabilales bacterium (SeqCode)
ACGTCGCCGGGAAGACCATTGGATTCTCCATGTCCTGGACCACCACCGAGTGGGTCGTGCAGCAGCATCGAGGCGTGGATGAGATGGCCGCGAAATACGGCATGAAAGTCATCGCCTTCGATGCTGGCGATAACCCCGCCAAGGAGGTGACCAATCTGGAGGACTTGGTCACCCGGAAAGTCGACGTGATCATCATCTCGACCTACTACGCCGAAGCCATCACACCGGCGATCCGCACCATCAATCAGGCCGGCATCCCCATCGTCGTGCTCAGCTCCAGCCTCGCCACCGGCACCAACTTCAATAGCCACCTCTCCGTGGATACCTTGGCGACCGCTCGAGAGGCGGGAAAGGTTTTCGTGCAAAAGCTGGGCGGAAAGGGGAAGATCGTCCAGATCGAAGGGAAGCCCGGCTCAGTGGTGAACCAGATGCGCGGCAGGGGCTTCCACGAGGTCATCGACAAGGAGAAGGGCATCGAGGTGGTCGCCCACGTGGTGGCCAACTACGAGCGGGGGCAAGCACTGCGGGCCATGGAAGACATCCTCCGGGCTCAACCCAAGATCGATGCCGTGTACTGCCACAACAACGAAATGGCGCTGGGGGCCATCAAGGCAACGAAGGAGGCCGGTCGCGCCAAAGAGATGTGGTTCGTGGGCTACGACGGCCTGACCCTGGAGGAATTGCAGGCCGTCTACAACGGCGACCTGTATGGCTGCTTCTACTACCTGCCTTTTGGAGCCGAAGGTGTCGAGGTGGCCGTCCGGATCCTTCGGGGGCAGAAGGTGCCCAAGGAGATCGTCTTCCCGTCGCCCTTCATGAGCAAGGAGAACATCACCGAATGGTACGATCCGGCCACCAAGAGCCGGAAGCTCGTCGTCCCTCGCGCCATTCCTGAGGCCTGAGATCGACGCGCCGGGGGACAGGCAGGGAGCGCGGAGACGGCTGGGGTGGCTGGAGGCACGATACGCCCCATGACGCCCGCGGCCGTCTCCGCTCCCTTTCCCTCCGACTCACAGAGCCCCCGCCGCGCGCAACGCCTCGATGTCTTCTGGGCCGAGGCCGAGCCACTCCGCGAGGACTTCGGCCGTGTGTTCGCCCAAGGCGGGCGGGCGTCCGCGTTGTGGATTCCCCTCACCGAGGAGCCTGATCGGCGGTGCCAGGAGAGGGATCGGCCCGAGTCCCGGATACTCGACCTTCACCACGGTCCCGTTCGCCTGAAACTGTGGGTCATTGACGAGGGTCGGGATGTCCAGCACGGGGCCGCATGGCACGGAATGGCGCTCCAGGAGGGCGACGACCTGATCCACCGTGCGCTCTTTGATCCAGGCCTGGATCTCCCGATCCAGCGGGTCCATATTGCGGTGCCGGCTCGCCACGTCGATGAACCGGGGGTCGCCGAGCAGGTCCTCCCGGCCGATAGCCTTCGCCAGTACCTCCCACACGTCCTGCGTGAGCACCTCGATCGTGACATGGCCGTCCCGAGCACGGTACATGTTGCCGGGGGCGATGACCGCGTTGCGGTTCCCCCGGCGCCCGGGCGACTCGCCGGTGACCAGGTAGCGGCTCACGCTGGTGTGCAGGATGGAGATGAGGGACTGCAGAAGATTCGTCCGTACCCACTGGCCGCGGCCGGTCTGCGTCCGCCACTGGAGCGCGAGAAGGGCTCCGATGGCGCCGTAGAGGCCGGTGACGAAGTCCGCGACATAGGTGCCGGCCAGGGTAGGCGACCCGTCCGCCTCGCCCGTCATACTGGCCAGACCGCTCATGCTCTGGATGATCTCATCGAAGGCGGGGCGGCCGACGTAGGGCCCCTCCGTGCCGAAACCCGAGATAGAGACCATGATGAGGCCGGGGTTCGACGCCGCCAGGGTCTCGTACCCGAGCCCCATCTGCTCCATGGTGCCGGCACGGAAGTTCTCCACCACGATATCCACCTTGGCGATCAGCTTGCGGAGCAGACCGAGACCGTCGCGAGAGCGCAGGTTCACGGTGATCCCGCGCTTGCTGCCGTTGAAGGCGATGAAGTACAGGCTCTCGCCCCGGACGATCGGGGGGATCTGTCGGGCTGGCTCCCCGTCCGGCTTCTCCGCCTTGACCACATCGGCGCCGTTGTCGCCGAGGATCTGGCAACAGAAGGGGCCGGCGATGAATCGTGACAGGTCGAGGACGCGAACGCCGTTCAGTGCCCTCATTGGACGCTTCTCCTCGCGAGGTGAGAGTCTTTCCGTTGATGATCGCCGATGGCTGGGGTAAATCCGGCCCGATTGCTCAGTGAGCCACCCGATCCTCCGCCGGGGGGAATCCGGCGGTCTCCGCCACGAGCCATGAACCCGGCGCAACTTTCGGGAGTGTATCACGAGACGACGACGAGATCATCCGGAAGGGGAGGCGATTGCCTTTTTCCAGTTGCGTATCCGCTGAGGTTGTGATTATGGTTCCGGCAAAGTTGGGGAGAGGGGATGATCATCGCACCTTCATCGGCCGCATTTGCCCGGTTCGAGCAAGGCGGCCCCTTTGTTTTGTCCGAGGGGATGATCTGTCATCTCTCTCTGTCTGGCTCCCGGAGGAGTTCGGCATCTTTGGCGATCCTGGCGCAGCAACGGTGGTCCCGTTGGTACCGGCGGTGGAGGTGTGAACTCATGGCGCGTGGCGACCAATTGATCCGGCAGTGGAAGTTGCTCCACATTCTCGGCGTCCGAGGTGGCCGCAGTGTGGATAACCTGACGCAAGAGACGCGGTGCAGCCGCCGCACCGTTTGGCGCGACCTGGCCGCGCTTCAGGCGGCCGGGTTTCCCCTCGCGGCGGAGCAGGATGGACGCGAGAGCCGGTACCGGCTCATCGAGGGCCCCCGGGGCACACCCCCGGTCCCGTTCACGCTCACGGAACTCATGAGCCTGCACCTCGGGTGCCACCTGCTGGTGCCTCTTCGGGGGACCCCGGTCGGCCAAGCGATCTACACCGCCTTGGAAAAGATCTCAGCCGTCCTGGGCCCGGCAGCAAAAAGCTTTCTCACCAGCCTCGACCAGCACATCTCGGCTCGGGCTATGCAGGCCAAGGGTTACTCCCATGCGTCGGAGACTCTGCGGCTGCTCCAGCAAGCGCTCCAGGAGCGCCGCACCCTGGAGGCGAAGTATCATTCGTTCGGCCGGGACACCGTGAGTAACCGCCGGCTGGATCCCCTTCACCTCTGGTACCAGCAGGGTGGCATCTATCTCGCCGCCTACTGCCACACCCGCCGACAGGTGCTCACCTTTGCCCTCGAGCGATTCCGGCACGTGCGCCTCACGGAGGATACGTTCGAGGCCCCTGGTGAATTCAACCTGGATCGGTATCTGGAAGGCAGCTTCGGCCTCTTCCAGGGAGAACCGGTCCGGCTGGTCCTCCGATTCTCCCGGCAGGTCGCCCGCTACGTCGCCGAACGCCAGTGGCATCCCAGCCAGGTTGTGAGTCTGCTGCTGACCGGAGAGCTGGAGATGGCCCTGCGAGTCCCTCTGAGCCCGGAACTCCGGCGGTGGATCCTGGGCTACGGCAAGGACGTGGAGGTCCTGGAGCCGAAGTCCCTGCGTGAGGACATCCGCCGAGAATGGCTGGCCGCCCTGCGGGGCAGGGAAGGGCAGGTCGAGACGCTTCGCCTGGCGACCGGGAGACCCCGTAGTCGTCCCCGGCATGCGACGAAGGCAGCCCATCCCCTCTCTCGAGGGAACCGAACTCGGACCCACTGAGCCCTCCCCGGCCGCAGCAGAGGTAATAGCCGGGGGAAAGCGGGCCGAGGTGTGTCCGCCTCTCACATTTCGAGAGCCAGAGTCAGGCAGAGCCACTCATCCTCGATCCGACGCTGGAGGGCGTGGAGTCCAGACGCGGCGATCGAGGCAGGCAAGCTTGCCTCGTCCTCCAGCGTGATTCCAGTCACGATCAGCCGGCCCTCTGGCGCGAGAAGTTCCCCGAGAGTGGGAAAGAGAGGGGACAGGGTCTTGGTGTCGAGGTTCGCCAGGATCAGGTCGAAGCGCGGGCCGGGCTCGACGACCTCGATTCCTCCGGAGAGAATCTGCACCCGGTTGGCGCAGTCGTGCAGGGCGAGGTTCCTTCTCGCGGCCTCGCACGCCTCCGGGTCCGTATCGATGGCGACCACCTGCCGCGCTCCGAGAGCCGCTGCGGCGATGGCGAGGATTCCGGTTCCCGTTCCTACATCCAGGACCCGCGGCCCTGGGCCCTCTGGCCACTGATTCATGAATCCCTCGAGCGCGTCCAGGCACATCCGCGTCGTGGCGTGGTGGCCGGTGCCGAAGGCCATGGCGGGGTCGATCCGGATGAGCAGTCTACCCTGCGAAAAAGCTCCTGCCTCCCACGGGGGCGCGATGACCAGGCGCCTGCCGACGAGAAGCGGCTTGAAATGCTTCTTCCAGTTTCTCCCCCAGTCTTCGACGGGAATTTCCCGAACCGCGATCGATCCATTTGCCACGAGAAACCCAAGGGCCTCCAGCGAGCCCTGAAGCCGTTTGAGCCCCTCCACGAGCGGTCCGATGGGCAGCGTCCCTGCGAAACTCCCCCGGATGGATATTCGGCGAGCCTCGCCCGGCAGATCCTCGGTGACGAGGCCGAGCGCTCCCTCGGAGAAAAGAAAGTCGCACAGCGCCTCCTCGGTCTCGCCAGTAGCGACGACGCTGATCTCGACGTATCCGCCCGCCATCACTTACCTTTCAGGTTCTGGTCCGACAAGCCCCGCATGGCGGGCGATCCCCTTGAGCCACCATAGTTGAGGAGTGGGGACTTTGCAAGGATGATGCAAGGATGATGTCAGCGACATCACCGTGACCGATGACGTATGAGGGGGATCAGAGTGGGAGCGACCCCGCGCCGGACGAATGTGATGAGGGGCCGACAGAAGGAAGCGCGTGTCGGCGTGGATCAGCCGGCCAGTTCCGAGGTGCGCATCCGGTCGAGATAGGCAGAGATTCGCTTGGTGGTATCAGCCGTGAGGTCGGCGAATTCCATCCCCGTGCGGTAGACGATTTGCCGCTCGCCTCCGGCCATGGAAATGCGGTGGCTGACGAACGAGCGGACCGCCAGGGCTCTTGCCTTGGTGTGAAGCCCGTCGACTTGGAAGGAGAGATAATACGGGTCGCCCACCTGAACCCGGTGGGTGTGCTCGATGAGCACCCCGGAGAAGCTGAGGTCAATGAGGGTCACGTCCCAGAGGTGCAGCTTGGCTGCGGTACCCGTCCGCAAACGCACCCGGGCGCCCCGGCGCTGGATATTGTACTCCTGGTGCGGTGGCGGGATTTCGACCGGCGGTGTCCCAAGCGCCGTGCGCGTGATGTGGAGGGTTTTCTCGTCCATGGTCACCACCGGGGCGAAGGGAACCCCAACCAATCTAACCCTTTACCGGGACCCGTGAGGCGCAGCAGCCGCTGCAGGGAATGTGGCTGGGTGTCACAGGCGAAGTGTTCAGATTCCAGCAGTCGAGATTCCCCCTCCATGAAAGCAAGAATCGTTCCCACGGGGCTGAGGACGCGTATGATCTCTTGACCGGGGGTCGCACGTGGGATAAGTAAGGGTGCACCATGCGGAGGCAGGGACGTGGCCGGCGGAGCCGGTGTGGGTGGTATAATGCATTGCCCGAGCATGGGACTACGAGGCGGCGTGGGCACACACGAGGGGGGCGGGCGCCATGGCACTCAGAACTGCTGACCAGTATGTCGCTTCGCTGAGGGACGGTCGGGCCGTCTTCTACAAGGGTGAGCGGGTCTCCGACGTCACAGAGCACCCGGTCATCCAGGTGGCCATCCAGCACGCCAGCATTGACTACCGCATGGCGGATGATCCGAACTGGAAAGACCTCGCGACCGTCAAGGACGATGACACGGGACAGCTCGTCAGCCGGTACTACCAGCTTCCCCGAAGCAGCGACGACCTGCTGAAGCGGAGCGCCCTCATCGAGCAGGCCACCCGTCTGGGACGGACCCTGGTCGTCCTCATCAAGGAGATCGGCACCGACGCCCTCTTCGCCCTGCACATCCTTGCCAGGCAGATGGACGACAAGCTGGGGACGAAGTACCTCGAGCGGGTGCGACGCTATCACGCGTACTGCCGAGACAACGATCTGGCATTGGCCGTGGCCCAGACCGACGTGAAGGGCGACCGGAGCCTGGCCCCCTCCGAACAGCCCGACCCCGACCTGTACGTCCACATCGTGGGGGAGAACGCCGAAGGCATCCGAGTCCGAGGGGCCAAGGTTCACACCTCTGTTTCCACCAATGCGAACGAGATCATCGTCCTGCCGACTCGAGCCCTGGGGGAGAAAGACCGGGAGTACGCCGTGAGCTTCGCCATTCCGGTCAATTCCAAAGGCCTGACGCTCATCGCTGCCCCCTACGGTGCGGCCCGGATGGATCGCTTCGACCATCCCATCAGCGGCCAGCATCGCATGATGGAGACCCTGACCATCTTCGATGATGTGCTGGTCCCGTGGGACCGGGTGTTCCTGAAAGGAGAGTGGCAGTACGCGGGACCGCTGGCCCTCACCTTTGTCGAATTCCACCGCTTCACTGCCATCTCCTACAAGCTGCCGCTGGTGGATCTCCTGGTGGGCTGCGCGCGGCTCATGGCTGAGTACAATGGCCTGGAGAAGGTCTCGCATGTCCGTGAGAAGATGATCCACCTGATCAGCTACGCCGAAACGCTGCGAGCCCTCACGCACCACGCTGCACTGCAGTGTCGCGTGATGGAGCCGGGCATCGCCGCACCAAACCAGATGCTGGTGAACATCGCCAAGCATCATTTCGCCAGCCAGTATCATCAAGCGGTGCAGTGGGTCCAGGACATCAGCGGCGGGCTGGTGGTCACGGCGCCATCCGGCCGGGACCTCCAGAGCTCGGAGATCGGTCCTTACGTCAAGAAATACCTGGCGGGCAAGAAAGGGATTTCCGGGGACAAACGCCTGCAGGCGTTCAAAATGGTCCGAGATCTCACCGCCTCCGACTTCGGCGGCTACCAGGAGGTTCTGGCGGTTCATGCCGAGGGATCCATCGAGGCAGAAAAGCTGGCGATCTTCCGCTCCTACGACTCCAGGGCCGCTTTCGAGTACGCCAAATGGGTGGCTGGACTCCAGGACTGAATATCCACGAACCGAGAAAGCCTACTCTTACTGATGCCCAATCCATTCACGCTTGAGGGGCAGCGAGTTCTGGTCACGGGCGCATCCAGCGGCCTGGGCCGTCACTTTGCGGTGACGTTGGCCAAGGCGGGCGCCGCTGTCGCGGTGGCGGCACGTTCGGCCGAAAAGCTAGTCGACGCGACCAAGGAGATTCGTGGCCTTGGCGGGAGCGCCACCGCTGTGACCCTCGACGTGACGGATGCTGCCAGCGTTCGCGAGGCGGTCGCGAGGGCGGAAGCGGACATGGGCCCGATCACGACGCTCGTCAACAACGCGGGTGTCGTCGTCAGCAAGCCCCTGTTCGAGCACGATGAGAACGACTGGGACCGGGTGGTGGACACCAACCTCAAGGGGGCATGGCTTGTCGCGCAGGAGGTGGCCCGGCGCATGGTCGCCCATGGCCAGGGCGGGGGAATCATCAACATCGCATCCATCCTCGGCCTCCGGGTGGTCGGAGGACTCCCCGAGTACTGTGCATCGAAGGCTGGGCTCATCCACCTCACGAAGGTGCTGGCGCTGGAGCTTGCGCGGCACAAGATCCGCGTGAATGCCATCGCGCCCGGCTACATCAGGACTGATCTCAACCGCGGCTTCTTCGAGAGCGAGGCCGGTCAGGCTATGATCCGGCGTATTCCGCAGCGTCGCGTGGGCGAGCCGCGCGACCTCGACGGCGCGCTCCTGCTCCTGGCCTCCGATGCGTCGCGGTACATGACCGGGGCTGTCATCACCGTGGACGGCGGCCATCTCTTGAGCGCGCTCTGACGCGCTGTCTGCAATGAGGGCCGGGACCGATGAATCCTTATGAGGTGGACCTGGATCGGGGGCCATCGAACAATGTCCCCCTGACCCCCGTGTCTTTCCTGGCGCGCTCTGCCGCCGTGTACCCGAAGAAGCCCGCGATCATCCATGGCGATCAGACGTTCACCTATGCCGAGTTCTGTGCCCGCTGTCGGCGGCTGGCCTCGGCCCTCGCCCGCCGCGGGATCGGGGTCGGTGACACGGTGGCAGTCATGGCCCCCAACGTCCCGGCGATGCTCGAGGCCCATTACGGAGTGCCCATGGTGGGCGGCGTGCTCAATGCCCTCAACTACCGGTTGGATGCTCGGTCGATCGCCTTCATCCTGGAGCACGGGGAGGCCAAGCTCCTCATCGCGGACACGGAGTTCTCCGTGACCATCGAGGAGGCGCTGGCCCTCGCCCCGCGCAAGATTCCGGTCATCCACATCGACGATCCGCCGTACGCGGACGATAGGGGTCGGAAGCCCCTTGGGGAGAAGGATTACGAGGCATTTCTCCAGGAAGGTGACCCCGAGTTCGACTGGCAGGGGCCTGCGGACGAGTGGCAGGCGATCTGCCTGCTCTACACCTCGGGCACGACGGGAAACCCCAAAGGGGTCGTGTACAGCCACCGCGGCGCATATCTGAACGCGCTGGGAAACGCCCTGACCTTCGGCCTGTCGGCCCGGTCCGTCTACCTGTGGACGCTGCCCATGTTCCACTGCAGCGGGTGGACCTACACCTGGGCAGTCACGGCCGTGGGCGGCACCCACGTGTGCCTGCGAAGGGTGGACCCTGCCCGGATCTTCCCTGCGATCAAGAAGCACGGCATCACCCACATGTGCGGCGCGCCCATCGTACTTTCGACGCTCATCCATGCTCCGGTAGAGGTGAGGGAGCGGTTCGAGCACACCGTCGAGGTAGCCACGGGCGGTGCCGCTCCCCCGTCGACGGTGGTCGCAGCCATGGAGTCCATGGGTTTCCGCGTGACGCACCTGTACGGCCTGACGGAATCCTACGGGCCCTCCGCGGTTTGCGCCTGGCAGGCGGAGTGGGATGGGCTCGGCGTGCAAGAGCGGGCGGCCCGCCTGTCCCGCCAGGGAGTCGGGTATCTTACCCTGGAAGAGATGATGGTCGCGGACCCGCTGACGATGACGCCCGTGCCCAGGGATGCCAGGACCATGGGGGAGGTCATGCTCCGCGGGAACACCGTGATGAAGGGCTACCTCAAGAACCGGAGAGCCACGGATGACGCCTTCCGCGGTGGCTGGTTCCACACCGGCGACCTCGCCGTCTGGCATCCGGACGGGTACATGGAGGTGAAGGACCGCTCCAAGGATATCATCATCTCGGGGGGCGAGAACATCTCTTCCATCGAGGTGGAGGAGGTGCTGTACCGTCACCCCGCCGTGATGGAGGCGGCGGTCGTCTCCCGGCCCGATGAGAAATGGGGCGAAAGTCCATGCGCGTTCGTGACGCTCAAGCCGGGCGCCGGTCCCGTCACGACGGAGGACCTCATCCAGTGGTGCCGTGAGAACCTGGCCCGGTTCAAGGTACCGAAGCACATCGTCTTCGGCCCCCTGCCGAAGACCGCGACGGGGAAGATTCAGAAATACGTTCTCCGCGAACGGGCGAAGAAGGCGGAGTGAGGGGGGTGGCTGCGAGGCCATGAGGGGCGAGGAGGCCCCGGTCCCCGGTCCGCAGGAGGGAGGTGATCTGCGCCATGGATGTGCCGACCGAGACCATCATTCCCATGGAAACCGTGCCCATCAAGTTCGGCGTGGGCGCGACGGAGGAACTTCCCTTCGAGTTGAAGCGCCTCGGGGTGAAGCGGGTCCTCTTGGTGACGGATCGGCGACTGGTCGAGATCGGGCTCGCCGCTCGGGTCCGGCTGATCATCGAGGGCGGCGGCGTCGCTGTGAGCGTGTATGACGGTGTCCACGTGGAGCCGACGGACCGGTCCCTGGCCGAGGCGGTCGCCGTCGCCGGGGACGCGCAGCCGGATGCCTTCGTCGCCCTGGGCGGTGGGAGCGCGATCGACACCGCCAAGGGGATGAACCTCTTCACGGTGCATCCCGCTCCCCTCGCGACCTATCTCAACAAGCCCATCGGTGAGGGGCGTCCCATCCCCGGCCCCCTCAAGCCGCTGGTGGCGATCCCCACGACGGCCGGCACGGGCAGCGAGAGCACGCCGGTCCTGGTCCTGGATCTCCTCGACCTGAAGGTGAAGACCGGCGTCTCACACCGATACCTCCGGCCGACCCTGGCCCTGATCGACCCCATGAACACGGTGACCATGCCTCCGGAGGTCACCGCGGCGTCGGGGTGCGACGTCCTGTGCCACGCCATCGAGTCCTTCACGTGCAAGCCATACGACGTCAGGCCGCGACCGCCATCGCCGGCCGAACGGCCCGGGTACATCGGGGCCAACCCGATCAGTGATTTGTGGAGCGAGAAGGCCATCGAGCTGGCGGGAAAATACCTGCGTCGGGCCGTCCTGAACGGCCACGACCTGGAAGCCCGCACGTCCATGCTCCTGGCCTCGACCTATGCCGGCATCGGGTTCGGCAATGCGGGCGTTCACCTCCCGCACGCCATGGGGTACCCGGTGGCCGGGATGGTGCGGGACTATCTTCCACCGGGGTATGCCGTCAAGGAGCCGCTGGTCCCGCACGGCATCTCTTGCATCGTGAATGCGCCGGCCGCCTTCCGGTTCACGGCGCCGGCTTGCCCGGAACGGCAGGCCAGGGCCGCCCACCTGCTGGGGGCACGCATCGAGGGGATGCCCCTCGTGGATGCGGCCATGGAGCTTCCCGGCGCGCTGATCGCCCTGATGCGGGACGTCGGTGTCCCCAACGGCCTCCGGGCCCTCGGCTACTCCGAGGCGGATGTTCCTGCTCTGACCGAGGGGGCCCTGAAGCAACAGCGGCTCCTCGACGGTTCGCCTCGGACGGTAGGGTCCGTGGAGATGCAGCGCGTGTTCCGCGAGGCAATGCAGTACTGGTAGGTGGGTCGGGACAGGAGAAGAAATCCCGGGGGAGGCCGAGGATGTCGCCGGTGGATCGCCCGGGCGCTTTCCGCATGAAAGCCAACCTGACTCACCGGCGGGTGCTAGGACTCCCGCAGAAGGCCCAACGCCAGCCCTCTCTCGGCTCAGGTGAGGCGCTTCTC
>JBIOJT010000138.1:0-11010 GCA_044451055.1 Methylomirabilales bacterium (SeqCode)
CCTGGCCCAACCGGCGGCAGATGCCGTCGGCGTGAAGGCCCGCATGGAGGCCACGGATGCGCTCCCCCGGGTGATGGCCGATCCAGAACAAATAAAGCAGCTCTTCAGCAACCTCGTACTCAACGCCCTCCAGGCAATGCCCAAGGGCGGCGCGCTCACGATCACTGCGAAGTCTCAGAGCCCACAGTCAGGAGACAAGGTCAGTCTGCCCGCGTCACCACTTCTGATGCACAATGGGATGTCAGTCGAGATCAGTGTGGAGGACACGGGGCCGGGGATCCCGGAGGCGGATCTCCCGCAGATCTTTGAGCCGTTCTACACAACCCGGACGAAGGGGACGGGGCTCGGCCTGGCGATCTGCAAGCAGATCGTGGAGGCGCACGGAGGAACGATCCGGGTGACCCAGACCGGCCCAGAGGGAACAGTGTTCAAGGTGACGCTCCCGCTGGAGGCTTCCGCCCATGGCTAAAGGGAAAGCAAGTGTCCTGGTGGTAGACGATGAGCCGGCGATGCGCCTCCTGGTCACGTCGGTCCTGAAGGACGAGGGGCACGACGTGACGGCAGCCGCCAGCGGCGAGGAGGCACTCCAGCTCGTCGCCAAGCGCACTACCACCTGATCATCACCGACCTGAAGATGCCCGGGATCTCCGGCCTGGAGGTCCTGGAGGCGGTGCGGCGAGACGATCCGGAGACGGCGGTAATCCTCTTGACCGCGTTCGGGACCGTGGAAGGTGCCGTCGAGGCGATGCGCAAGGGGGCAGCCCATTACCTGCTGAAGCCGCTGGCCAATCCCGATGAGCTACGCCTGGCCGTCCGGCGGGTGCTGGAGGAGCGCCGCGTGGCGGACGAAGCGGCTACTCTTCGGCAGGCGACCGAGGCGGTCTTCCCCTTTGGAGAGATCATCGCTGGCAATCCGAAGATGCAGGCGGCCCTGGACCTGGCCCGCTCCGTGGCTCCGGCCGATTCCACCGTGCTGCTGACGGGCGAAACCGGGACCGGCAAGGAACTAATCGCCCGGCTAATCCATCACTGGAGCCCCCGGGCGGATCAGGCCTTCGTGGCGGTCAACTGCGCCGCCTTGGCCGAGACCCTGCTGGAGAGCGAATTGTTCGGGCACGAGCGAGGCGCCTTCACCGGCGCTGTCGCCCAGCGGCGCGGCCGCTTCGAGCTGGCCCACGGTGGGACCCTGCTCCTGGATGAGGTCGGGGAGATGAGTCCGGCCCTTCAGGCAAAGCTCCTCCGAGTCCTGCAGGAGCGCACCCTGGAACGGGTCGGTGGGACGAGGACGGTGACAGTAGACGTCCGGGTAATCGCGGCGACGAACCGGGATCTCCAGCAGATGGTGGGCGCCAAGGCCTTCCGCGAGGATCTCTATTACCGCCTCAGCGTTTTTCCCATCACCCTGCCGCCGCTCCGCGAGCGTCCCGCCGACATCGTGCCGCTGGCCGAGCATGTCCTTCGGCAGGTGAGCCGACGGCTGGGCAAGCGGACCACGAGCTTCTCTGAGGAAGCAGTGCTGCTCCTCCAGGAGTACGTCTGGCCCGGCAACATTCGTGAACTCCAGAATGTCGTCGAGCGAGCCGTGATCCTCTGCCGCGAAGACCGCATCGTTCCGGCTCACCTCAACCTTTCACAGGCCGTCCCGACACCCACCGCCGCCCCGAAGACTCTCAAGGAGCTGGAGCGCGAAGCCATCCTGGCCGCGGTGAGTGCCCACGAGGGGAATCGCCGCAAAGCAGCCGAGCAACTAGGCATCGGTCTCCGGACCCTGTACGCCCGCCTAAAGGAGTACGGAATTTCTGCCGAGCAGGAGCAGGACGAATAGCCACCTAACCACTCGTGCCGAATCCGCAGTAGGGACTGCGAGATCCGCAGTCCTTGAGATCCGGCGTCGCCAGCCGGCGCAGATTCTCCCCGGCCGATCACCTCTGTAACCTCGCGCCAACGCAGCTTGCATTCGGCGAACGCCCCGACGCTCTCCATTGTGCGATACCGTGGCACGAACCCTGCTCTATCCCCCGGTAGAACCGAACACTCACAAACGCAGATGCGGCAAGGAGGAAACGATAATGAAAGGCACGATGGTAGCACTCGGGTTGGTGGGGGCTCTTGCGTTGACGGCCACGGCGGCCTTTGCGTGGGAGTCATGGCGCGGCGTCGGGCCCTTCGGCTATGGGCCAGGGAATGGCCTCGACCTGGCCAGCACTAATCTCAGCGCCGATCAGACCGCGAAGATCCAGAAGATCCAGAGGGATCAGTTCGCCGAGATGGCCAAGCTCCGCACAGAGATGTTCACGAAGGCAGGCGAGCTCCAGGCGCTGTTCCGGGAGCCGACTCTGGACAAGGCCAAGATCGCCACGAAACAGAAGGAGACCACGGGACTCCAAGCGCAGATGCAGGAGAAGGCGCTGGCGGCATGGACTGCGGTGGCCGAGGTGCTGACGTCTGAGCAGCGGGCGCAGCTTCCAGCCTCCGGGCCTGGAATGGGACCGGGGTTCGGTCCTGGATTTGGACCCGGCCGCGGCTTCGGTTCCGGGATGGGCATGGGCCCCATGGGGATGGGTCCCCGGATGGGGTTCGGCCCTCGCTGGTGACCATGTCAATCGCTGGAGGGGAAGAAGACCTCCCCCCCAGTACCCCGAGGCCTTCCACCAGCGGGAGAACGGAGCCAGTCATGTTTGCAGGTCTGTTGATAATAGGCGCGTTGGTCGAATGGCTTGTCTGGGCAGCCATCTGCTTAGCGCTCCTCCTCGGTCTCCTACTGCGGATTGGAGAGGCCATGCGTCATGCAATCTCCTGGCTCTGGCGCCATCCTTCACAGGGGCACTTGATACATCCGCGGATCGCGGCCTTTCTCCTCGCTGGCGCTCTTGTAGGGGTGACGCTGGCGGTCCCTGTGCCGGCCGCGGCCCAGGGCTGGTGGTGGGGCTCCCCCATCAATCCTGGCTTTGACCGCAACACAGTCATTCAGGTGACTGGCACGGCGACCCAGGTGAGTATCATCTCTCGAGGCGGCCCTTCGACTTTCCGCTTGGAAACTATGGGAGAAACCTTCACCGTGATGTTAGGCCCGGGCTGGTATCTGGCTGAGTTGCATGCGGACATCCAGAACGGGGATTCCCTCATCGTCGAAGGTTCGAAAATGATGGACCCCCGAGGGAACCTGCACCTAGTGGCGGCTCGGATCACGAATCGGCGGAATGAAACCGTCCTGGAGCTTCGGGATGAGGCCGGGCGCCCTCGGTGGAAGGGACGCGGTCCATCCGGCCGCCCGGGGCCCTGAGACTTATGATGCCGATGAAAAGGAAACTTCTCTCGATCGTTCTCTCTGTAATGGCTCTCGGGATTACTGGCTAGAACAGGAGCGCATCGCATGCCGGACTTCTCCCTGGGAAAACTCTTCCTGGCCTTCCTGCGCCTCGGGGCCACAGCGTACGGTGGCCCGGCCATGATGGCCTATCTCAAGAGCGATCTAGTCGGCAAGCAGCGGTGGCTCTCGGAACAAGAGTTTAATGAAGGCATGGCTCTCTGTCAGGTGATCCCCGGCGCCACGATGGTCCAGATGTGCACGTACACCGGGTATCGTCTGCGGAAGATTCCGGGGGCGTTGGTGGCGGCAACCGGCTTCGTCCTGCCAGCCTTCGTTACGATGACCGTGCTCGCCGCTCTCTACTTCCATGCGGGGTCCCTCTCCCTGGTCCGGGCCCTCTTCCGGGGGCTGGGAGCCCTCGTGGTGGCGATCGTGCTGAACGCCTGCCTCACCCTCGGCCGGACGACGCTCCAGGGATGGCAGGGCTTTCTTCTGGCCGCACTCGCCTTGGTGGCGATGCTGCTGAAGGTGAACTTCCTGCTCGTCCTCCTTGGAACGGCCGTGCTTGCCACCCCCCTCTATCGGTTCGCTGGAGCCGCCGCTGCAGAGGCCCCGGAGGCGAAGCGATGAGCAAGTGGGGGTGGGGGATTGCCGCAGTCGTCGGGATGGGCTTGGTCTTGGGTCCTCGGTCCTGCGATCCCGTACTGGCGCAGCTCAATTTGCTCCTGATGAAGCTGGGCGTCCTCGCCTTTGGCGGCGGCTTCACCCTGATCCCGCTGATCCAGCAGGAGGTGGTGGGGCGACTGGGTTGGCTCACCACGCGGGAGTTCATCGACGGCATCGCCTTGGGCCAGGTGACGCCGGGCCCCATCATGATCACCGCCACCTTCGTCGGCTACCGCGTGAGCGGGCTGATCGGGGCGACTGCGGCCACCCTCGCCGTCTTCTTTCCCTCGTTCCTGGTCCTGGTCGGGACGGTGCCTCACTTCGATCGGATCAAACGGCTCCGGACCGTCCAATGGATGATCCGGGGCGTCCTGGCCGGGTTCATCGGACTGCTCATCTTCGTCCTCTGGCAGTTTGGCCAGGCCTCCTTGAACGATTGGAAGACCTGGGGGTTGGCCGCTGCGGCCTTCCTCGCTCTTCGCTGGAAGGTCGATCTCCTGGTGATCGTCGGCATCACCGCGCTGCTCTCAGTGCTGATTTTTTAAGAGGGGGAGGGAATGCGTTTTCTGAAAGGCTCCCGGATCGCGCTCAGGGCGGTGACCGCCAACAAGCTCCGGGCGCTCCTGGCGATCCTCGGCCGCGTCACCGGCTGGCCCACGGCCGTCTCATCCGCGGCGATCTTCCTGGCGTTTGGCGTCGCGGCGGCCGTGGGCATCTTCTTCGGCGCCTACCCCGCCCGCCGCGCCGCCCGCTTGGACCCGATCGTGGCTCTCCGAGCAGAATAGGGGCTGGACGGCTGGCGCCGCCACGACGCCTGCCGTCGGAGCGGACAAGGCCCCGGATCCAACCGGAGGGCTGAGATACTGGGGAGGTCTCGAGCATGGAGGTACAAATGGAAAAGTCGAAGGCTCTCTTTTCGAGTGCGATCGTGTTGTACTTCATCATCGCGCTGGAGTTCCTGATCATGATCAGCCCCTTTGCCGGGCTGTTCTACTCGGTGTTCAATCCGCTGCTCGTCGCGGCGGGAAGGTATCCGGCGACCCGCTGGCTCAGCGCCTTCTTCCTGCCGCACATGGTGGTGCCGCCGGATGCGTTGCTCCAGTTCATCCGCGTCCTGGGATCGGTCCTCTTGGTCGTAGGCATGGTGGTCTTTCTTGCTTGCGCAGTGCAGGTGTACGCCCACAAGCTGCTGAAGAAGGGCGCAGCCCTCAAGGGCTTGTACGCCGTCCTCCGGCATCCGCAGTACCTCGCCCTGGGGATGGCGGGCCTCGGCCTGTCCATCCTCTGGCCGCGATTCCTGGTGGTCGTTCTCTGGCTCGTGATGATGCTCCTCTACTCCCGCCTTGCCGTGGACGAGGAAAGGCGGATGCTGAAGGCCTATCCGGAGACGTACGCGGCGTATAGGGAAAAGACCGGGATGTTCCTGCCACGAAGCATCGAACAACGGGTTATGCCGAGAACCACGGCGGGAAAGGCGGCGAGCTTTGTCCTCGTCTGGGCGCTGGTCCTTGGTGGCGCCTTTGCCCTGCGGGCCTACACGGTGGGCCATCTCCCCGTCTGGACCGATGGCAATGTCGTTGCTCTGGCCGTCAACCCGGATGACGTCCTGATGATGGAGCACAGACTGCCGGACATTCTGAGCCTCCCGGAGGTTCGGGCACGGGTGGAAGCCGGCCAGCGGTACCTGGTCTACTTCCTGCCCCCCAATTACATCATGCAGGGCCTGGTTGCCGATACGGGAGGCGAGTGGCGGCTCTACAAGCAGCATCATACGGTGCAGATGATCACCGACTGGATCCTCCACCCGTTCGGCCACCTGACTGGAGGCGGGCACGCGATGCATCCGGCTTCAGGTCCTGCGATCGCGTCCGGGCAGGAGCGGCGGCTGGTGTTCGTGGCGATCTCTGGGGCGCCAGGCCAAGAGCCGTTGGAGGTCTTCGCGATCGGGGCGGAGCGATCCCCGCAGTTCATGCTGGATGTGGACGTGCACACCCTGACCATCCGGGAGGTGAAGGATCTCCCCAAGGATACCGCCTGGGCGGATGTGCCCACGCCTGTGTTTTAGTCTGCCCGTGGGGCGGGGTCCGCATGCGTAATCGCACCGGCGCTCGGCATTCGATCGCCACCATGGCTTGCTGTCCCCGAAGCCGGCAATCTCGCCGGATGGAGGGATTCGCGGCAAACCGTTCCACTTACCTTCGCGGGGAGAGGAACGCGAAAGGAGGGCCAACATGTCTTGCTGCTGCGGTCACCACCATCACTGCTCGTGCCATGGCCATCACCACGGCCATCATCACTGCGGCTGCCAGGAGCGCCGCCAGGAGTGTTCGTGCCACTCGGAACGAGAAGACTCGCCGCGCGGCGGCCGCCGGGAGTTCTTGACCCGGGAGGAGTACATCGCGGGGCTGGACGAAGAGCGCGAGATCCTCGAGCGGCGACTGCGGTACTTGAAGGAAGAGCTGGACGAGGTGCGGAAGGGCCACGCGTCTGAGTAAGGGCAGGGACGAGGGGACCCCCAAGGAGCCCATGAGACCAGTGGGCGATCTCCCCGGACCACTCAAAGGGGGGCGCGATGTTCAAGGGGGGTCTAGTAGTGGCCGGTGCGCTGGTCGTCGGCGTCCTCCTAGGGAGTACTGGGAGCCAGGCAGAGCAGATGCCGGTGCTCGGAGGGCAAATACAGCAGATGATGGGGCAGGTCCCGGGGCAGTGTATCCCCACGCTGCCAGGATAAGACATCTTCGGCGCCATCCAGGAGATCGTGCGGATCCTGGAGGCGGATCCCGCCACCGACTGGAGCGAGGTCAACCTCGAGCGCCTGCGCCAGCACCTCATTGACATGAACGGCGTGACGTTGCGGTCCGAGGTCAAGTCGGCTGTCGTGCCCGGTGGCCTGATGATGGAGGTGACGGTCACCGGCCGGACGGAGCAAGCCATCCGCCGGATGGTGGTGCCGCTAGGCGTCCGTGAGCAGGCCAGAGGCCGGGCCCAGGTCATGGTCCCGGCCTCGGCTGCCACGAGCGATCGTCTTACTTCTTGGTCGTTGGCACGCACCCGCAGCCGCAGTTGCTGCCGGCTGACGGCTTGGGCGCCTGGCTCTTCTTGGTGACCCGCTTGGCCATTTCGCTCACCTCCTTTCGGTCACGACTTTCCCCTCAAAGGTCGCTTGACCAGAGCGGTCCTCGGGAGAATCACAGTCTTCTCGGATGACCCATCCAGGCACGAGCAGCCCGTGTCGCTTCGCGGGGGTGTCTGAGGTCGGCACAGGGACGCATAGTGTCCTTGCAGTTCACGCCGCAGAGCCTGGAGATCCTTGATCCGGCCCTCGATCTCGGCGAGTTGACCGGCGATCAACTCCTTGAGGCGGGGGCGCAGGTGCTGGCAGCTCCCGGTGTCGGCATAAGTGGTGATCTGCCGGATACCCGCCAGGGGGAGGCCGATCTGCTTCGCGCGGCGGATGAACCGCAGGCGCTGGAGGTCCTTCTCGGAGTAGACACGGTGCCCGGAAAAGGCCCGAGTGGGTTTGGGCAAGAGTCCAAAGACCTCGTAGTACCGGATGGTTCTGGGATTGACGCTGCATACCCGGGCTAGCTCACCGATCCGCATTGGCCGCCTCCTCCTGAGAGCGCTTCTCACCGCTCGCAGGCAATATAGGTCTTCCAGTCGACTGGAAATGCAAGAGATTTTTTTGGGGAGTTCTTCGGGTCGCGAGGTGCAGTACGCAGCCGGCGGCCCGGGAGGGACCTTAGCCGAGGAGCTTGACAGCCAACCCGACGAGCCCACCCCCCAGGACGAGCCAGGCCGAGTTTATCCGCAGCCGGAAGGCCAGGAGGGTCGCCACCACCCCTAGGCCGACCGTGACGGCATCCACCAGCGCGGCGCGTCCCAGTTGCCAGGTGACTGTGGCCATCAACCCGAGGGAGGCCACGTTGACCCCGTCGAGAAACCCCGCCGTCCAGCGGGACTGGCGGAGCTTCGGGATGATGGGATAGGTGGCGGCGACCAGCACGAAGGAGGGGAAGAAGATGCCCACGGTGGCCAGGAGGGCACCCGGGAGCCCCGCCACGAGATACCCGATGAACGTCGCCGTTGTGAACACCGGCCCCGGGGTGACCTGCCCCACGGCGATCGCATCAATGAGCTGCTGGTCCGTCAGCCAGCCGAAGTGCTGGACCAGGTCCGCCCGGAGGAAGGCGAGGAGGACGTAGCCGCTCCCGAACAGGATCGCCCCGACCTTGAGGAAGACGCCAGTCAGGAGCCACAGGCTGACCGGCGCCGCCAACCCACCCGCGGGGACGGCCGAGGCGACCGGCGGGAGCAGGCCCGACCCGGCCCAGGCTGCCACGCTGGCCAGCCAGCCCGAGGCCCCGCGGAGGGTCGCCACCGCGAGCAGGACCAGGCCACTGGCGAACAGGATCACCAGCAAGTTCACACCCAGGAAGGAGAGCGCCACCGCCGCGACGCCTACCACCGCCGTGAGGGGCCCCTTCACGGCCGTGCGCCCGAGATTCCAGAGGGCCTGGAGCACGATCGCGATGATGACCGGCTTCACGCCGTAGAGGAGCCAGCCCACCTCGGGGAGCGTCCCGAAGTGGACATACGCCATGGCCAGGGCCAACACGAGCACCATGGCCGGGCAGAGGAAACAGATCCCGGCGAGGAGCAGCCCCGGCCACCCCGCCCGGCGGCGGCCCAGGTAGATCGCTAGCTCCGTCGAACTCGGGCCGGGGATCAGGTTCGCCGCGCCCAGGAGGTCGAGGAACTGCTCGCGCGTCACCCACCCCCGCCGCCGGACCACCTCGTCGTCCATCATGGCGATGTGGGCCGCGGGGCCGCCGAAGGCAATGAAGCCCAGCTTCAGGAAGAACCCGGCGACTTCCCGCAGGCGGTGGGCGTCGGGACGGGGCCCCGACGCCTCCGTGGGACCATGCGTTCCCTCAGGCATGTGGGCACTCTTTCGTCATGCGGGTCGTCTCGGCACAAGCGCCAGGAGGCCGCGCGTCCTCACAGTGTCCCGGTCGCCGAGGCAGCTGGTCGGCGCGCGCGCCCGTCAGTGGGCCGGCGTCTGCCGCCCGCGGCGCGCTGGCCGCTCCGCTGGCGGACCCCCCGGGAGCGCCTCGGCCACGAGCTCGCGGAGTTGCGCCTGGGCCCGGGCGAGGATCCGCCGCCCGGCCGGGGTGATCCGGTAGTACTTCCGGACCTTTCCGTTCACCACCTCCCCCTCCTGGTGCAGATAGCCGTCGCGCGCCAGCCCGTGGAGGATGGGGTAGAGGGTCCCGGGGCCGATCTGGTAGCCGTGGCGGCCCAGCTCGGCCATGAGGGCCACGCCGAAGACCGGCGCTTCGGCGGCATGGAAGAGAATGTGGATGCGGATGAATCCCAGGAACAGTTCCCGCAGCATCCGTCTGTATCTCTATCGAGAAGCAATATTGTGTATCGATAATATCAAATACTTGCACGCACGTCAAGAACAGGGGCGACAGAACGGGGTCGACAGTCTACGAGAGCAAAGCCCCCCGTTTCACTAACCCAGCCGTCCACGAAAGATGTTGAGAACGTTTTGTGGGGTCTGGTTCGAGTCCTGGTTGCTTCCCCAAGCAGGGCGAATCTCTAGCCGTTCCACAAGGGTGTTGAAGATCTGATTATCAAGAGGTGCAGCTGCCCAGGCATCACCGCATGTTACGGTACCTTCGTGCGATGGTGGCGCTGCAGAAGATTTCTTCTCTGGTTAGCCGTTCCTTTCCGATCTTTGAATTCGATGTCTTACCAGCGAATCGCAGACAGTTCCTGAAAAACGGCTAACTCGGATACCCTCCCGAGGTACGAGACGGAAAGAGTGTTGCAAATCGGGTCAGATGAGTGGTTCGACCTTGGAGGCGGCCGATTGGATCCTGTCGAACAGTTCCTTGTTGGGGTATTTGGCGGGAAGCCAGAGGATGTTCCGGTGACCGTGTCTGACCCACTCGGCCGGTAACCACCACAGCTCCCGCCGCAGGGTGGAGATATTCCAGTCCTGCACCTCCTCGGGAAGGCACAGACGCTGGAAGGCCAGGACCAAATCGTACGCCCAGAGGACCATCTCCATGTAGGTGGCGTTGGCCCAGAAGCTCCGGGTCGGGATGTGCGCCAGGGCGTAGGAGTCCTTGAACTCCCGGAGGAGCAATTCCTGAAATCCCTGGTCGCAGTAGAAGCGGTAGACGGCCTCCGGGGTGATGGAGAGGTTGGTGACCAGGGCCCGATGGTGGGTGTAGCGCCGGAAGGTGAACAGCCGCCGCTGGATGTCCTCGGGTTCCAGAGCGGCTGGCCGCCGCACCGCGATGAAGCGATGCTCGCCCTTCCAGTGGAACGGGGCGTAGGCGAAGTCGGCCGCTTCCCACCCCCGCGCAAACTCGTGGTAGCGGGCGGCCACCATGCGCCGACGGAGCGGCTGGGTCATGCGGGCGACAATGGTGTAGCCCAGGCGCGCCTCGTCGAGGGGGTGGACAATCGCCTTGTCGTAGAAGGCCGCATCGAGCCGCACCCGGGTGCGGGTGGCGGCAATGGAAGAGGGGAGCTTCGCCAGGATGCGCTCCAAGAAGGGCCAGGCGCCGGTGGAAGCATGGACATTGCCTGCGCGTAGCTCGGCCCCCAGCGAGAGTCCCACTCGGCCTTCGCTGGAAAGCATCGGAGCGTACGAGGGTTTGCCGTGCCGCCGCTTGGGGATGTACCCCACCGCGACCCCCTCCTGGTGGCCATAGGTGGGGAGGGCCGTCGTGTCCGCGTCCAGGATGGCACTGTAAAGTTATGCGGAAGTCAATAATTGCCGATCAGACCGGCAAGCGTCGGACCCGAAGCCCGCGAGTCGCTGCGCTGGCGAAAGCTCGCCGAGGACCCCCGGTGCCCGTGGGGCCGTGGACGCATGTTAGTATGGCATTGCCCTTCTCGTCGGTACCATCCAGGGTCGCCTGGCTCTGATGAAAGCGGTTGGCCAGGGTTGTTGTCAGGGTCGGTGTTGCGCGCTCAGGCGGGGGGTCAGGGGGGAAGGCATGCATCTCCTC
>JBIOJT010000139.1:0-10985 GCA_044451055.1 Methylomirabilales bacterium (SeqCode)
GAGCCGGCACCCCCGCGAGTCAGTAGGACCGACGGCGAGAGTGGCGGAATGGCAGACGCGTCCCGTTTAGGGCGGGATGGGGCGACCCGTGGGGGTTCAACTCCCCCCTCTCGCACCAACCCAGTCGTCAGATACCTGAGATACCTTGAGGGTTCATGAAAGTCACCGTTGAAGAGTTGAGTCCGTCCAAGCGCGCACTCCAGGTGGAACTCCCCCCCGAGCAAGTTGCCGCGACGATGGAGGCGACCCTCAAGGAATTGAGCCGGAAGGCCCACATCCCCGGGTTCCGGAAAGGTAAAGTCCCTCCCGAGATCATCCAGCGGCGATTCCAATCGGACCTCCAGGAGGAGGTCCTCCGGGAGCTGATCCCGGACTCGTACCGCCAGGCCCTAACCCAGGTGGACTTCACACCGGTCAGCCAGCCTCGGGTGGAGGACGTTCACTTCCACGCCGGGGAGCCGTTACGCTACCGGGCCATCGTGGAGGTGAAGCCACCGGTGGAGGTGAAGGACTACCGCGGCATCACGCTGGAGCGGAAGGCGGTGGAGGTGACGGATCAGGAGGTGGACCGGGCCCTCGAGTTCGTCCGCGAGGACGCTGCGGAATATGTGCCCATGGAAGGGTGGCCGGCCCTGCGAGAGGACCTGATCGTCCTGGACCACGAGGGCACCACCCACGGGAAGCCGTTCAAGGGCGGCAGCGGGAAGAACCTGACCCTGCTTTTGGGGCGCGGCGGGTACCTGCCGGGCTTCGAGGAACAGGTCGTCGGCCTGCAGAAGGGCGACAGCAAACAGTTCCGCCTCACTTTCCCGGCAGATTACCCACGGAAGGATCTGGCGGGACGCACGGCAGAGTTCAAGGTGACGGTCAAAGAGGTGAAGAAGCGCCGCGTTCCCGAACTCGACGACGAGTTCGCCCGGACGGTGGGGGATGTGGATTCCGTTGCGGCCCTGCGCGACAAGCTGCGGGAACAGCTCAAGGCCCGCAAGACACGCGAGCAGGAGGCGGAGCTGAAGCGGGCCCTGCTGGAGAAGCTGGCTGCGTCCCACCAGGTGGAACTGCCCGAGGCGCTGGTGGAGGCGGAAGCAACCTCGCTGCTGCAAGAGATGCTGGGCAGGGTCCGGGCGAGTGGCGGTCGGGTGCAGGGACTGGCCGAGAATGCCGAGGCGCTCACGGCCAGGGCTTTCGAGTTGGCTCGGCAGCGGGTCAAGGAGTCACTCCTCCTGGAAGCCGTGGCACGGCAGGAGAACCTTAGCGTCACTGATGCGGAGATGGATACCGAGATCGAGGCCATGGCGTCGGCGTACCCCGCCGAAGGCGGGGGCGCCGTGCGACGCGCCATGGAGGATGCGGGTCGCCGCGCGGGACTCGGCTCCCGGCTGCTGGAGCGCAAGGCGCTGGAATTCCTGTATCAGCAGGCACGGATCACGGACGCGTACAATCTCATCACGCCCGCATGACCTGCGGGCTGAGGTTCATCGCGCCCGCCTAGGCTGCGGGCGACGCACAAGCGATATGCCGGTCTCGGCTCGGGCGCGGGCGGCATCGAGGACAGGAGGGAGCATGTATCTTATTCCCATGGTGGTCGAACAAACGAGCCGCGGCGAGCGGGCCTATGACATCTTCTCCCGCTTGCTCAAGGACCGGATCATCTTCATCGGCACTCCCATCGACGACGGCGAGGCCAACCTGGTCATCGCCCAGCTCTTGTTCCTCGAGGCCGAGGATCCGGACAAGGACATCCACGTGTACATCAACTCCCCCGGTGGATCGGTGACGGCCAGCCTGGCCATCTACGACACCATGCAGTTCGTGAAGCCGGCCATCGAGACGATCTGCATGGGCCAGGCGGCCAGCGGCGCCGCGCTGCTCCTGGCGGCCGGGACCAAGGGCAAGCGCATGGCGCTGCCGCACTCCCGCATCATGATCCACCAGCCCTACGGCGGGACCCAGGGCCAGGCAACGGACATCCAGATTCAGGCCAAAGAGATCCTGCGCATGCGGGAGGAGTTGGACCGGATCATCGCCAAGCACACGGGGCAGCCGCTGGAGCGGGTGGAGAAGGACAGCGATCGCGACTTCTTCATGTCGCCGGAGGAGGCGAAGGAGTACGGGCTGGTGGACGAGGTGATCACCACCCGGGAGCTGGCCAAGCGGCAGGCGGAGGGACCCAGCCCGGTCCCCGCCACGTCCTAACGCGACGCGCCCACGGGGCGGGAGTCGGCCCGGCGCTCTGGAGTCAACCCGCAACTTCGCGATGGAGGCGTGCGGATGGCGAAAGCGGTCAAGGGTGGCAGCAAGCTCCAGTGCTCGTTCTGCGGCAAGAGCCAGGACGATGTGCGCAAGCTGATCGCCGGCCCCACCGTCTACATCTGCGACGAGTGCATCGAGCTCTGCAACGACATCATCGCCGAGGAATGGGAGGAGGAGAAGTCCAAGGGCCTCAGCCAGCTCGCCAAGCCGGCGGAGATCAAGGCCATCCTGGACCAGTTCGTGGTCGGCCAGGATCGGGCCAAGAAGACGCTCTCGGTGGCGGTGCACAACCACTACAAGCGGATCAACGCCCGGCAGAGCTTCGACGATGTGGAGCTCTCCAAGTCGAACATCCTCCTGATCGGCCCCACCGGCTGCGGAAAGACCCTGCTGGCCCAGACCCTCGCCAAGATCCTCGACGTCCCCTTCACCATCGCCGACGCCACGACGCTGACCGAGGCCGGCTACGTGGGCGAGGACGTGGAAAACATCATCCTGCGCCTCCTGCAGGTGTCCGATTACGATGTGGAGCGGGCCGAGCGGGGCATCATCTACATTGACGAGATCGACAAGATCGCCCGCAAATCGGAGAATCCATCCATCACCCGGGACGTCTCGGGGGAGGGGGTCCAGCAGGCCCTCCTGAAGATCCTGGAAGGGACGGTGGCCAACGTCCCGCCCCAGGGTGGCCGCAAGCACCCGCAGCAGGAATACCTGCAGGTGGACACCACCAACATCCTGTTCGTCTGCGGGGGGGCCTTCGTGGGGCTGGACAAGATCATCCAGGGTCGCGTGGGGGAGCGGCGCGTGGGCTTCGGTGCAGAGATCCAGGGGCGGAAGGAACGGAAGGTGAGCGATCTGTTGAGCCAGCTCCAACCCGAGGATCTGCTGCGCTATGGCCTCATCCCCGAGCTGGTGGGGCGGCTCCCGGTGGTGGCGGCCCTCCACGAGCTGGACGAGAAGCTGCTGGTGCGCATCCTCAAGGAGCCCAAGAACGCGCTCCTGCGCCAATATCAGAAGTTTTTCGACTTCGAGCACGTGAAGCTGACCTTCACCGACGATGCCGTGGCGGCCGTGGCCGAGGAGGCTGCCCAGCGGGAGACCGGGGCCCGGGGACTTCGCGCCATCCTCGAAGACATCATGCTCGATATCATGTACGAGCTTCCCTCCCAGTCGGGGATCAGCGAGTGCATCATCAATCGGGACGTGGTGACCCAGCGGTCGCATCCCATCATCCTCTACAAGAAGAAGGCGGAGTCCGCCTGACCGCGCGGCGGGCCTCCTCGACCGCCTCTGAGAGTCCGTCCCGTGCCCGGCCGGGTCACACGATCCAGACGGGGACCGAAACTCGCACACCGGAGCGCGATCCCATGTCCGCTTGTCAGGCATTCGGCCGATCCGGCACCGGCGAGAGGGCCCGTTCCCCTCGCCTCCGACACGCATGGCCCCTCCTCCTTGGACTTTGCCTGCTGCTCCAGGGCTGTGCTTTCTACGACTATCTGTACGGATCGCCCCCGCGGCGGGAGGGCCAGCGGAGCGACCAGGAGCTGATGCGGTCGGCCGAAGGGGCGATGGACCGCCACAAGTATGAGGACGCCCGCAAAGACCTCCAGCGGCTGATGAACCAGTACCCGGACAGCGAGCTCGTGACTGGAGCCCGCCTGGCGTCGGCCAAGGCGCTCTACCTGGACAAGAAGTATGACGAGGCCCGGGCCGAATACCAGCGCTTCCTCGATCTCCATCCCCAGCACGAGCGAGCCGACGAGGCCCACTACTATCTGGCCATGTCCTATTTCCGCCAGACCGACTCCCCGGACCGGGACCAGAGCTTCACCCGGAAGGCCTTGGACGAGTTCGATCTCCTCATCACCCAGATGCCGGACTCCCAGTACACACCGGACGCCCGCGAGCGGAGGGTGCAATGCCGGCGGAAGCTCGCCGAGAAGGAGCTGTATGTGGGCACCTTCTACTTCGGTTACGGGTACTACACGGCCGCCGTGGGCAGGTTCAAGAGCCTCCTGACGCAGTATCCGGGGGCGGGCTTCGACGATGCGGCACTGTACTACCTCGGAGAGTCCCTCTGGAATCTCGAGCAGAAGGACGAAGCCTGGGCCGCCTTCCAGCGCGTGGTGCAGGAGTACTCCCAGTCCGAATGGGCGCCTCAAGCGGCCGCACGGTTGGCCCTCACCCTGGTTCGAACCGGCCCGCCCAAGCCCAAGGGTCCCGGGCCCGTCGACCGGATGTGGGTGGGTCTCAAGGAGACCTGGGATGAGGTGTTGGATACCATGAAGGACTACAAGATCTTTCAGTAGCAGGCGGAAGGTAATCGCGGAAGCGGGAACAGGCGACAGCGACGGATGATCGGTTGGGCCGTCGGCCTCTGATGGCTGAAGGCAATCAGGAACAGCGGACCATGGCAGGCGACTTCCGACAGGTGCTGCAGCAGGCCACCACCGCCTTTGAGGCGGGAAGCTATGAGGAGGCGGAGGACCTCCTGCTGCAGATCACGGACAAGACCCCCACCTACGCCAACGTCTTCAACATGTTGGGGTTCATCGCCGGCCAGCGCAATGCCGCGGAGAAGGCGGTGGCGTTATTCCGGCGGGCCCTCAGCCTGAACCCCAACTACACCGAGGCGCGGCTCAACCTGGTCCTGACCCTGACCGAGATGGGACTGTACGATCAGGCGGCGGAGGAGGCGTCCAAGCTCGAGGTGGGAGAGCCGACGACCTCCCATCGGCTGAGCCTGGGGGTTCGGGGGAGGCTGGCCAACGCCCACGCCGACCTGGGCAAGAAGTACCACGACCTGGGCCTCTACGCCGAGGCGATCGCGGAATTGGATAAGGCCCTGCGCCTGTGCCCGACCTTCCCCGACATCCACAACCGCCGCGCCGTGAGCTGTCGCGAGCTTGGCCAGTACGCCGAGGCCAAGGCCTCCCTCCTGAAAGCGCTGGAGCTCAAGCCGAACTACGTCGAGGCCCATGTGAACCTCGGCGCGCTTCACCAGAAGCTGGGGAACCTGACCGAGGCGGTGAAGTCGTGGGAGCACGCCCTGCTGCTCGACCCCAAGCATCGGCTCGCCCGGATCTACCTCAAACAGGCGACGGCCCCAGGACCTACCGCCAGGTGACCCGGGCGCCCCTGTCCTCGCCTTCAATTCTGTCCCGGACCCGGGCGCTCTTGGCGAGCCGCGGCCTCCGGCCCAAAGCGGCGCGCGGGCAGCATTTCCTGGTGGATCCCCGGGTGCGCGACGCCATCGTGGCGGCGGCTGGCGTCAGACCCGGACGCCTGGTGGTGGAGATTGGGCCCGGCACGGGGGTGCTCACCGAGGCGCTGCTCCAGCGTGGGGCCAGCGTCCTCGCCGTGGAACTGGATCGGGAACTGGCGGCCGCGCTCTCCGAGACGCTGGGCCGTGATCCTCGGCTGACCGTGGCGGTAGCCGACGCGCTCCGCTTCGATTTCGTGAGGCATCTCGGAGCGCATCCCGAGCGGGGGCGGATCCGGGTGGTGGCGAACATCCCCTACTACATCACGAGCCCCCTGATCCTCCGTCTCCTGCCGTGCCGGGAGTTGTTCGAGGCGCTCTACCTGACGATCCAACAGGAGGTGGCGGAACGGATCACCGCCCGTCCGGGGACGAAGGCCTACGGTGCCCTGACGCTCCACTGTCAGTACTGGGCTGCGGCCCGGTCGGTTCTGGCCGTCCATCGCGAGGCGTTCTACCCGATCCCGGAGGTGAACTCGACGCTGGTCGGTTTCGATCTTTTGGATGCCCCTCGCGTGTCGGTGGCGAGCCCTCCCAGGCTCTTCGGGGTGATCCGGGCGGCCTTTGGCCAGCGACGCAAGACGCTGCGGAACGCCCTACGCCAGGCGGGATGGCCGACGGATGCGCTGGACGCCACCTTTGAGCGCTGCGGTATCGCTGGGGGTCGGCGGGGGGAGACGCTGACGCTTCAGGAATTCGCCCGGCTGAGCGAGGCGCTGCCAGCAGGAGAAGCTGCCGACAGCGATAGCGAACTCCGACAGGAAGAAGCGTGACCTTGGTCGTCCCGCTGTCGCCAACAGGAGAGGGAATGAACCGCGATGGCTGATTCGCTGTTTCACACCGCCAAAGACGAAGAGATCAAGGCAGGCCAGGTCACCGATGTCTACTTCCTTCGCACGCTGGAGATCCTCAAGCAACGGGGGATCACCAAGCGGGCCGTGGCCGAGGTGATCCTGAAGAGTTTCCCGTCAGGATATCCCTGGGGGGTCCTGGCCGGCATCGAAGAGGCCGCCACGCTCCTCACGGGTCTTCCGGTCACGGTCCACGCGTTCCCAGAGGGAACCCTCTTCGGCACGATGCATCCGGTACTGACCATCGAAGGGCGCTACGTGGATTTCGCGCACTACGAGACGGCGCTCCTGGGACTCCTCTGCCAGGCCTCGGGGGTCGCCACCAAGGCCGCCCGGTGCAAGAAGGCCGCGGCGGGACGCTCGGTGGTGAGCTTCGGCGCCCGTCGAATGCACCCGGCCCTGGCGCCCATGATCGAGCGAAACGCCTTCCTCGGGGGCTGCGATGGAGTGGCGGTGGTGAAGAGCGCCGAGCTCATCAAAGCGGATCCGAGCGGGACGATGCCTCATTCCCTCGTGCTCATGCTGGGCGATTCGGTGGAGGCGGCGAGGGCGTTCAACGAGATCATCGATCGGGCCGTCAAACGGGTGGTCCTGATCGACACCTTCAGCGATGAGAAGATGGAGGCGGTGCGGGTGGCTCAGGCCCTGGGACCCGACCTGTATGCCGTGCGGCTGGATACGCCTGCCTCTCGGCGCGGCGATCTGGTGGGCATCCTCCGCGAGGTCCGCTGGGAGTTGGATCTCCGCGGGTTCCGTCACGTCAAACTCTTCGTCAGCGGGGGCCTGGATGAGGAGGAGATCCTCAAGTTGAACCCGGTGGCGGACGCCTACGGTGTCGGCACCTCCATCAGCAACGCCCCGGTCTTGAACTTTGCCATGGACATCGTTGAGGTGGACCGTGTTCCCATTGCCAAGCGCGGGAAGATGTCTGGCCGGAAGGCGGTCTACCGCTGTGCCCGCTGCGGGCGCATCCAGATGGTACCCGCCGGCGCGCCGCGACCGGACTGCTGCGGGGGAGAACTCACCCCCTCCTTCAGCCGCTGATCGAGGACGGACGGCTGGTGCGAGCGCTGCCGGACGTGCAGGCGATCCGGCAGCAGGTGCTGGCGGACTTGGAACAGGTCGCGCTCTGAAGCGAGCGACAATGGACATCCGGCAACCGACAACCGACAACCGACCGTTGACCGGTTGTCGGTCGTCGGTTTGAAATTTGGCATTGGATTTTTTCAATGGATCCCGCGCTGGCGGCCCTGGGCGAGTTCGGCCTGATCGGCCTGATTCGGCGACAGGTGGCGCATCGTTCGCCCGGAACCATTCTGGGCATCGGCGACGACGCTGCCGTCCTGGCGGTACCTGAGGGCCGCACGCTTCTGATGACCACCGACATGCTGCTGGAAGGGGTGCACTTCCAGCGGCGGTGGGGGCGGCCCCGGGATCTGGGACGGAAGGCCCTGGCGGTCAACGTGAGCGACATCGCGGCCATGGGAGGATATCCTCTCTACGCACTCCTGGGGCTGGCCATTCCCCCGGATGGGCCCACGCTCGAGGAATTGAGGGCCCTGCTGACCGGAATGGAGGAAGAGGCCGCGACGCATGCGGTCACCCTCGTAGGCGGGGATACCTGCGGGTCACAGAGTGGTCTCGTCCTCTCCGTCACGCTGGTGGGGACGGCACCGAGTGGACCCGTCCTGCTCCGGTCCGGGGCGATGCCGGGCGATGGCCTCTGGGTGACGGGGATGCTGGGCGGGTCGGCGGCAGGCCTGGCGGCCTTGGAGCTGGGTCTGCGCCCGGGCGCTGAATGGCCCGCGGATCTTGACAGGCCGGCGTGGCTTGGTGTCGATGAGGAGACCCTGATCCAGGAGGCCATGACGGCGCACCTGACCCCCACGCCTCGGCTCCGCGCCGGACAGGCCCTGGTGGGATGCGCCACGGCCATGATCGACGTCAGCGACGGCGTGGCCTCGGACGTCGGTCACCTCTGCGAGGAGAGTGGGGTGGCCGCCCGTGTGCTTGCCAGCCAGATTGCGATTCATCCGGGGGCGACGGTCATGGCACGGCTCACCGGTCGGGATGCGCTGGATCTCGCCCTGCGAGGCGGGGAGGACTACGAGCTCCTGTTCACAGCCGCGAACGATCCGAAGCCTCTGCTGGCGGAGGCCGTGCCGGATCTCCGGGTCACGCGGATTGGTGAGATGCTCGCCGGCGAGCCAATTCCCAGGCTGGTGCAGGCCAGCGGCCGGGAGGAGCCACTCGCGGGCGGGTTCGATCACCTGCGCGGCTGATAGGATCGACGGATGCCGTTGACGATGACCGATTCCCCGACGCGGTGGGGCGGGGGGCATCGCGACGGGGAATGGGAAAGGAGGAGGGTATGGGCGCGGGTCTTTACACTGGCTGGCTTGCCCGACGAGCACGCCTGAGGACCGCGCTGCAAGGTGCGGTGACCATCCTGGCCTTCACCGAGGCGGGACGTATGCGTCGGCTGCGCCTCCCCAAGCGTCTGCTGCTGATCTCCACCCTGACCTTCCTCATTTTCGTGGCGGGCTCCACCATCTCCATCTTGAGCCTGTTCCGAGGCCAGGTGGACCTGGCTCGGATCGCGTACCTGGAGCGGGAGAACCGATCGCTCACCTCGCTCTTGGAGGGACAAGCGGAGCAGCTTTCCCGGCTGAAGCTGGAGGTCGAGCGGCTCAAGGAGTTCGAACAGAACCTGCGCGTGGTTTCCGGGCTGGACTCCCAGGCGGCGCCGATGGTGGGCACCGGCCAGGCCCGAGGGGCCAGGCAGGAGTTGCCCAAGAAGCGCTAGGAGGGCAGAACGGGACTTGCACCCCACACGCCGGTTTGGGCATCGGCTGAACACGTTCGAGGCGGAGGGATGTCCCCAGGCGTAGAGCGAAGTCGCGCCAGCGGATTTGGGCCCAGGAGCATTGACGCCAGCATCGCGAGCACCGACGGAAGCGGTGAAAGCCAGGCTGGCACCGGCACAGCTGGCGATCACACGGTTGGCACCGGCATCCAGGGCAGGCTGGAAGCGGACGCATTCGACGGGCTCCGCACCCTCGTCCTCGAGGCCGGGGGGATCGACCTCAACTTATACAAAGACAAGTGCGTCCTTCGCCGGATCACCGTCCGCCAGCGCTCCTGCGGCGCGCCGACCCTGCGGGCCTATCTCAAGTTGGTGAGCAAGAATGCGGTGGAGCGCGCCCGCCTCGTCAGGGCCCTCACGATCCACGTCTCCCAGTTCTTCCGCAATCCGACCGCCTTCCACGCCATCCAGGAGTTCGTTCTCCCGAGCGTCCTGGAGGCGAAACAGGCCGGAGGCGGCCGAGCGCTACGCCTGTGGAGCGTGGGCTGCGCCAACGGGGAGGAGCCGTACTCCCTGGCCATCCTTCTCCGGGAGGTCGGGGCGCGGGCAGTGCAGCAGTATTCCACCGCGATCTACGCCACCGACATTGACCCGGTGAGTCTGACCCAAGCCAAAGAAGCCTGCTACCGCGCCCCCAGCCTGTCCAATATCCCGAAGCACTGGCGACAGCGATACTTCATCTCGGACGGCGATCGCTACCAGGTGGTCCCCGAGGTGCGCAGCTTGGTGTACTTCAAGCTACACAACATCCTGGACCCCCTACCGTTCCGCCGGATCGACCTCGTGGCCTGCCGGAACGTCCTGATCTACATGACCGAGGCATTGCAGGAGCGCGTGCTCCTCTCTCTGCACGAGGCCCTGAACGCCGGGGGATTCCTGATTCTGGGAAAAGTGGAGGGGCTCACGGGGGCGGCTCGGGATCTCCTGGAGCCGGTGGATGTCGCCGAGCGCATTTACCGCAAGCCCGAGCCGCGCCTGTCCCGCCAGACCTGAACTCGGGGACCGTCGTGCGGTCCTATCTCCCTCGCGCAGGGGGCTTTCTGCTTGACTTCGGCATGGGGGGTCGGTATGGTACGACCCGCGTATCGGTGAACGATACTCCCAGGGATGACGCAGATGGAAGAGGACGGGTGGCGCGGTCCCTGCCGGGAGGGATAATCATGAAATCCGTGACGACGATCGGCAAGAAACTGTACGCCGGCTTTCTCTTCGTGATCTGTGTGACGGCGGTGGTGTCCGCCGTCCTTTCCTACGGGCTGCGGCAATTTCTGCCACAGGACTACAGCTTCGCCATCACCTGGCTCCTGGCGTGCGTGGCCGGCATGGTCCTGGCCTTCGTCATGTCCAAGAGCCTGACGACGGAGATCCGCTCGCTGGCCGTGATGGCCCGCGTCGTGGCGGAGGGTGACCTCACCCGCGATGTGCCGGTGAATACTGCAGACGAAGTGGGGGAGCTGGCCGCGGCCTTCAACCAGATGGTGGGGAGCCTGCGGGAGATCGCCCGTGAGGTCAAGACGACCTCGACGACGGTGAACACCTCGGCCGCGGCGCTCTCCGCCTCGGCGGAGGAGATGAACGCCTCCACCGAGGAGATCGCCGCCACGGTCGAGCAGATGGCCAAGGGCGCGGAGCATCAGGCCGGCCTGGTGGAGCAGACCTCCAAGGTCATGCGGGAGATGGCCAATTCCATCAACGAGATCGCGGCCCGCGCCAAGTCCGCGGCCGAGGCGGCAGCCGAGGCGGGCTACAC
>JBIOJT010000140.1:0-10947 GCA_044451055.1 Methylomirabilales bacterium (SeqCode)
CCCTGAGCAGGCAGTTTCTTAGGAGGGTCCGTGGGGAGGGCTGAGCCCTTGCCGCGGGTCCTGTGCAAGGGCGAGGGCCTTCCCCGCGAACGAAGCAGCGCGGGGAACGGTGTAGCCATTATTCCGCGCTGCGTAGTATGGCGTGTGGTGACGTCTAAGGCAGTCTTCGGCTTCGATCATGAGACGAAGCGCCTGATGCTTCTGGGTGTGAGGACGAGCTTCGCGTTCTGCGTCGGGAGATTGACCCGTCTGGCATCATCATCCGCGGCGAGAGAATGCAGGCTGCCCGCTGACCTGGAGCCCGTGGCTCGGGCCGCCGGGGTGAGGGTCGCCGAATCCTGCGGGGGGAGCCGGCGCCGGGTGGTCGGGGCGGCCCGAGCGACCGTGAGGAGATTGGCGGGGCTTGGCCCAGTGGCCATCGGAAACCGTCGGCAGTCCCTGATGTCTGAGCGATCATGTGGCCGTTCGACGCGTTCAACGCAAGGAGGGGGGCTCATGAGGGAGAACCGGTTCGGTATCGGCATCCTGGCAGTGGTGCTTGGCGCGGTCCTACTGGCCCAGCCCGCGCAAGGCCAGCAACCGATCAAGGTCGCGATGATTGACACCACCACCGGTGCGTTTGCTCTCTACGGACTCGCCGGGATCGAGGGGGCCAAGATCGCCGTGGCCGAGCTGAACGCAGCCGGCGGCGTCCTGGGGCGAAAGGTGGAGATGATCGTTCGGGACGATGCCGCAAAACCCGATGTGGGGGCGCGCGAGATCCGGGATGTGATCCTGCGCGAGGAGGTAGCCGCCGTCTTCGGCCCGGTCTCCAGCGGGGTTCTGCTGGCCATGTCGGAGGTGGCCAGGGAGAACAAAACCATCCTGATCGCCCACACCTCCAACACCGAGCGGGCCTTCGTGGAGCGCGGCCATCGCTACATCTTCTCCGTGGTGCCGAACACCTTCATCGAGGGAAGCGCCATGGGGCAGTACATGGCGCAGAAGCCCTACAAGAAGTACATGATCATCGGCCCGGACTACGAGTTCGGCCACATCCAGGCCGAGGCCTTCGAGCGGCGGCTGAAGGAGAACAAGAAGGACGTGGAGATCATCGGACATGTGTGGCCCAAAGGGGGCGAGACCGACTTCACCTCCTACATCACCGCCATCATCGCGGCCAAGCCGGACGCGGTCTACGGGAACCTCTTCGGGTCGGACCTCATCGCCTTCACCAAGCAGGCCAAGGGCTATGACTTCTTCAAGAAGTTCCCCTTCGCCGCCCTGTACGACGTGGACACGCTGCAGGGTCTGGGGAAGGATGCGGTGGAGGGGGTGATCGGCTACGAGCGCGGCCCCTTCCACGTTATCCGCAAGCTGGCCCCCAGCCAGCGCTTCGAGGACTTCATCACGAAGTACCGGGCCGCCACCAACAAGTACCCGTCCACCTGGGCCATCAATGCTTACGACGGTATCATGGCCTGGGCCAAGGCGGTGAAGAAGGCCAACACCGTTGATACCGAGAAGGTGGTGGACGCCCTGGAAGGGCTGGAGCTGGATTCCCTGCGCGGGCCGGGGCACTACATCCGGAAGGTGGACCATCAGGCCAACGTCGGCTCTTACATCGGCGTGGTGGCGTGGGACAAGAATTTCCCCGACTTCGCCATCTGGAAGGACGCCACCTACATCCCGGGTGACAAGGTCTGGCGCTCAGAGGCCGAGGTGCTGGAGGTTCGCGCCAAAGCGAAGAAATAACAACACGCACCCCGTAGGCGGTGACCGGGCTGCCGCAGGCAGCCCGGTCACCCCTGGCTGTCCCCCATGTCTGCCATCGCCTGGGATCCCGGAACGATCATCCTGCTGGTCATGTCGGGGCTGACCCGCGCCTCGATCCTTTTCATCGTCGCGGCCGGGCTGACCCTGGTCTTCGGGGTGTTGCGGGTCATCAACATGGCCCATGGGTCCCTGTACATGGTCGGCGCCTTCATCGCGGCCTCGGTGATTCAGCAAGTCGGTGGGGCCGGCAGCTTCTGGCTGGCGCTGGTGGCGGCCCCGCTGGCGGTGGCACTACTCGGGGCGATCATTGAATTGGGCGTCCTCCGCCGCATCTATCAGGCCGAACACGTCGTTCAACTGCTGGCCACCTACGCCCTGATCCTCATATTCGACGACCTGGTGAAGATGACCTGGGGATCGGAATACAAGTCCGTCTCCGTCCCGGCCGTCTTCGCCGGTTCCATCTCCATCGGTGACCGGCCATTTCCCATCTACAACCTCTTTGTCATCGCCTGGGCGCTCCTCCTGGCGGCAGGCCTCTGGCTCCTCATCCACCGGACGGGCCTGGGTCGGCTGATCCGGGCAGCGGTGGAGGACCCCGAGATGTTGGAGGCCTTAGGGGTAAACATCCCCCTGATCTTCTCGACCGTATTCGTGATCGGGGCATTCCTGGCCGGGCTAGGCGGCGTCCTGGTGTCCCCCCTCGGCTCCGTTGGCCTGGGGATGGACGTCAACATTCTCATCGAGGCCTTCGTGGTGGCGGTGATCGGCGGGCTGGGTAGCTTTCCGGGCGCCCTGATCGGCGCCGGGATTATCGGCATGACGTTCAGTTTCGGGATCACCGTGGCCCCGCGTATGGCGATGGCCGTCGTCTTCTTGGCCATGGTGATCGTTCTGATCGTCCGACCGTGGGGGCTGTTCGGCGAGCCCGAGAGGTAGCCACCGTGACCGGAGAGTCCCGCAGCCTCTGGCGATCGATCTGGACCTGGGTCGGCCTGGTGGTCTTGGCCCTGGTGGTCTACCCGCAGCTCGTCTCGCGCTACTACATCGTCCTGTCCACCGAGGTCGTCATCCTGGCGCTGCTGGCCACCAGCTACAACCTCATCTTCGGATACGCCGGCATGGTCTCCTTCGGCCACGCTGCCTTCTTCGGTCTGGGCGCCTACGCCACGGCCATTCTCACCAAGAATTACGGGAGCTCCATGCTGGTGGGCCTGCTCGCGGCGCCGGTCGTGGCTGCAATCTTCGCCTTCGTCATCGGATGGTTCTGCATGCGCACCATCCGCCTGTACTTCTCGCTCCTCTCTCTGGCCTTCGCCCAGCTCCTCTACGTCATCGTCTTCCAGTGGGTCAGCTTCACCGGCGGCAGCGATGGCATCCAGGGGGTCCCGCGTCCCGAGATCCTGGGTTCGCATGCGAGCTACTACTACTTCGCCCTGGGGGCTACCCTCTGCTGCCTTCTCCTCATGTGGTTCATCGTGAACTCCCCCTTCGGATGGTCGTTGCGGGCCATTCGGGAGAACACCCACCGCTCCCAGTTCCTGGG
The DNA here is from genome assembly GCA_044451055.1 of Methylomirabilales bacterium (SeqCode). Taxonomy (GTDB): domain Bacteria; phylum Methylomirabilota; class Methylomirabilia; order Methylomirabilales; family 2-02-FULL-66-22; genus 2-02-FULL-66-22. The sequence continues at coordinate 3,302 of JBIOJT010000140.1, forward strand.
GATCAACGACCGGTTCTACAAGCTCGTCGCCTTCACGGTGGCCGGCGCCTTCGCTGGGGTGGCGGGCGGCCTCTACTCCCAGTTCCAGAAGTGGGCTGATCCAGAGATCCTCTTTTGGACCACTTCGGCCACCCCCGTTCTGATGAGCATCCTGGGCGGGATGTTCAGCTTCGTCGGGCCATCCATCGGCGCGGTGGTCTTCGTAGCGCTTCGAGAGATCATCAAGGTCCGGACCGACTATTGGCCTCTGGTCCTCGGCCTCGTGCTGCTCACCCTGGTTCTCACCCTGCCGGGTGGGATCGTGGGTTTCGTTGTGGACAAGGCACGGCCGCTCTTGCCCGAACAAAAGGGGAAGACTTCGGGGCCATGATGCTGCTGGAGATCGAGAACCTCATGAAAGCCTTCGGGGGCTTCCAGGCCACCGACGGGGTAAACCTGTCGGTCGAGAATGGATCCTTGTGCTCCCTCATCGGCCCCAATGGCGCCGGCAAGACGACGCTGTTCAACCAGATCACGGGCTACCTGGTGCCGGACTCCGGCCGCATCGCCTTCAAGGGGGCAGAGATCACCGGACTGCATCCGTATGAGATCAGCCGGAAGGGGGTCACCCGCGCCTTCCAGATCATCAACATCTTCCCGCGTCTGACGGTCACCGAGAGCGTCCAGCTCGCCATCCTGGCCAAGCGCGGGAAGACGCTCCGATGCTTTGCGCCCGCGAAGAACATGGTCCGGGAGGAAGCCATGGCCGTCCTGGAGACTGTCGGCCTGGCAGAACGGGCCGGGGCGCTGGCCCGGGAGCTGAGCCACGGGGACCAGCGCGTCTTGGAGTTGGCCCTGGCCCTGGCGGGAGAGCCGGAGCTCCTTCTCCTGGACGAGCCCATGGCCGGCATGTCCCCCTTCGAGCGGGTCAAAGTGACCGAGCTTATCCAGAAGATCCATCAAGATCGCGGCCTCACGGTGCTGTTCTGCGAACACGACATGGACGTGGTGTTCGGGATCTCGGAGAAGGTGACGGTCCTGCACCAGGGTCGGGTGATCGCCGAGGGAAAACCCGAGGACATCAAGAAGAACGAAGAGGTCCATCTGGTGTATCTCGGCCAGAGCTGGGGCGTCTGATCGGACGGCCTCGACGCCGTGAGGCCGGAGGGGCGATGATCCTCGAGGTCGAAAAGATCAATACCTACTACGGCACCAGCCATATCCTTTTCGACCTCTCGCTCCAGGTGAACGACAGCGAGGTGGTGGCCCTCATGGGCCGGAACGGTGCGGGCAAGACCACCACGATCCGGAGCATCATGGGCTTGACGCCGCCCCGCACGGGGCATGTCCAGTTCAAGGGCCAGGAGGTGGCGCGCATGCGCCCCTTCCTCATCGCCCGGCGGGGTATGGCCCTGGTCCCGGCGGGCCGACGCATCTTCCCCAGCCTCACGGTCCGCGAGAATTTGGAGATTGCGCGCAAACCCTCCCTGGCGGGAAAGCCGGAGTGGACGGTGGAGAAGATCTTCCAGCTCTTCCCCAAGCTCCGTGAGCTGGAGGATCGGCGGGGCGGCACCCTCAGTGGGGGTGAGCAGCAGATGCTGGCCGTGGGGCGGGCCTTGATGGGCAACCCCGACTTCATTCTCCTGGATGAGCCGGCCGAGGGTCTGTCACCACTCGTGGTGGGGATGCTCCTCGAGCATCTCATCAACTTGAAGAAGGCCGGCATGCCCATGCTCTTGTGCGAGCAGAACGCCATGTTTGCCCTGCGGGTGGCAGACCGGGGCTACGTCCTCGACAAGGGAACCGTGAAGTACCACGGCACGACGAAGGAGTTGGGCGAGAGCCAGGAGGTCCGTTCCTACCTGGCTCTCTAGGGGGTACCACAGTTGGCCCCACGAACGGCCCCGGGCCCCGCAGCATCGAGGCTATGGGGGCAGGAGGAAGACGCACCATGCTGGTAAGAGAACGGATGAAGCGCGATCCCGTCACGGTGAAGAAAGATGATAGCTTCCGGTACGCCCTGAAGCTCATCCGGAAGGAAGGGATTCGTCATCTGCCGGTGGTCGACGGAAAGAGGGTCGTGGGAATCGTCACGGATCGTGATCTCCGCCAGGCGGCGCCTTCCCCGGCCACAACGCTCGAAGTCCATGAACTGAACTTTCTGCTGGAGCGCCTGAAGGTCGAGGCCATCATGTCGAAGAAGGTCATCACCGTCGGGCCCGAGAGCAGCCTCCTGGAGGCCGCCAAGCTCCTGCTCGCCCACAAGATCGGCTGCCTCCCGGTGGTGGACCACGACGAGCTTGTGGGGATCATCACGGAAGGAGATCTTCTGCGTGCCCTCGTGGAACTGGAGGAGCGAGCCGCCGGTGGCCCGGCGACCGATCTCATGGTCGAGGACCGTCCCGGGGCGCTCGAGGCCGTCGCCACCGCTGTGGGAGCCGGGCCGGCCACGGTGGTGTCCGGGACAAGGCTGCGCCAGGGCGAGCGGCGCGCCGTCCTGTTGATCCGCACGCCGGCCTCGACGGCCGTCGATCTCCGCCAACGGCTCTCCACGGCCGGGCATCCGCCGCTCGCCGACTGACCCGAGCCGATGAGACCGGTCTCCGAGAACCCCCAACCCGGCGGCGAGGATTTCGCGGCCGGCCACGGCCCGACGGGGAAGACCATATCGGACCTCGCGATCGGGATGACCGCCTCTCTCACCAGGACGTACACCGAATGGGACATCCTCACCTTCGCCGCGGTCACGGGCGATAGGAACCCGGCCCATGTGGACGAGGCCTTCGCCCGGGCGTCGGTCTTCAAGGAACGGGTGGCCCACGGCTTTCTGACCGCCAGCCTGATCTCTGCGGTCTTGGGAATGATCTTGCCCGGGCCCGGCACCATCTATCTCTCCCAAGACCTGAGATTCCGCCGGCCGGTGCACATCGGCGACACGATCACGGCGACGGTCGAGGTGACCGAGAGGATCTCGGAAAAGAACCGGGTACGGCTCACGACGACCTGTACCAATCAGCGCAACGAGGTGGTCCTGGAGGGGTCGGCGCTGGTGATGCCCCCGGGGCCGCGCTGACTCTTGCGACCACCGGGCGTCGCCGCCCGTCGAGGCTGTGCCGGATCGACCGGGTGGGGAGCGGGGAGCTGCGGCGGAGATCCGACCGGCCACCTGAGGGAGCGCTTGTCGTGTCAGAATCGTACTTCGATTGGACGGCCCGGATGTTCGACCGGGCGCGCATCTTCGAGAAGCCGGAGGCGCTGCGGGGCATCCGCGTCCTGGACATGTCCCTCATCATCTTCGGCCCGGCCACAGCCGACTACCTGGGAGAGCTTGGAGCCGAGGTGATCCGGGTAGAGATGCCCCGGACCGGCGACGTGATGCGCATCGTCGCGCCGCAGGGCATCTACTGGAAGAACGTCTCCCCCGCCTTTTTCGCTCAGAACCACAGCAAATACCACGTGGCCATCGACGTCCACCGTCCCGAAGGGCAGGCGCTCATCAAGCAATTGGCCGCCAAGAGCGATGTCCTGATCGAGAACTTTCGCGCGGGGACGCTGGAACGGAAGTGGGGAATCGGTTACCGTCAGCTTCGCGAGATCAACCCGCGGCTCATCTATGTCGCCAACACCGGGTTCGGCCAGTGGGGGCCGTTCGTCAAGCGCGCCTCCTATGATGCGCTGGCCCAGGCCGTGAGCGGCTTCACGGCGGTCTCGGGCTTCCCCGGCCGCCCTCCATTGAAGATGGGCATCTACATCGGAGATTATTTCGGCGCCTGTCTCTCGGCCCTGGGTGTGCTCGCCGCCCTGCACTACCGGGATCGGACCGGGCGGGGACAATTCCTCGAGGTGGCGCAATGCGAGGCCCTGCTGAGAGCCATGGACTGGACGTGGGTCTACGCGGGGCTCACCGGCAAGAATCGACCCCAGACCGGGAACCACGATCCCTCCGCGTGTCCCTCCGGAATCTATGCGTGCAAGGATGGGTTTCTGGCTTTGGTGGCAGGCAGCGACAAAGCCTTCGAGGGATTATGTCGGGCCATGGGACGGGGAGACTTCCTGACGGATCCCCGTTTCTCCACCCAGGCCGACCGGGCGAAGGAACAGCACGCCGAAGCACTAGACCAGTGCATCGGGGAGTGGGCGCAGAAGATGACCCGGGCAGAGGCGGTGGCGCTGGCACAGGAGCATGGGTTCAGTGCCTCTGCGGTCGCCACGGCGAGGGACCACTATGAGGACCCACACCTTCGCGCGCGTGGGTCCGTGTGGGAGATGGAGGATCCGGTCTACGGGACCATGGTGGAACACGGGCCTGCGCCTAAGCTCTCCGAGACGCCCGCCCGGTACAAGTGGGCAGCCAAGCCCGTCGGCTTCCACAACGAGTACGTCCTGGGGCGGCTCTTGGGGCTCCGTCCGGATCAGCTCAAGGAGTTGGAGGAGCAGGGGGTCATCGGAAAGTGGGCCGATCGGCGGGGACCGAAGCCGCCGGACGGATGGGATGGTGAGGGAATCATCGGGTAGCGAGATGCAAGCGTGTCTTCAATGAGTGACCTTGCCTGGGAAGATTGGATCAAGCAGGCTGACGATCCTCACGGTGCCTTCGCGAAGCCCGAGGCTCTGGACGATCTGTTGGTCCTAGACGTGAGCCAGGAGAGCGTCGCGGGAATGGTCTGCACCTCGTTCCTGGCAGAACTGGGCGCCGAGGTGCTGAAGGTGGAGCCCCCGGGGGGAGATCCGGCCCGCGCCTGGGGACCACCCGATTGTATTCACAGGGGCGAGGGGTTGGCCTATCTCGCGGAGGGGCGCAACAAGTATTACATCACGCTGAATCTCGAAGCATCCGTAGGGCGCGAGATCTTCCTGCACCTCGCCCGACGGGCCGATGTCGTGATCGAGGCCTACCCTCCCGGCCAGATGGATGCCTGGGGCATCGGATATCGTCAACTCTCGCTGGAGAACCCCCGCCTGATCCACGTGGCCATCTCGGCGAACGGTCACTACGGACCGCGGGCCTCGGCACCAATGCGTGAACATGATCTCTCCAGTCAGGCGGCGTCCGGGTTGACCTTCATCACGGGCGAGCCAGACAGCGATGATCCGGATCGGGCCGGAGTCCCGACCAAGGCTGGCCCGTGGCTGGCCGGATATGCCGGTGGCGCCTGGGCGGCATTCGCCCTCCTGGGGGCCCTGCATCATCGGCACGAAACCGGTCGGGGGCAGATGATAGACGTCACACCGGCTGAGGGACTGATGCGGTATCTGGAATATACGCTTCTCTGGTACCACATCGATGGGAAGGTCCGGGAACGGATCGGTCATTACGACCTGGCAGTGTTCCCCTACACGTTCATCCGCGTGAAAGATGGCTGGGCATTCATCGCCGGGTATACCGATCCGAACTTTCACGCGCTTTGCCGGATAATGGAACGACCCGACCTGCCCCAAGACCCGCGGTTCTCCACGGTCTTGACGCGGGTCCAACCGGAGAATGAGCGAATGCTGCGCGAGGAGATCGAGTCGTGGTCGATCCAGCGTACCTCGGATGAGATCCTGGAGAAGGTCATGGCCGATCCCGGTCCTGGCGTGGTGGTCTTTGGTCGGGTGGAATCGCCGACAGAGGTCCTCTCGCGGGAAAACTGGTGGGAACGAGGCTGCTTCCACAAGTTCTCGGACCCGGTGTACGGCGATCTCACTCTGCAGATGCCGGTGTGGCGCATGACCGAGACCCCTCCACGGATTCGCTGGGTTTGTCGGCCCACCGGCTACCACACCGGCTACATTTATCAAAAGTACCTCGGTCTGGGCCCTCGACGCCTGGCCGAACTCAAAGACCAGGGAGTGATCTGAACGTAGGACCGGCCGAGGCCCGTGCCCCCTCCAGATGCATGAAGCTTCAAGAGTCTGACAATCACCATGGCAGCATCGCAATAATCTGAGATTCGAGAATCCCAGCATCTATTATTCCCCTCTGCTTCGCCCTCTCTCGTCGCCGCAGACGTTTGGCCAACAGAAAAGCGGCTGGCCGGTCCTCCTCCGGTCGGCTGTGCTCGGCTCTCGATTGTCTCCAAAGAGTCAGCATGCTACAGTTATCGTGGGGTGCGTGATGGTGTACGTGATCAAGCGCTACTCAAACCGCAAGCTATACGACGTCCAGCAGAGCCGCTACGTGACTCTGGAAGCGCTGGAACGGATGATCGGGGAAGGAAAGGATATCTCCGTCGTGGACGCCAGGACGGGAGACGACCTGACCTCGATCACCCTCATCCAGATCCTCCTCGAACGGGAACGAACCCGTCGGGGCACGCTCGCCTCGGCTCTCCTCCACCAGATGATCAAGTACGGTGAGACCTGGCAAGATCTCCTGCAGAAGTCACTCCGCTCCAGCCTGGAGGGAATCGTTTCCGCCCAGCAAGAGCAAGATCGGATCGTGAAGACTTGGACGACCATGGTGGGCCTCACTCTTCGTGAGGTCTCGGGGAGCAGTGGCGAGAAACCGCCGAGTGCCGCCGAGGAGGCGGAGAGTCTTCGGAACCAGATCGCAGTGCTCGGGGAAAAGCTCAGGCAGGTAGAGCAGAAGCTCGCAGGGAAAGAGTAAGATGAGCTTTTTTCGGCAGCCTGCTAGCTCAGGCTCGGGCGGAAGCGCCTCAGGCGGAGCGAGTTGCTCACCACAGAGACTGACGACAGTGCCATGGCGGCGGAGGCGACCATGGGATCCAGGAGCATCCCGAAGAACGGGTACAGGACTCCGGCCGCGATGGGAATCCCCAGAGCATTGTAGACGAAGGCCCAGAACAGATTCTGCTTGATCGTCCGGAGCGTCCGCTTGCTGAGCTCGATGGCCGTGACCACCCCACGCAGGTCGCCACGAATCAAGGTGATGTCCGAGGCTTCCATGGCCACGTCCGTCCCCGTCCCGATGGCGATGCCCACATCCGCCTGGGCCAGGGCCGGCGCGTCGTTGATCCCGTCCCCCACCATGGCCACCACCCGGCCCTCGGCCTGGAGCTTCTTCACCTCAGCCGCCTTCTGATCCGGCAGCACCTCGGCCAGGACGCGGTCGATTCCCGCCTGCCGGGCGATCGCAGCGGCCGTCCGCCGATTGTCCCCCGTGATCATGGCCACTTCGACGCCCAGCCGATGGAGGGCGCTGACGGCCTCTGCGGAATGCTCTTTGAGGGTGTCGGCCACCGCGATCACCCCGGCCGGCTCGCCGTCCACCGCCACGAACATGGGGGTCTTCCCCTGGCTGGCCAGCGTTTCTGCGGTCTCCGGCAGCTTCCCCAGGCTGATCCCGTTCTCCTGCATCAGCTTGGCGTTCCCGAGAAGCACCGTATGCCCGTCGACCTTCCCGCGCACTCCGTGGCCCGGGACGGCCTCGAAGCCTTCCACACCGCTCAAGACGATCCCCTCGCTCTTCGCTCGGTTCACGACCGCCTCGCCGAGAGGATGCTCCGACCCCCGTTCCAGCGACGCCGCCAGCCGTAATATCTTTTCTCGGCTCCCGGCTCCCGGCTCTCGACTAACGATATCCGTCACCTCCGGCTCCCCCTTGGTCAATGTCCCGGTCTTGTCGAAGACGATCGTCCGGATCTTGTGAGCCGTCTCCAGGCTCTCACCGCTGCGGATCAGGATGCCGTGCTCGGCGCCCTTGCCCGTGCCCACCATGATGGCCG
>JBIOJT010000141.1:0-10944 GCA_044451055.1 Methylomirabilales bacterium (SeqCode)
CCCCGACCCTCCCCCGCTCCGGGGGGAGGAGAATTCAAGGCCCGCACCAGGCAGGCAGCAGGCCGGGGCCTTCGTGTGCCTTCGGCAGACGCAAGAAGCCTGTCGGCATCGCCGTATGATCCGCACGGAGTGCGTTACATGGAGCCCGGTGGCTGCTGGCGGATTACTGATCAGAAGCAAAGGAGGAGAGCGTGACGGCACCGTTACCGGTGGCAGAGTTCGGACACTTCGAGCGGCTGGACATTCGCGTTGGCCGCGTCACCGCGGTTGAAGATTTTCCCGAGGCCCGGAAGCCACTCTACCGAATCAGCGTGGATTTCGGCCCTGAGGTGGGCATCAGGAAAAGCGGGGCTGGCCTTCGGGACATCCGCTCGAAGGAGGAGTTGGTGGGCCGCCTGGTGGTCGCGGTGGTGAACTTTCCCCCCAGACGGATCGGGAAATTCTCCTCCGAGTGCCTGATCCTGGCGGCGCCGGTGGGGAATGGTGATCTGGCCTTGCTCGTCCCGGAAAAGGAGGTCCCCCTTGGCGTCAAAATCTTCTAGGAAGAGAGATGAGGCGGAGCCCCGCGGACGCGGCGGCGATATCGTCTTCCCGTATGTGGAGAAGTATCTTGAGAACCTGGAGACCACCCGGGATGCCGTGCTGGCGGAGATGGAACGGACGGCGCAGACGGGGGACTTTCCCATCGTGGGTCCCCTCGTCGGGCGAATGCTCTGCCTTCTGGCCAGAAGCGTCGGCGCGAAGCGGATCATGGAACTGGGGTCCGGGTTCGGCTACTCCGGCTACTGGTTCGCCCGCGCCCTGCCGGAGGATGGAGAATTGATTCTCACCGAGGGCTCAGCCAAAAACATGGCCCAGGCCCGAGAGTCCTTCCGGCAAGGCAGCGTGCGCTGCCGGGTGCGATTCGAGGTGGGCGACGCCTTCGAGATCCTGGATCGGCTGCGGGGTGAGTTTGACATCATCTTCAACGACGTGGATAAGGAGCAGTACCCGACGGCCTTTCACAAAGCGGTCCCACGCGTGCGCCGCGGAGGGTACTTCATTAGTGACAACATGCTCTGGGGTGGGCGGGTCGTGAACGATGCCCTGCACCCGACCACCCGCGGCGTGCTGGAGTTGACGCGCCTCCTCTTCCAATCCCCCAACCTCTACACGATGATCCTCCCGATCCGCGACGGGGTGTCGGTCAGCCTGAAGCTGCCGTGAGCTGAAGTTCTTGGCCTGCAGAGAAATCGCGGACCGCACAGACGACGCGAAGACGCGTCGCGGGTCTCTACCCTTTCCCTGAAGTATCGCAGGGCCCGCGAATCCCCTCATCCGCCCGATGTGTTTCCCCCCGGGCACGCACCTCATACCTCAAAGGTCGCTGGTCCAGATCGAGCCGCCGCAAGCGGAGGTGTCAGAAGTACGGTGACTTGTGATACCCACTCTGGTATGCTCTTTCTTAAGAAGGAGCGAGCGGTGCGGGTGGCGCTGCCGATCATGTCGACGCCAGAGGAACGGCGCACTCCGGGCTGGCTTGTATTGCGGGCACATATCGCCCTGCACGCGGCCACGGGACAACAGAACGACAACATCTGTTTCACACAGGCGCTCGTTGAAATGGACAACTCTCGCTAAGAGGGGAGGCCCGTCATGTTGGTCCGCGAACGGATGAGCAAGAACCCATACACGATCACGGCTGATATGTCGGTTGCAGAGGCACTCAGGCGGATGCACGAAGTCCACGTCCGCCGCTTTCCGGTGTTAGACAAGTCCGGCAAGCTTGTCGGCATTGTGGCCGAAAAGGATCTGTTGTATGCCTCGCCTTCGCCCGCCACGTCGCTTTCGATCTACGAGATACACTATCTGCTGTCCAAGCTGACCGTGGCCCAGGTGATGAAGAAGGAGGTCATCACCGTCACCGAAGACACGCCCGTGGAGGATGCCGCGAGGATTATGACCGACCGCAAGATTGGCAGCCTGCCGGTCGTGCGCGATGGGCAACTCGTCGGCATCATCACAGAGACCGACCTGTTCAGGCTGTTCCAGGAACTGCTCGGCGCGCGCAAGAAGGGCGTCCGGTTGACGCTGCTTCTGCCCGAGGTGAAAGGCACGCTCGCCAAGATCACCACCGCGATCGCCCAGAAGGGCGGCAATATCATCGCGCTGGGCACCTTCCTCGGCGAAGATCCCACCAATTCGCTGGTGGCCATTAAAGTCGCCGACGTGCCAAAGGACACGCTGGTCGAGACGCTTAAGCCACTGGTCGTCGCGATGATTGATGTACGAGAGGTGTAGGAGAACCAGCTCGCCCAGGTGATGTCGTGACCGCATACCGGAACGCGCGATCGGTGTTTGTCCACAATCCAAGGCGCCCCCGGTACCTCCCTTCGTCAGGGCAATCATCCGACCTGCGAGTACGCCCGGATCGGATTGAGCACCTGTACACTCGCCAGGGTTCTGCTGGTGAACCCGCGAAGCGGAGGTTCGTCTTGGTGCCGATCTCCGCACAACGGGCGGAAGAATTCATGCCCATATCGCATTCCCCCTCCGGCACCCATCGTTAGGACATTGCCTGCTGTTCAAGCTCTCGACCGCCGGTAACCCTCGCAGTTCCGCATCGGTCTTCGGACTAACGAGAGGAACTCCTCCCGCTGCCCTGATTCATCCGTCTTGGGGAGGCACGATCTGGGCCGTGAGTGAGGCGGGAATACAGCCCGCGCCAAGTGGGCTCGTTCTTCGATGTCACCCCCGATCACTCGCAAGCATGGTTTCGCTCATTCAAGACACCACTCGGATCGGCGGAAGCCTGCATGACTGCGACAACCGCAGCAATCGTGTTCAGACGGACTCTCCCCTCGACAACATTCCGCGGTGGAATTGCACGAATACGACTTCTTCCCGGTGTCTCTCCGTCGCTTGACCTGCGATCTGTGACGCGGTAGGGTCTGGTCCGCTCGAAGCTCACGGGTTTCATTGAAGGCGGATGGAGGGACGCATGATGGATGGACAGCACCTGAAGCCTATGGAGCTATTCGACCTGCGGGAGCGAGTCGCGCTGGTCACGGGCGGTGCGGGTGGGTTGGGACGAGTGTTCGCCGAAGGCTTGGCGGCCTCCGGGGCGATCGTGGCGGTCGCTGACATTGACGTTGGAGGCGCGAGTGGGGTTGCGGCTGCGATCAACCAGCGTGGCCAGCGGGCTGCGGCACTGCAAATGGACGTTACGGATGCCAAGTCTGTCCAGGGGGTTGCCGACAGACTCTGCAGGGAGTTCGGTCGGATTGACGTCCTGGTGAACAGTCATGGCTCCACCAAACGCATGCCTGCCGAGGAGTTTCCGGAAGCAGAATGGGATCGAATTATCGCGGTGAACCTCAAGGGGGTATTCCTCTGCTGCCAGATCGTCGGCCGGGTCATGCTCCGGCAGAAGAAGGGCTCCATCATCAACTTGGCCTCGATCGGCGGGCTGGTTGCCCTTCCCATGAGCGTGGCGTACTGCGCCAGCAAGGGGGGCGTCGTGCAACTCACGCGGACGCTCGGGGTGGAGTGGGCGCCGCTGGGCGTGCGGGTCAACGCCATCGCCCCCTGCTCGGTGAACACGCCGCTGGTGCAGCGCGTCCTGGAGACAGAGCCGGAGTACCGGCACCGGGTGCTGGACAAGATTCCGGTCGGGCGGATCGCCGAGCCGGCTGAGATGGTGGGAGCGGCGCTCTTCCTGGCTTCCGATGCGTCGTCGATGGTCACGGCGACGGTTCTCTCCGTGGACGGAGGGTACGTCGCGCAGTAGCCTCGACTGCCCTCTCATCTGAAGATCTCACAATACGAAATGTGCGGGGCGGAGTCATCCCGGAAGAGTAAGAGGTCGGCATCATCAATAATCACCAGGCCGGTTACTTGGTGTCAAATGGAACCTGTCCTGTCGCATACCCCACAAGAATCGGCCATGAAGGCGACGGGCGTGAGTCCCAAGTCATTTACTTTCAAAGCATTTGCCCTCCCTGCCTTGGTGGAATAGGATTTGCTCCTGGTTTGTCCCGTGCTATCTTTCCTCACGTCTCATCCATGATTCAACACGCGGGCCTCGAGGGGGACCGATGATCAGTGTGAGCAAGCTGTACTGCGGCGGGACGGCGGAAAGCGACGGCTTGCGCTACGGTCACGGCGGGCAGGGACCGGCCGTGAGCGCGGGCGCGCCTCCCGCATCCAAGACGGCGGCCGAGCGGCGGCCGGTGACGGTCTGGAACGTCACCCGGACGTGCAATCTGCGCTGCATCCACTGCTACACCGATTCCGAGGCGCGGAAGTACAGCGGCGAGCTGACGACCGATGAGGGCAAGGTCCTGATCCGGGACTTGGCCGGGTTCCAGATCCCGGCATTGCTGTTCTCGGGCGGCGAGCCGCTGGCCCGACCGGATCTCCTGGAACTCGTGTCCTACGCCCGATCGCTCGGAATCCGGCCGACGCTGTCCACGAACGGCACGCTGATCACCGACGAGACGGCGCAAAAGATCAAGGAGGCTGGCTTCACGTACGTGGGGATCAGCCTGGACGGGATCGGCGAGATCAATGACAAGTTCCGCGGCGTGAGTGGGGCCTTCGACCGCGCCGTGCGCGGGTTCAAGGCGTGCGTCGCCGTCGGCCAGCGCGTCGGGCTGCGTCTCACCCTGACGCGGCACAACTTCCAGAACCTCCACGGGATCTTCGACTTCATCGAGCGAGAGCAGATTGACCGCGCCTGCTTCTACCACCTGGTGTATTCCGGGCGGGGCGGGCAGATCGCCGAGGATGACTTATCGCGCGAGGAGACGCGGCAGGCGTTAGATATCATCCTGGAGCGGACCGAGGATTTCCACAAGCGCGGCCTGAACAAGGAGATCCTGACCGTGGACAACCACGTGGACGGGATCTACCTGTACCTGAAGCTGCTCAAGAGGGACCCGGCGCGGGCGGAGCAGGTGTTGAAGCTTCTCACCTGGAACGGGGGCGGGATGTACAGCTCCGGCGTCGGCATCGCGGACATTGACTTCCAGGGGAACGTCCATGCCGACCAGTTCTGGATGCACTATTCTTTCGGCAACGTGCGCAAGCGGCCGTTCAGCCAGATCTGGACGGACACCTCGGATCCGCTGATGGCCGGATTGAAGAACCGGCGCGCCAGGGTCAAGGGACGCTGCGCAGCCGGGATCTGCAAGTGGTTCGATGCCTGCGGCGGCGCCCTCAGGGTCCGCGCCGATCTGGTGTATAACGATCCCTGGGCCCCGGAGCCTGCGTGCTACCTCACCGATGACGAAATTGGCTTCACCGACGACAAGAAAGCGATGGTGAAGGCGAAGGGCGAGGACTTCCCCATGCCGGAGTTCTCGCGCCCGCCGAAGGTTGCCCCGCCGAAGGTTCTTGACGAGCCCTCGGCACTTTCCTGTACCGGTGGCACCGAGGCCTGAACGCCGTTGATGCCTCTCCCTTTCCCGAAACGCCTGTTGACGAGTCAGAGGGGCCCGGCTATATTCGCGGTCAATGACCGCTATGCGACCACCGGCCCGGCGCCGGGATCTTGCGCGGGGAATCGAGCCGCCCCACTTCCGACGGATTCGGGCGATCCTTTCGCTTCTGATTCTCTTCGGCCTTTTCATCTCCCCTGCCGCCTCCGCCGCCCATAAACGTGCCAAGCCTCCCGTCAAACCGAAAGGCGTCACGCATGTCGTCGAGGCTGGGCAGACGCTTTTCCGGATCAGCCAGGCCTACCAGGTGAAAGTCGCGGTGATCATGGAGGCGAACCGACTCAAGCTCTCCACACCCCTCAGGGTGGGGCAGCGCCTTTTCATTCCCGGGGCCAAGGCGGTAAAGAAGGTCGAGGCGTACAAGCCGCTCACCACGCAGGAGCGCGAGGTGCTGGAGCGATCGCTGACCGACGAGGTCGTCGCACCCCCGCCCCCGACCGAGCCGCCGCGCCCGCGCGTGAAGACCGAGGCCGATCTCGTCTGGCCGCTCGTCGGTCCCATCAATTCGCCCTTCGGCCCCCGCTGGGGGAAGTTCCACGCGGGCATTGACATTGGTTCTCCCTATTACCAGGAGGTCGTGGCCGCCCTCGATGGCGAGGTCATCTACGCCGATGCGACCAAGGGGGGTCTGGGGAAGGCCGTGGTCCTCCAGCACGGAAACGGACTGCGGACCGTCTACGCCCACCTCTCCATCATCATCGCGCACGAGGGCGACACCGTCCGGCAGGGCCAGGCCATCGGCGGCGTCGGCGACACGGGGCACGCCACCGGTCCACACCTGCACTTCGAGGTGCGAAAGAACGGCACCGCCCTCAACCCGGAGGAGTACCTCCCGGCCACGATTGACGAGCTGGTCCAGGACCTCTCCCAGCGGCGGCAGCCGTAACGGACCAGACATTCCCCGATCGATTCCCCCCGCCCGACTCCGGTCGTATTCCGGTTGCCCATCCTCCGCCGGGAGGCGGGAACGTTGCGGCTTTACTGGCTTTGCGATTTCCCCTATCGTCGACCTTCGAGCTGGGCAGACCCATTGGGGGAAGGGCAGGGAAGCTGGTCCTCGGCTTGCCGATGTGTTAGAATCTTTCCGCGCCCGCCACCTTTCCGTAGCCAGTCTCGAGACACGCCATGGTAAATGACTGCATCCTCGGTGAGGGGACCCGGCAGAAAAGACTCCATGACCTGAATCTTCGACACGTCGTATTCCTGCATGGACAGGTTGCGCACCTCCTGCCCTGGAGCGCGGTTGGGGCCTCGCTTTCCGTCGGGCAGGGTGCGGCCAACCGGTCGAGGTGACGCCATGAGAATAGGATCGGCACTGCGCTGCTATCCCCGGGTTGGACGTCGGGTGGCATTGTGTGTCCTGTCGCTCGCGTTCATCACGGCCGGCTCTCTTGCTGCCGCTCAGGAGATAACGTCGACTCTTGTCGTGCCACCCCAGCCGGTCCCGGCGGGCAGTACGATCAGCGTTTGGCTGGTTTTCCTGAACATGTCGGATCACCAGCTCTCCCGAAGTTTTCCCCCCAGGCTTGAGGCGAGACTCCGCACCGGGAGCGCCGAGCGGGCGGTGTCCATGGAGCTGCGAAACCCTGCCGAGGCCGGGGAGGCTGCGATCCCTCCGGGCGGATATGTCCGCCGTGAGTATGCGGCCGCACTTCCGGCAGACATGCAAGGCTCGGTGGTGCTCAGCGTGGCAGGGGTCCCGGCGAACCCCGTCGTGGTCGAAGCCCAGACGCCGCAGGTCGTCGGGGCGATTCCAGAGGCGATGCCGGAGACGCAGGCGGCGGCCTCTGAGCGGACGGGGAGCAGCTTCGACCCACAGGAGTTCTTCAAGGAACACTTCTTCGGATACGAGCCCTTCTATTTCATTGCTGGGACAAAGTCGCCCAATGCCAAGTTCCAGATCAGCTTCAAGTATCAGCTCCTCAGCGAGCGTGGAATGCTGGTGAAGCAATACCCCGCCCTGAAGGGATTCCATTTCGCCTACACCCAGACGTCGCTCTGGGATTGGAAGGCGGCCTCCGCGCCATTTCAGGACAGCAGCTACGAGCCAGAATTCTTCTATGAGATGGATCAGGTAGACGGTGGCCACTGGGGGGATGGGCTTCGCCTTGACCTTCAAGGGGGCCTGCACCACGAGTCCAACGGGAAGAGCGGCGCCGACTCGCGGAGTCTGAACGTCGCCTACGTGCAGCCGACGTTCGTGGCTGGCAAGGCGGGAGACCTGCAGCTCAGCCTGGCCCCCCGGGCCTGGGCCTACTTGGGGAGTCTGTCCGACAACCCGGACATTGCGAGGTATCGGGGGTATGTGGGCCTGCGGGCCGTGGCGGGGTGGGCAGACAGCTGGCAATTCTCGGCGACCGGCCGGGTGGGCGACGCCTGGAATCGCGGGAGTCTCCAGCTCGATCTAACGTACCCGTTGAGGCGCTGGTTCTCGGGGAATCTCGCCCTGTACCTGTACACGCAGTACTTCTGGGGCTACGGCGAGACCCTGCTCCGGTACAACGATCGGACGTCTTCCTTCCGCGTCGGTTTCGCGCTGTTTCGCTAGAGCACTCGACCGAGAGGCAAGGCGAGGGGGGCGTCAGGCGGAAACCGCCTGGCGGCCGCTTCGGCGCTGGCCCCGACCTCGCTGATGGCATACAATCCTTCCGCCAGCACCGATTTCCCGCTCCCAACCTTCAGGCAGGTCATGCCCGAGAACTACATCCTGATCCAGGGCGCACGCCAGAACAACCTCAAGGGCTTGAACCTCGAGCTCCCGCTCAACGAGCTGATCGTCGTGACGGGGGTGAGCGGCGCCGGCAAATCCTCCCTGGCCTTCGACACGATCTACGCCGAGGGGCAGCGGCGGTACGTCGAGACGTTCTCGCCCTATGCGCGGCAGTTCCTTGAGCGCATGGACAAGCCCCGGGCCGACCGCATCGAGGGCATCCCGCCCGCCATCGCCATTGACCAGACCAACCCCGTCCGGACCTCCCGCTCCACCGTGGGGACGATGACGGAGCTCACCGATCACCTGAAGCTCCTCTTCGCCCGGGCCGCGCTTCTGTACTGCCGGGGTTGCGGCCGCGAGGTCCGACGCGACACGGCGGAGAGCATCGTTCAGGAACTCCTGGCGCGCGGGGAGGGCCGGCTCGCGGCGCTGATCACGTTCCCGGTGCAGGTTCCCAGGAAGTTCACCACGGATGAGGTGAAGACGCTCCTGGCCGGCCAAGGCTACACCCGCATCCACCGCGAGCAGGAAGGCGCACTGGAGGTGATCCAGGACCGGGTGCGACTTGCGCCCGAGAACCGCGGACGCATCGTGGAGGATCTGGAGGCCGCCCTCGGGCACAGTAGCGGTTGCGTGGCAATTTACCCGGTGGACGCCGAGGGCCGCGCCCGGGCGCCGTGGCGGTTCTCCGCCGACCTCCATTGCCCGGATTGCGACATCCACTACCGCGATCCGGTGCCCAACCTTTTCTCCTTCAACTCGCCCATCGGCGCCTGTCCGACCTGCCGTGGCTTCGGCCGAAGCATCGGCGTGGACTACGGCATGGTGGTGCCCGATGAGAGCAAGCCGCTTGCCAAGGGGGCGGTCCGGCCTTGGCAGACGGACTCCTACCGTGAGTGCCAGGACGATCTGGTGCGGTTCGCCAAGAAGCGCGGTGTGCCCATCAACGTCCCGTGGCGCGACCTCACCAAGAACCAGAAGCGATGGGTGTTGGAGGGCGAAGGCGATTGGGAGGACGGCGTTTGGTACGGGGTGAGCCGGTTCTTCCGGCGGCTCGAGACGAAGAGCTACCGGATGCACATCCGGGTGCTGCTCTCCAAGTACAGGGCCTACACCCTCTGCCCGGCATGCCGGGGGGCGCGGCTCAAGCCCGAGGCGCTTCTCTTTCGCCTGGGATCGAGGGAGGATGCCGACGCCGTCCTGGCGCCCGATCAACGCTTCAAGCCAGCCGACGTGAAGACCCCGGAGGCGCAGGACGCGGCGATTCCCGGTCTCGGCATCCACGATGTCGTGTGCCTGCCCATCGAGCGGTCCCGCGCGTTCTTCGAGCGAGTCCACCTGCCCGCCCCCCTGGACGAGGCGACGGGCCTCCTCCTCCGAGAGATCCGGACGCGTCTGGGTTATCTGGTCGAGGTGGGGCTCGGCTATCTCACCCTTGACCGGCAGTCCCGCACCCTCTCGGGGGGTGAGGCTCAACGTATCAATCTGACGACGGCCCTCGGGACCTCGCTGGTCAACACCCTGTTCGTGTTGGATGAGCCTTCCATCGGGCTCCACCCCCGGGACATCGGCCGGGTGATCGGCGTCCTGCGGCGGCTGCGCGCGGCAGGAAACTCCCTCGTCGTGGTGGAGCACGATCCCCAGGTGATGCTTGCCGCCGACCGCATCCTGGAGCTGGGACCCGGTCCCGGGGAGCGGGGCGGGGAGGTCGTGTTCTTCGGCCCGCCCAAAGAGCTTCCCCTCGCGAGAGGCTCGCTCACCGCGGAGTATCTCACCCGAAGGAAATCCGTCCCCACAGCAGGAGGCGCGCCGCCGGGGGAAGCGGGCCACCTCGAGATCCTGGCCGCGGCCGAGAACAATCTCAAAGAGTTCGACGTCCGGATCCCCCTCAACCGGCTGGTGTGCATCACGGGAGTCTCGGGGTCGGGGAAATCCACCCTGGTACAGGATGTCCTCTACCGGGGCGTCGTCAAGCTGAAGGGCAAGCCGGTGGAGGCACCCGGTCGCCATCGCGCCATCCGCGGCCACGAGCAGATCCGCGACGTCGTCCTGGTGGACCAGTCGCCCATCGGGCGGACGGCCCGCTCCAACCCGGCGAGCTACGTGGGGGCCCTGGATCCGATCCGCCGCCTCTTCGCGGCCGAGCCCGCGGCAACAAGCCGGGGGTACACCGCCAGCACATTCAGCTTCAACGCGGGCACCGGCCGCTGCGCGACGTGCGCCGGCTCGGGCTTCGAGCACGTGGAGATGCAGTTCCTCTCGGACGTCTACCTCCGCTGCCCGGACTGTGACGGGCGCCGCTACCGGCCCGAGGTGCTGGAGGTGAAGCTTCCCGGCCGGAACGGCGGTCCAGCGTGCTCGATTGCAGACGTCCTGGACATTACGGTCGCCGAGGCCCTGGCGTTCTTCGCCGATCACCCGGAGGTGGTGCGGACGCTCGAACCCCTGGCGGCGGTGGGTCTTCACTATCTCACGCTCGGGCAGCCGGTGCCCACCCTCTCGGGCGGCGAGGCGCAGCGGCTCAAGCTGGCCGGCCATCTCGTCGAGGGGCAGGCGCGGGAGCGGGACTCGCGGGGGACGCTCTTCCTTCTGGATGAGCCGACCACCGGGCTCCATTTCGATGATATCGCCACGCTCCTCACGGTCTTCCGGCGGCTGCTTCGAGCCGGGCATTCGCTCGTGGTGATCGAGCACAACCTGGAGGTGATCCGCGCCGCCGACTGGATCATCGACCTCGGACCGGAGGGGGGC
>JBIOJT010000142.1:0-10936 GCA_044451055.1 Methylomirabilales bacterium (SeqCode)
AGCCAGGAGGGCTGGGCACCCAGCGCGATGCACCGGATGCCCGGGACGCGGACATGGGTCCCGTGAGTATCACCCTCCGCGTGACCGCTTCGCCTGTGGGGGGTGCCGCCAACGCTGCCTGTCGGACCTTCCTTGCCGATCTGCTCGGAATCGCCCAATCGCGCCTCCTCATCGTCCGGGGCGAGACGTCCCGCAACAAAGTTCTGCGCGTGCGTGACGCGGACGCCGCCTCCATCCTTGCCCGTCTGCAGTCCCAAAAGTAAGAGCGACACTCAAAAGAATCCGCAGATTTCCCGGATGACGCAGACTTCCGAAGGAATGCTTTTCGGAAGAATCTGCGCAATCTGTGGATAGTTATGGAGTCTCTTGCCGCAGGACCTGGAACTCGAAGAGGCCGAGGACATTGCGGCCGCCGACGAAGAAGGAGGCGAACTCCAGCAGCAGATGCTTGGCCTCTGGACCGAGAGTGGGAAACACCAGCAAGCCCTCGCGCTGGCCGCCTGGAGGGATCACCACGAATCGGCTAAAGAGTGTCGCCTGGAGGCTCCGGAGACGCGCGCCCGAGCCCTCTGTTCCCTCCAGGCGCTGATACATCTCCTCGTAGGAAACGGGCTGCTCGCGTCGGCCGTCCTGGGTCACCAGGGCGGCTAACGTGGGATCGAACTGGACCTCGTCCGACGTCTGATTCCGGACACGGAGAAAAAAGACCGTGGGCGGCGCCATCTTCCACACTTCCTTCGGCCAGGGGTACACGAGACCTGGCTTGCTTTCAAAATACTGCTCGACCCCCGTGGCGGTGAGCCACCGGATCGTCACGGCCGCACCCCCGAGGGAAGCGACGATAGCTTCCCCGACCACCTGGTGCGTGGCCTGGCTCTGTGGACTGGGGCGGATTACCACCTCACCCTTGGGGGGAGTGGCGCAACCCGCCAAGAAGAGGACTACCGCGAAAAAGGAAGCGCGGGCAACGTGCCCGCGCTCTCGGTGTCCCAGGACTCGTGGTATCACGTCAGGCGATCCGCATGGCCCGCAGGCGCGCTACCCGTTCCTCGATCGGCGGGTGCGTGGAGAACAGATTCAGGATGCTCATGCCTCGCAACGGGTTCACGATGAAGAGGTGAGCCGTGGCCGGGTTGGCATCCAGGGGAAGGGCCGTGGCCGCGCGCTCCAGCTTTTCCAGAGCATCCGCCAGCGCCCCGGGCTTTCGACTGATCTGGGCCCCCGTCGCATCGGCCTGGTACTCCCGAGCCCGCGAGATCGCCATCTGGATCAGCATCGCGGCGAGGGGGGCCACAATGGCCAAGATCAGCATCCCGACGATCCCGCCCGCGCCGCCCTCGTCATCCTCGCTGCTGCGACCGCCTCCGAAGATCGCGGCCCACTGCGCCATCCGTGCCAGCATCATGATGGCACCGGCCATGGTTGCCGCGACGGTGGAGATCAGGATGTCCCGGTTCCGGACGTGGCCCAGCTCGTGACCGATGACCCCCTCAAGCTCCTCAGGGGTCAGGATCCGGAGGATGCCCTCGGTGGCGGCCACGGCAGCGTGGTCCGGGTTGCGCCCCGTCGCGAAGGCATTCGGAGTATCCGTCGGAATGATGTAGACCCGCGGCATGGGCAGGCCCGCTCGCTGCGCCAGACGTCGAACCAAGGCGTGAAACTCCGGGGCCTGGGACTCGGTGACCTCCTGGGCCCCGTACATCCACAGCACGATCCGGTCGGACCACCAGTACGAGCCAAAGTTCACCAGGCCGGCAAACAGGAAGGCGACCACCATGCCCTGCTCGCCCCCCACCATCCCACCGATCAGGATGAACAGGACGGTGAGCGCCGCCAGCAGGGCCGTCGTCTTGAGGGTGTTGGACATCGGTCGAAACTCCTTTGGTGCACTCTTCTCAGAGTGTATCGCGGCCAGTCAGAACACGCAGCCCCGCTGCCAGATCAGGATACGGAGGACATCACGCTCTGTCAAGCCCGGGGGACCCGGTTAGCCGGGGGCCCTCCGCCCTCATCTCTGCTCGATGGGGACGTGTCGGACGATCCCCTTCCGGCCCACCGGCACCAGCCCCTCCGCGCTCTCCTGCTCGTGCTCCAGGTGCTTGAATTCTGTTTCCATCCGGCGGACCATCTCCTGGAACATTTCGTTCATGCGGTGCTGCATCTCACTCATGCGCTCACGCATGTTGAGGACGACCTCAACTCCCGCGAGGTTAACGCCCAGATCCTTGGTCAATCGCAAGATCAACTCGATCCGACCGAGGTCTTCCTCGGAGTACAGTCGCGTGTTCCCGTCGGTGCGAGCCGGGCGGAGCAGACCCTCCCGCTCGTAGGCGCGGAGGGTCTGCGGATGGATGTCAAACATATCCGCTACCACGCTGATCATGTACAGGGCTCGCTTCTGCTTGGGCATAATTCCTCAGTGGCGAGCCGGCACCGGGGGCTGTCCGCCAGCACGGCGCCTCCGGCTGCCCCCCTCGCCCTCCTTAGCCGCGGCCGCGGCGTGGATCGCCGGGATTCAGCCGGGCGAATTCCCTGAGGAGTTCCTGCGACCGCGCATCCAGGTTCCGTGGAGCCACGATTTTGACCGTCACGAACTGATCACCCTGCCCACCGCCTTTGAGGTGTGGCACACCCTTCCCTCGCAGGCGAAAGACCTGGCCACTGCTGCTCTCCGGCGGAATGCGCATCGTGGTCGTCCCATCAATCGTCGGCACCTCGATCCGGGTGCCCAGAGCGGCCTCGGTGATCGTGATCGGTACCTCCGCGTAGAGGTTGTCTCCCTTGCGTTCCAGCACAGGGTGTGGCCGGACTCGGGTGATGATGTATAGGTCACCTGGCGGGCCGCCGTTGCGGCCAGGTTCTCCCATCCCCTGAAGGCGGACCCGCGAGCCAGTGTCCACCCCCGGAGGGATCTTCACCGCAATCCGCTCGCTCCCGAAGGTCACGCCGCGACCACCACAGGCCGGGCAGGCCTCGCGACTGATCTTGCCGTTTCCCCCGCAACGTGGACAAGCCTCACTCGTGCGCAGGAGGCCGCGGCTACGGCGTCGCCCGCTGCCGCCACAGTCGGGACAGGTGTCCAATGGGCTGCCCGGTCGCGCCCCCGAGCCACCGCATCGGTTGCACCGGGAGTGCTTCTGGAGGTTGACCTCTGTGGACAGGCCACGGATCGCGTCCTCGAAGTTGATGTCCAGGCTGTACTGAAGATCTTCTCCCTTGAACGGCCCTGAGGCTTGAGTGTGCTCCCGCTGACCGAAGAAGTCCGAGAGCAGATCGCCAAGATCGCCGGGCCCGCCGGACCCGAAATCGAACCCCCCGAATCCGTCTCCCGGCTGGGGCCCCCGTGCCCCGGCGGCAAATGCCTCCTGGCCGAACCGATCGTACTGACGGCGTTTCTCCGGATCGCTCAGGACCTCGTAGGCCTCGCTGATTTCTTTGAACTTCGCTTCCGCCGACTTGTTCCCCGGATTGACATCGGGGTGATGCTTCCGCGCCAGCTTCCGGTAGGCACGCTTGATGTCTTGCTCCGAGGCGCCTCGTGGCACTCCCAAAACATTGTAGAAGTCCCGTGGCGCCATGCTTTACACCTGTGGGCAGCCAGTCGCCTGGTCCATCACGCCGTCTCCACGGAGATGATCCGAGGGGTTGCCTCCGGTCGCTTGGGCAACCGGACCTCCAAGACCCCATTTCGATACGCCGCCCGCACTCCCTCCGCATCCACGATGGAGGGAAGATTCAGGCTCCGGGAGAATGGGCCGTAGCGCCGTTCCATGCGTATCAGCTGGTCCTGCCGGAACGCGGGATCGGGATGCCGCTCACCCCGGATTGTCAGGACGCCCTCCACGATCTCGATCTGGATCTGACTCTGAGGTATCCCCGGCAGTTCCACCAGGATGCGCACGTCCGTCTGGGTCTCGCAAACGTCCATGGGCGGCGCCCAGGCCCTCTCGACCGGCTGGACGCGCCCGGGGCCGTGACCCAGAAAGCTCTCGAACAGCCGGTTCATCTCTTGCTGGATAGCTGCCAGGTCCCCGGAAGGATCCCAAGCCGGGCCCAGCCACGATTGCGGCCTCACACGCAATCCCTTTCTTCCCCGGTCCTGGCCGGTTCGCACACAATGATCGACGAACAGGCAAACAGGATCACCGAACTTCGATGGCAACCTTCTTCGGCTTGGCCTCCTCGGCCTTCGGTAGCGTCAGCTCCAGGACGCCATCTCGGAAGACGGCGCGGATCTTGTCCTGTTGGATGGTCGCGGGCAGCGTGAAGCTTCGCTGGAAGGCCCCGTAGGCTCGTTCGATCCGAAGGTAGCTCTCCTGTTGCACCTCTTTGGCGAAGCGTCGCTCGCCTCTGAGGGTGAGCGTATTGTCCCGGATATGGATTTCGATATCCTCCCGGGATAGGCTGGGCAGCTCTGCCTTCATGACGATTGTCTCCGGCGTTTCGTAGATGTCCACGGCCGGCGACCAGGTGGAGGCGGCGATCCCCTCCTCTGCCCGCGAGCGGGAGAGCGTCTGCTCGAAAAGCCGGTTCATCCGATCCTGGATGGACAGGAGATCACGAAGGGGATCCCACTTCACCACGGCCATGTGCGTTCCTCTTTCCGACGAAGTCAGGTGCCGCGATCAGCGTCCAGCTGGATGCGCGGCCACCGGCTTACTTCTTGTTCTTGCCGAGGTCTTCGAACTCCGCGTCCACGACGTCACCCTCGGGAGCGGCGCCAGCCTTGGCCCCGGACGCCTTGTCTCCCCCAGATTCGGTCGGCCCCTGCTTCTCCCGGGCCTGTTTGTACATCACCTCGGCCAGGCGATGCGAGGCCTTGGTGAGCGTGTCCATGGCCCGGCGGATTCGGTCCATGTCCTCGCTCTTCAGTGCTTCCTTGGCGTCTGCCAGCGCGTCCTCGATGGGCTTGATGTCGCTCACCGGGATCTTCTCCCGGTTCTCGTTCAGCATTTTCTCGGTGTTGTATACAAGATTGTCGGCTTGGTTTCGGGTTTCGATGTCGGCCCGGCGTTTCTTATCCTCCTCGGAGTGCCGCTCGGCGTCCTTCACCATCTTGTCGATATCATCCTTGTTCAGGCCGGACGAGGCGGTAATGGTGATCGCCTGCTCCTTGCCGGTCGCCATGTCCTTGGCCGACACGTTCACGATGCCGTTGGCATCAATGTCGAATGTGACCTCGATCTGCGGCACGCCCCGCGGGGCCGGCATAATGCCGACCAGGTGGAACTTGCCCAGAGTCCGGTTGTCCCGCGCCATCTCCCGCTCGCCTTGCAGGACGTGGATCTCCACGCTCGTCTGGTTGTCTGCCGCGGTCGTGAAGATCTCGCTCTTCCGGGTGGGGATGGTGGTGTTCCGCTCGATTAGCCGGGTCAAGACCCCGCCCAGCGTCTCGATCCCCAGACTGAGGGGCGTCACGTCCAAGAGGACCACGTCCTTCACGTCCCCCACCAGGACCCCGGCCTGGATGGCGGCGCCGATGGCCACCACCTCGTCCGGGTTCACCCCTTTGTTAGGCTCCTTCCCGAAGAACTCTTTCACCAATTGCTGGACGCGGGGCATGCGGGTCTGACCCCCCACCAGGACCACCTCGTCGACCTGCTGCGACTCCAGCCCCGCGTCCTTCAGCGCCTGACGGCACGGGCCGATGGTGCGCTGGACCAGATCCTCCACGAGCTGCTCCAGCTTCGCCCGGGTGAGCTTGAGGTTCAGGTGTTTGGGCCCCGAGGCGTCGGCCGTGATGAAAGGCAGGTTGATCTCCGTCTCCAAAGTTGTGGAGAGTTCGCACTTGGCTTTCTCGGCGGCCTCCTTCAGGCGCTGGAGGGCCATGCGGTCCTTGCTGAGATCAATCCCTTGGTCTTTCCTGAACTCGTCCACCAGCCATCGCATGACGCGCTCGTCGAAGTCGTCGCCGCCCAAGTGGGTATCCCCGTTGGTGGACTTCACCTCGAAGACGCCCTCCCCCAGCTCCAGGATGGAGATATCGAAGGTGCCGCCGCCCAGGTCGAAGACGGCGATCTTCTCGTCCTTCTTTTTTTCCAAGCCATAGGCCAGCGAGGCTGCCGTGGGTTCATTGACGATGCGCAACACCTCTAGTCCGGCGATCTTCCCCGCGTCCTTGGTGGCCTGGCGCTGGCTATCATTGAAGTAGGCGGGCACCGTGATGACGGCCTGGGTCACCTTCTCGCCAAGATATGCCTCCGCCGACTCCTTGAGTTTCTGTAGGATCATGGCAGAGATCTCGGGGGGTGAGTAGTCCTTCCCACGCACCTCCACCCGAACGTCTCCGTTGGCGGCCCGGCTCACCTTATAGGGCACGAGCTTGATTTCGTGGTTGACCTCCTCGTACCGTCGACCCATGAAGCGCTTGATGGAGAAGACCGTATTCTCCGGGTTGGTGATGGCCTGTCGCCTGGCCACTTGACCAACCAGACGCTCACCGTCCTTCGTGAACCCCACGACGGACGGGGTGAGCCGGCCTCCCTCGGCGTTGGTGATAACTACGGGGTCACCGCCCTCCATCACAGCGACCACAGAGTTGGTTGTCCCAAGGTCAATTCCAATGACTTTCCCCACGGCTTCCCTCCTGGCTGAGTTACATCATTTCAGGAACTAGCAACCATTCATAACCCATTACATGCCCCAGACTCACACGAGCGATAATATAAAACTTGAGCCTGTTTCTGTCAAGCCGTCCAGCTCAAGGACGATGTGGCCAGAACCATTCGCCTGTCCGTTTCTTCTTCCAGTTGCAAAATGCTCTCAGACGCTGATCCGATGACCATGGCCGCGCATCTTCTTGACACCATGGGCTACCTGTCCTTTAATGCACCTATCCTGTTTGGATAAGGAAGGTCACAAATGTTGAACAGCCGATGGTTCAAAGCCCTTACCCTTGGGTTGTATGCACTCGCCTTCTTCAGCCTAGGGATTTACGTCCACGGGGCCCTGACCAAGCCGTCCGCGACAGGATCGAGCCTCATCCGAGGCGCCCTTAGCCCCTCGCTCGCGCCCACCCCCAAGGAGGCAGGCGTTGTGCCCGAGAGTCCTTTCGTCCGCGTCGCGGAGATGGTGACTCCCGCCGTGGTGAATATCAGCACGGTCACGATCGGCAAGGGTAGGAACCCATCCGAGCAGTTCCGCCCCTTCGGCAACGATCCATTCTTCCGTGACTTCTTCGATCGTTTCTTCGAGGGTATGCCGCGTCAGCGCCGGCAGACGAGCCTCGGCTCCGGGGTGATCATCGACAAGAGTGGGCTGATCCTGACGAACAACCACGTGATAAAGGACGCCGACGAGATCACCGTGAAGTTCGCCAACAACCAAGAGGCCAAAGGCAAGATCGTGGGCACCGACCCCAAGACCGACCTAGCCGTAATCCGGGTATCGACCAAGGAAGACCTACCGGTGGTCGCCCTCGGAAACTCGGACACGCTTCATGTAGGAGAATGGGCCATCGCCATCGGGAACCCCTTTGGCCTCGACCATACCGTGACGGTCGGAGTGATCAGCGCCACCGGACGCTCCGAGGTCGGGATCGCCGCCTATGAGAACTTCATCCAAACGGACGCTTCAATTAATCCGGGAAACAGCGGCGGGCCGCTCCTGAACATCCGGGGTGAGGTGATCGGCATCAATACGGCCATCGTGGCATCGGGCCAGGGCATCGGATTTGCCATTCCTGTCAACATGGCCCGCAAGGTGATGGAGGATCTCGTCAAGAAGGGAAGGGTGACGCGAGGATGGCTGGGCGTCGGCATCCAGGCCGTCACGCCTGAGTTGGCCAAGCGCTTCGGTGTAAGCGCCGACGAGGGCATCCTTGTGAATCAGGTGATGCCCAAGAGCCCCGCGGAAGCCGCGGGGCTGAAGACCGGGGACCTGATCCTCAGCGTGGACGGGAAGCCGGTGAAGGACCTCCGCGAACTGCAGCGGATCATCGGAGAGGCAGAAATTGGAAAGAGCATAGAGCTCACGATCCTGCGCGACAAGGCCAAGCACACGGTCAAGGTGCAGGTGAGCGAGATGCCTGCCTCCTGATCCAAACGATTCCCGACGACACCCTTGAGAAGCCAGGTATGCCGGCACGCTCACGAGACCGAGGGACCGTGGTGATCCTGGTGACCTGCCCTAGCCAGGAGGTCGGAGAGAAGATCGGAAATGCCCTGGTGCAGGAGCGACTGGCGGCCTGTGTGAACGTCATCCCGGGCCTCACCTCGATTTACCGCTGGGAAGGAAAGATCTGTCGGGACGCCGAGACCCTTCTGGTGATCAAGACCCGCCGGATGCGGCTGCCCGCTTTGATTCGCCGGGTCAAGAGGCTGCACCCCTACTCCGTTCCTGAGGTCATTGCCCTCCCCCTCGTGGGAGGATCTGCCTCCTACCTTTCCTGGGTGCGCGACTCCACGAAATAGGACCGTCGAAACGGTGGCCTCCCGGTCCCGCCCGTTTTTCCGTCTGAAGGGTTACGCCTGCACATGTCTCGGGCGCGAAGCGCGTCATCGCTTCCTTCTGGCTCTCTCCGAGGGAGGAGGACGGCCCGCGCATCCTCTTCCTCATCCCCGATCCTCCGTCGGTCATTAGGAGATAGTGAAAGGGCGCCTTACCGGAGCAAAGTGCGGGAATATCTTGACAAAAGAGGAGGCAAACGGTAAAAGGAACCCGAATTTGGTGCCCGCTTGTTCAGGGGCCCTCAAGGACGCCCGAGGGGATTCATCAATCCCCGTCGATCTCCCGTTCGGCAGGTCGTGGCGGAGGAAATTGATGGGGCTTCGGCAACATCCTGGACCCCTGGCCATTTTGGGTTTCGCCCTTCCCATCTCTCTCATTGCTGGCTGCACGCTGACCCCCATGCCGGGGAGTTCCTTCTCCGACTACCGTGGACCGTTGCGAGCCGATCTGCCCACCGAACTGAAGCTTCCGGCGCGGGAAGCCCCGTCCATTGCGGCTCCCGCTTCACCTTCTCCGTCCTCGCCCACGCCTGTCCAGGCTCCCGTCCCCTCGCCGCTCGTTCTGGCCATGCAGCGCGCCGATTCGCATTACGAGCGGGGACTCCAGGCCATGCGCAGCGGGAACGCGGACCAAGCCGAGTGGGAATTCGATGCGGCGCTCGAAACGCTCCTTGACGTGAACCTCAATGGCCAGTCGGGGACGCGGCTTCTGGGGAAGAGACAAGTCTCGGCATATCCCCCCTCGCCGTGGCTTGGCGCCCTGGCGAACCCTACGCGGACGCTCACCCCGGAACCGTCCGCGCCCGGGAGCGTCGAGGAGTCCCCCCTGGAGGCGCCGGCCCTGTTGGGCCCAGAGGACGTGCAGGCCGTGACGGGGACACAACCGGAAGAGGTCAGGCCCCTCCCGGAGCCGGACACTGGCAAGCATGACATCCCCGTCGTCTTCAACGACCAGGTCAAGACCTTTATCCACTACTTCCAGACCCGGAAGTGGGGAGTGATCACGCGCGCCTTCGAGCGGGCCAGTCGCTACCTCCCCATGATGCGGGAGATCTTTCACGAGAAAGGGTTGCCCGAGGACCTGCTGAATCTGGCTTTCATCGAGAGCGCGGTCAACCCCCGGGCGACTTCCCGCGCGAAGGCCGCAGGGATCTGGCAGTTCGTGCCCTCCACGGGACGATTATACGGCATGCGAAGTTCCTGGTGGCTGGATGAACGGCGGGATCCCGAGAAGTCCACCCGCGGGGCGGCTGAGTACTTGAAGAATCTGTACAACATGTTCGAGTCTTGGCCGCTGGCCCTCGCCGCCTACAACGCGGGGGAAGGGAAGATCCAGGCAGCGATCCAGCGTCAGCGGAGCCGGAATTTTTGGTCCCTGCGCCTTCCCAAGGAGACGCGACTGTTCGTCCCGGCCTTCATGGCCATGACCATCATCTCCCGCGAACCGGAGCGCTACGGCTTTACACCGCCCTTGGAAGAGCCGATCGAGGTGGAGACGGTTTCCCTGCGGTACCCGACCGAACTCACGCTCATCGCCCAGGCTGCCAGGACGACGATCGAAGAGATTCGCGACCTGAATCCCGAGCTGACCCGATGGGCCACCCCACCCGATCTGTCCAATTACACGCTACGCATCCCGGCTGGTCAGCGTGACGCATTCCTGGAGGCGCTCGAGCGAATTCCCCCCGCCCAGCGCGTCACCTGGATTCGCCACCAAGTCCGGAGGGGCGAGACCCCGGGGGGCATCGCCAGGCGGTACAGGATGGATGTCCGGGTCGTGCTGGAAATGAATGGGCTTCGCAAGCGACAGGCCTTGAGACCGGGCACGACGGTCCTCCTTCCCGCTGCCGCAGTCGGGAGCGGTGTCGCGTACGCGACCGAGGTGAAGCAGGCCAGCCGCTCGACTACTCGCCCCATATCCACTGAGCGCTACACCGTGAAAAAGGGTGACACGTTAGCGGGGATCGGCCGGGCTCATGCCGTCTCACTTCAAGAGCTCCGCCGCTGGAACAATCTCTCCCGGGACGCGGGACTCCGGTCGGGACAAACCCTGATCATCCACCCGGCACCACAGGCACGCATGGCCAGCAACTCGGGAGCCAGGCCTGGTGCGGACTCCCCGGTGGTGCCGGCTGCCCCGGCGGCGAAGCGGTATATCGTCAAGCGTGGGGACACCCTGTGGACCATCGCCCGAGCCCACGCTGTATCCCCGAAGGATCTCCGTCGCTGGAACAACCTGTCCCGGGACGCGGCGCTGCGACCGGGGCAACAACTTCAGATTCCGGCACCCTCTTCGTAGCACGGAAACTCGCCGATCGCCCCCTCTGCCGCTTGCCACGATGGAGCCGCGCTACCCATCTGTTCGACAGGGGAAACCTCCGGCGCCAGATCCGGGCCAAGGCCGAGACGCTCAAGGCCCCGGCCCTGGTGCAGAAGGACCTGGACCTGGTCTTCCGCATCTTCCGCGACCTGATCACCAAGGACGTGGC
>JBIOJT010000143.1:0-10904 GCA_044451055.1 Methylomirabilales bacterium (SeqCode)
GCCCGCGCCGCCGATCAGGAGCACGACCTCGGGGATGCGCTGGCGAAGGCGATCCATGGCCCGGATCAAACTATCCAGGCCCATCCGCGCCTCGAGGTTCCGGACGGTGAGCAGCACCGTTGATCCGGCCGGGACCCCGAGGGATCGGCGCACCCGCTCGCGGTCTGCGGCCGGCTGGAACCGTCCCGTGTCCACCCCGCCGGGGATCTTGACGATCTGGTCCGATGTGATGCGGTAGAGCTTCCAGATCTGGCTGGCCGAGAAGTCGCTGAGGACGTGGATGCGGCTCGCACGGCGCAGGCAGGCCCGCTCGATCGCCCAGAGAGTGAGCTGGGCCACGCGGCCGATCAGGCCATGGTGGTGCTGGCCGGTCATTCCTTCCCGCGAAGCGTATTCCAGGGGGGCGGGGGAGAGGAAGGTGTACAGGCATGGAAGGCTCCTGGCCCGATCCGATCGCAGGGCTCCGTAGCCGGAGAGGGGCTGGTAGAGCTGCAGGACGTCGGAGGCCTCCTCGGCGAGGGCGAAGGTCACGGCCCGCCGGGCCTCCACGATGGAACCGAGCAGGAAGCGCAGGGAGGATCGCCGGTCGACGGCGTAGTGCCGGATGTGAACCCCCTCCCGCTCGACGGTCTCGGCGGCGGCCCGCTCGGGGCGGCGGCTGATCACGCGGACGCGGGATCCCCGCTTGCCGAGGCGGGAGGCCTGCTCCCACAGCACCCGTTCCGCGCCGCCGGCCATCACCAGCGGGGACACATCCGACACCATGAGGACTCGCAGGTCAGGAGTCATCGGGGCCTCACTGCAGGGTCCATGGTCCGGAGGCATCGAGGGAAGCCTGGATCCACAGCTCAAGCATCATGAGGGTCCAGAGGCGATCGCTGTGGCTCCGCGTTTCGGTCAGGTGCTCCTGTTTCAGCGCTTCGACGGCGTCGGGCATGAACAGACCCCGAGTCCGGAGGCGCTCCGGGGACAGGAGGTCTTCCATCACGTCGCGGAGCTCGGTGCGGAGCCAACGGCCGAGCGGGATCATGAAGCCCTGCTTCCGGTGCGAGAGGACGGGCGGGGGGAGCACGTCGGCAAAAGCCGCCTTCAGCAGCCCCTTGAGGCGGAACCCTGGAATCTTGGTGCTGGGGGGAATCCGCAGGCTCTCCTCGACGACCCGGTGGTCGCAGAACGGGGCCCGCAGTTCCAGGGAGTGAGCCATACTCATCCGATCGGCCATCAGCAGGAGGTCATCGGGCAGGTAGGTGCTGAGGTCCATGCGGAACGCGCCGTCCACGGGATCGTCGTAGGCGTGGTCGGCGAAGGCCGTCCGGTGGATTCCCTCGATGTCGGCTTGCCAGAGCCTCCGCACGGCGGGGGTCACAAGACCCCCAAGCTCCGGCTCACTGAAGAACCGCGTCCATCCAATGTACCGGTCGGGCAGCGGCTGCTCCGCCCCGACGATGAACCGCCGGGCCCAATCCCCCCAGTTCCGGCTGGCGTCGGATTCCGGGATCAGGCGCGGGACCACGGTTCCGGAGATGGACCGGACCCAGTGGGGGAGCCGTGCATATCGCTCGGACAGCCGCAACCCCAGATAGCGGGGGTACCCCGCAAACGTCTCGTCGCCCCCGATGCCCGAGAGTGCGACCTTCACGTGATGCGCCGTGGCCTGGGCCACCACGAAGGTTGGGATCGCCGAGGAGTCCGCAAACGGCTCATCGAAGTGGCGAACAATCGGGTGCAGCAGGTCTGCCACTCTGGGTTCCAGGATCTCCTCTTGATGGTCGGTCTCGAAGCGCCGGGCCACCATGCGGGCGTAGGGGAGTTCGTCGAAGGAGGCGGCCGCCCGTCCGAAGCCGATAGAGAAGGTGGCGATGCGCTGGCTGGTCACCTCGCGCATGCTGGCCACGACCGCGCTGGAATCGATGCCGCCGCTGAGAAAGACCCCCAAGGGGACGTCGCTTTCCAGGCGGAGCCGCACGGCTTCGCGGAGCACGGCGCGCACCCGGGCAGCCGCCTCGGGCAGCGAGAGCCGGGACGCGGACACGGACCCTCCCGGGGGGAGGGTCCAGTACCGCTGGAGTGTCAACACCCCGGCCTGCCAGGTCGCGGTGTGGGCAGGCGGGAGCTTCGCAATCCCGGCGAAAATGGATCGGTCGGCCGGCGTGTAGCCGAAGGCCAAGTAGTGGTGGAAGGCGTCCCAATCCACGGCCCGCGACACGGCGGGGTGACAGAGCAGAGCCTTGATCTCCGAGGCGAAGAGGAAGAGACCGTCGCGATGCCAGTAAAACAGGGGCTTCTTCCCCAGCCGGTCCCGGGCCAGGAACAGGCGCTTCCGTGGGGCATCCCACAGGGCGAAGGCGAACATTCCCCTGAGACGCTCCACGCAAGCAGACCCCATTTCCTCATACAGGTGGAGCAGGACCTCGGTGTCGCTCTGGGTCCGGAAGTGATGGCCGCGTTGGATGAGATCCGACCGGAGTTCCCGAAAGTTGTAAATCTCGCCGTTGAAGGCCACGCGAAGGGTCTCGTCCTCGTTGGTCATGGGTTGCCGCCCGCCGGCGAGATCGATGATGGACAGTCGTCGCATCCCCAGGCCGATGCCGGGTGCAACCCACAACCCCTCGTCGTCTGGCCCACGATGGGTCAGCGTTGCAACCATCGCTTGCAGGGTATCCCGATCGACCTGCCCGACGATGCCGACGATGCCGCACATCGCTTAACCATCCCCTCGTCTTGCGGCCATGCATTCAAGCAGGTCCACGAGGCGGGCCGTGGTCTTCCGCGCCTCAAACAGGCGGGCCCGGGCAAGCCCGCGGGAGGCCAGTTCCCGTCGGAGCGGCTCGTCTTCCAGGATCGTGCCGAGCCCCGAGGCGATGCTCCGCACATCGCTCGGGTCCACGTAGAGGGCGGCGTCGCCTGCCACCTCGGGGAGGGCCCCGGTCTGCGCGCAGACGACGGGGGTGCCGCAGGCCATGGCCTCGAGGACCGGCAGGCCGAAGCCCTCGGCCAGAGAGGGGCAGACGAGGGCGGTGGCACCCGCGTAGAGCAGGGGTAGATCCTCCGGGGCGATGAAGCCTGGCAAGAGGACTCCAGGGCGCAGCAAGGTTGCCTGATCCACTGGACGCGCCGGCCCGTGACCCCCCGGCGTGCCCGCCAGCACCAGGCGGATCCGGTCGCGCTGCGCTTGCGGAAGGGTGCTGTAGGCCCCGACCAGGCGAGGCAGGTTCTTGTGCGGGAGGAAATTCCCCACGCTGAGGATGTAGGGGCCGCCGATCCCATACCGGGCCGTCGCGGAAGCCACCGCCTCGGGCAAGAGGCCCGGCCGGAACTCCTCTCCAACGCCAATGGGAATGATGTGGACACACTCGGGGGCAAGGCCCAACACCGCCAGGAGATCCCTCTTGCTGTGGGCGGAATCCGTGATGACGGCAGCCGCTCGTCGGGCCAAGAGCGTCGCCCAGATGCGAGAGGCGGCGGCGTGAAGGCGCCAGCGTCCCCGGGAGTACGCAGGAAACCGGAGGGGAATCAGATCGTGAATGGTGACGACCGTGGGGCAAGGCGCGGCCAGGGGTGCCTTGTAATACGGCGAGAAAAACACCGTGGCGCCCACCTGCCGCAGGGCGCGGGGCAGGAGGATCTGGTCCCAGTACAGAGTCGGGCGCTGCGGCAGCCGATGAGCGCGGATGTGGGGCGCGGCCACGGGGATCGGCGCCGTCGGCCCGGCCAGGGCGACGGTCTCGAGGTCCGGTCGGCTGCGCGCGATCTCCTCCAGCAGCCCGCCCAGGAAGCGCCCGATGCCGGTCACCCGCCCTGACACGAACTCCCGGCAGTCCACCGCCAGAATCACGACGTCTCCCTCTGGGTCAATGGCTTCTATAGCTTGCCCATCGCCTGGTAGACCCTCGTGTGTCTGCGATCCAGGATCGGACGAACCCCGGCCCATCGGCCCGTTTCGACACCCGTTGTCCCTTGCATGTTCGCCATTTTTCCACAGTGTCGCGACGGGTGCAAGGCACGCCGCCTCGGCCTGCGAGGATCGGGCAGCCTGGAGTCGCCAGCACCCCTAGGCAGGCGGCCCCGCGCCCCCCGGGGGGGCAAGCGATGCGAGAATGAGGATCTGGTATCCCAACACCCGTTTCCAGGAGCGCGTGATCCACGCGTTCACCGTATGGAGAACTGCGAAAGGTCGACCTTCAGCGGTGGCCTCCCACAACAACGGGAGCGGGATGGGCGTGACCTCAGCTTGCTCGATCCGGAACTCCGCCGCCTCGACCAGTCGACGTGCCGAGTCGAAGGTGAAAAACCGGAGGTGCGAGCGATCGAGGATCCCCCGGTTGCAGGCGGGGAAATAGCCCGCCAGCAACGCCAAGCGGACCGTCCAGTGCGCGACGTTCGGGACGGAGACGATGATTCGTCCTCCCGGCACCAGCACCGGCCGCAGGCGGGCCAGCACCCGGTCGGGATCGCGCAGGTGCTCCAGGATGTCGCCGAATATGATCAGATCGAACGCGGCCATGGGCGGAACAGGATCCTGCTCGATGTCCAGTTGGAATGCTGCGTCATAGCCGAGGACCCGGAGCCGGCAGGTATCGGCCCGAGCATCGATGCCGACTACGGCGTACCCCATGGCAGCGAGGCTCGCACCGGTGTGGCCCGGCCCGCAACCGACATCCAGGATTCGCCGGACTCCTGGCAGACTGCGGGTGAGGTCGATGATCCGGCGGTGGCTGCTGAACGGGTCGTTCAGCTTTGACCGGTAGGGGCTCTCCAGCGTGGCCTTCATCGGCACTCACCAATCGCTGCCGACTGGCAACATCTTCGATCGGACTGGGATGGAGAGGTCCGTGAATAATTCAAAGGGGCCGGCCGCGTGCCGGGTGAAGGCGATGCTGCGCCTGGCCAGACCCTGGGCGAACCAGGCGGCCTCGGTGCTGCCCTTGGGGAACACATACGCTGGGTGGGGGAGGAGGTCCACCTGTCGGGTGATCTCAGGCGTTCGGTCGGAGATCACCCTCTCGGCCCACGCCGTCGGCGAAGCCAAGATTGCCTCGCGAGAGGTGAACATCACCTGGTATGCGGTATCATAACCGGTGTACAGGCCGCGGATCCCCAGTTGCTCTGCGGTCTGGATGAGCCGCGCCACGTGCGCACCTGCGGGGATCGGTGCAGCTTCGAACAGGTCCCACCCTGTGATGACCAGCAAGAGGATAAGGATAGCCCGGGCGGCCCACGGGCGGGCGACACGGATTCGGCCGTAGAACGCGGCGAAGCCGAGCGGCAGGACCGAATACAGCGGGAGGAGGTGGCGCGGCCGATTGAGGCCGGTGACCCACGCGAAGAGCAGCACGGTTGGGACGAGCCATGCCAGAAACCGACCCAACAGTTCCCCGGCGGCCGAAGGCGCTTCCCGCCTCACATTGCGCCACAGGCTCAGGGTGGCAGCTGTCCCGGTCGTGCAGGCGAGCACAGTACCGCCAGCCGCCTTCAAGCCGAGGAGGGGGCCGAGGTTTCCAAGAATTTCCGGGAGACGTGCGGGGAGGCCGCTCGCGTAGTGGACTATCCAGCCGGCCGCGGTCCCCACGCCGGTCCCCGGGCCGAGGGCTTCGTCCCGCGAAACACTGAGGACCCGGGACCCGAGCCGGAGGAGTGTCGCAAAGGGCGATTCGATATTGTAAATCAGCATCGGGCTGGCACCCACCAGAGCCCCCGTGAGCAGCCACACCCATCCACCCCGTTCCAAAGCGGTACGGCGATGCAGGAGGAGGAATGTGGATGCCACCGCCAGATAAGGCAAGATGAGTGGGAGGATGTAGAGACCGAACCCTGCGGTGAACCCCAGCAGGAAGGGATGCCAGCGCGGGATACCAGTCAGGGGTGAGACTTTCGGAAGGCGGAACGTCAACAACAGGACGAGCCCGCCGAAAAACAGGGTCTCGGGATATCCGCCCGTTGCCTTGACCGAAAATGTGAGGGGAATGGCGGGCGGGATCGCGGCGAGGAGCAAGGCTATCCTGGCAGCCCCGTCGTCAAGGACGGTCCGTGCCAGGGCAAACGTGACGGCGAGGTAGCCGGCGGCGAATGGGAGCGTGGAACTTTTCAGGACCACGCCGCCAATCCCGAACAGCCAGAACCCCACGGCGGCCAGGTACGACACGACCGCGCCGGCGTAATGCGCCCCCCAGCAGTAGATCGGATAGTCTCTGCCGTCCAGAATGTGCAGTGCCATCAGACCGAAGACGGCCTCGTCCCCGTCCGGGAGGCCGGCCGGCGTGAAGAACCAGGCGAATCGAAGAACGAGGCCGGCTGCAGCAATCAGTGCGGGGACACGCCATCTCATGCCGACATCCCTTCTCGACCCGAGGGGCGCTGCAGGAAGGCAGCGGTCCAGAGTCCCATCCGGTGCAGCCGATACGCTGCCAGTTCGACCAGGATGGAGAGGCCATAGCGCCCGCCCGCCCAGAAACCCACCTGGGAGGCCTCCGCAAAGTAGCGGGTGTCGATGGGGATCTCGTAAAATCGCATCCTGGCTTGGATCCCCTGGAGCAAGATCTGCACGTCGAAGACAAAGCTGTCGGAGTTGGCGAGGAAGTTGACGGCCGTAAGATAGCGGCGGCTGTACGCGCGAAATCCCGTATGGCACTCGGTCAGGAACCGGCCGGTCGTAAGGTTGAAGGCGGCAGTCAGAGTGATATTTGCGCAGTACTTCCATCGGGGCATGCCACCTTCGAAGTATCGCCCCCCAAGCATTCGCGACCCCAACACGGCATCGCAGTCCCCACGGGCGATGGGGTCCACCAGTTGTGGGACCATGCGCGGGTTGTATTGGTGGTCGGGATGCACCATGACCGCAATGTCCGCGCCACGGGCCAGCGCCTCGCGGTAACAAGTCTTCTGATTGCCCCCATAGCCGAGATTGTGCGCGTGGCGGATCACGGTCAGGCCAAGGGTCTCGGCCAACTCCGCCGTGCCGTCTTGGCTGGCGTCATCCACCAGGATAACCTCGGCGATCCCCTCGGTTGGAAGATCTTCAACCGTGGCGCGCAGGGTGCGGGCCGCGTTGTACGCGGGCAACACGACCACGACCCGCGGGCTGGGCCCACCTTTTCTCGGGACGAAAGACGGCCTCGGCCCTCTCAGGGTGCTGCGGTCGAATGCCGGTTCAGAGAAGGTGTTCATGGGACCCAGGGCACCAAGGTGAAGGGCCGCGATACGAGTCCGAGGCTGTCCACGGCAAGGATCATGGCTCAATCCTCCAGGCCACCACCGTCCGCGCAGTCAGGATCGCCCGCAAAGCGCCATATCCCGGCAATCCCGGATCCACTCGTCCGTTGTTGGGCTTACTGGTCCCAACCGGCCTCGTGGCCCGCGTCCACCACCATGACCTCCACTGTGATGCCGGGACCTGCGGAAGCTTCTCATGACGCGGGCCAACATGTCGCGCGGTGATCGCGCTCCTTCTGAGCTGGAATGGCCACGCCCCGCTGGAGAGTTGCACCTCTCAGGCCACCGCCATCGGCGGTTTCCGGGCGATCAGATCGAGGGCCATTCCCCAGTTGACTCCCGTCAGCCGGAACCAGAGGTAGCTGAATTCATTCACCAGCCGCTTCCCCCACTGGGCCGCCGCGCCCCGATCGAACCCGATGGTCACGTCGGTGAAGCCCGCCGAGGTGACAAGCTGTTTGAGGGTTGCGGCCGAGAAGAAGAACAGGTGGATCTCCCGCTCGCCGGGCTCGTATAGCCGCGGTCGCCGCCTGCGGGCGAAACGGTAGGCCGCCCGAAAGATCCGGTCTTCAAGGTTCGGGGTCGCGAGCACGATCCACCCACCAGGACGAAGTACCCGATAGATCTCCTGAACGACCCGCCGGGGGTCGCCTACGTGCTCGATGACATGCCAGCACGTTACCACATCGAAAGAGGCCGCGGGGAACTCTGCCTCCCAGATCTCCCCTTCGCGGACGGTTAACTCCTGTGCCCCCGCCGCTTCCGCCCCGGCATGGGAGAGCTCTGTGCCTGCCACCTCCCATCCCCGCATCTTGGCCAGTCGCAGGAAGACGCCTGTTCCGCATCCTACGTCCAGCAGCCTGCCAGGGGGCGCGAGGGTCGCCACGCGGGCCATCCGCTTCCGCCAGATGATTCGCCGAAGGTGGCCTTGATCCTCCCAGGGCCGATAGTAGGCCTCGTCGTACGCCTGTCTCAGCGACGATCTCGGTGGCTGCGGCCAAAGAAAGACAAGGCCGCAACTACATCGGACGACCTGGGTCCCGCCCATCTCCTCCAGGGTCTGCCAGCGCGTCTCGCCGCAGAGATTACAGGCTCCCATACTGCGTGCCCAGGACCTCTCGGTAGAGCCTTTCGATAGCCTCCACATGACGCGAGAGGCTGAACGTGGTCTCCGCCCGTCGGCGGCCAGCCATGCCGAGACGGAGGGTGCGCGGAGCATCTTCCAGGAGCATTACCACACCCTCGGCAAGGTCCTTCGGCTGCGCGGGAGGGACCAACAGGCCCGTCTCACCGTGAATCACGATCTCGGGAACGCCCCCCGCATCGGTGGCCACGACGGCCTTGCCCATGGCCATCGCCTCGATGAGGACACGTCCGAAATGTTCAACCAGAGACGGCAGGACGAACAGGTCGCACAGAGCCAGAACGTCGGCCACATCCTCGCGCCAGCCGGTGAAGCGGACCCGGGACTCCAAGCCGAGGGCACGCCGTTGGCTCTCCAGCTCCCCGCGCAACTCTCCGTCGCCGACCAGAACCCAGTGGACGGCTGGCCTGACATCTCGAACAAGTCGCGCAGCCTCCAGGAGGCACGCGTACCCTTTGTAGGGAACGAAGCGTCCCACGCTTACCACCACCGGCCCTTCCTCCGGAAGGTCGAGAGAGCGCCGGAGCCCCAAGGGCGGGTTCCGAGGGCTGAAACGGGCGAGATCCACGCCGTTGGGAATGCAACGGACCTTGCCATGGGGGGCCCAAGTAAATCGCCTTCCCACTGCCTGCGAGTTAACAATGATGATGTTGGCCAGGTAGGCAAGCACGCGGTCCAAGAAACGGTCACGGTCGGCCACGCGCACGTGCCAGATCACCGGCTGCCCGCTGAGCCGCCCCGCCAGGCCGGCGTAAAACATGGCTCGCGATCCGTTTGCATGCAAGAGGCTGGCCCCGGTACTCCGGATCAGGGCCCGCAGGGCCAACACGGATCGGAGCAGGGCAGGCCCTGGCCGGCGGAGGCCAGGCAGGGGGATCGCGTGCGTGGGAAGCCCCAGGGCCCGGCAACGGGCGGCCACGGCTCCATCGGCCGGCACCACCACCGTTGGAGCCCATCGAGACCTGTCCAACTCCTGGAGGAGAGCCAGAAGACTCAGCTCACCACCCCCGACAATGTCGGCATGGTTGGAAATGAGGACCACTTGGCTCACGGGTTCCTCCGGGCCCTGACGCGCCAACCGCCAAGTTCCGAGGCCCACCGCAGCGCCTCGGTCCATCGGCCCACCTCTCCGCCCAGTCCCATGACCAGCTTCGTGCACGGCAGAAGGAACGGCAGCCAGACAGCCCGGTAGTATCGCCAGCAGAATCGGTAGCGGACGTTCTGCACCACGCTGTACACCAGGAGCAAGACCGCCAGCGCGCCGAGCGGGGGAACACCCGCCAGGGCGGCCAGGGCCACGGCGACGCCGGCCCGGAGGATCAGGGACGTCCCGACCAAGTTCCCCGCGCGCAGCTCGGCCACGTCCGGATAGTAGCGGAGGAGCCAGATCTCCTGTCGTCCCCGCCGGATGAACCACCGGAAGACCGCCCGCAATGTTCCCCTAGGCTTGTGGAAGACGACGGCGCGCGGGGTATAAACACATCGTCCCAAGCGGCTGAGCCGGCGGCCGACCAAGTAATCCTCGCCGCTCCAGGGCGCGACCTCGGGAAACCCGCCGACCTTTTGCAGCGCCTCGGCCCGGTAAGCGCAATTGCAGGTGGAGAGGTGACTGGTCTCCACCAAGCGCCCGGCGGCATGGGACAGGTAAAACAGCCCGCCGCCGGGCACGCCCAGGATGTTCTCGCAGATGCCCACGGCATTCGCATTCTGCACGCGCACGGCTCCGGCAACCCCGAGGATCGCAGGGTCCTCCAGGAAGGGGGCGAGCAGTTCGCGAAGCCAGGAGGGCTCGGCCTCACAGTCGTCGTCGATGAACGCCACCAGATAACCCCGAGCGTGCCGAAGGGCCACAGCCCGTGTGTACCCGAACCCCCGTCCCTCCCTGGGGATGGCCACGTACTGCACGCCGGCCGGGGCCTGGGGCTGGTCGGTCTCTTCAACGACGATCACCTCGAAGCGCTCGCAGGGGTAATCCTGCCCCTCCAGCGATGCCAGGGCCTTGGCCAGGTCCGGTCGCCGGTCCTTGGTGCTGATGAGGACGGAGACGAACGGCCTGTCCATCGAGGCTTCTGAGGTCATAGGCACACGGCCCGGAATCTGGCGCTTCTAGCCAGTCTACCAGCCGTCATCGCGGCCGGCCCGCAGTCGTCGACCACAAATGTGAGCGAGCCTCCCTGGGCCTCTCGGACGCCGACGTTTCGGGTGTGGCCGAAACCCCAGCCCTCCGACGGGAGGTGGACATAGCGGACACCAGGCTGGTCGGAGGCCCGAACCGAGGAGAAGGCCCGGGACCGGTTGTCCGGTCGGTCCTTGGTGCAAATGAGTACGGAAACGCACCCCACTGTTGAAGCAGCCACGGGACTCCTGGCCTCCAGGGAAGGTGTGTTCGCCCATAGGGATGGCAAGGCCGACGAAGGTTCAAAGGCAAAGGGCGCCATACCGTGCCGATCCCCACCACCGCCCCGCGGTCATGGCCGTCGATTTGAGCACCAGTAGCACCGCGAGGCCGATCGCCGCCGCCGCCGAGACCGGGGTTCCGGCCTCCCGAGCC
>JBIOJT010000144.1:0-10834 GCA_044451055.1 Methylomirabilales bacterium (SeqCode)
CTTTGCCAGCGAATCTTGCAGAGGGACCGCCACCGTGCTCATGCTCTTCTTGTCCACCTGGTCGTTCCACTTCACCCCGAGGCCCTGGAGCGTCTTCACCGCCGTTGACGCGAACTCAAAGGCCTTCTGCGTCGTCAGCGGTCGCACGTACTCGGCCGTGTCCACGACCCATTTCCGCTGCTGGTCTGTCAGACTGTCCCAGGTCTTCTGGCTCATCCAGAGATGGAAGTTGTTCGCCTCGTGCTCGGTCTTGTTCAGCACCGGGGCGGCCTCGTAGTGCTTGGCCTTGAGGTAGTTGTCGTTCCCGTTCTCGGCGATCTGCACCAGGCCGGTTTGCAGCGAGGTGAATACCTGGCCGAAGGGCATGTGCACCGGGATCGCCTTGTAGGCCTGGCTGAAGAAGGCATCCTCCGTCTTCGTCGCCTGGACCCGCACCTTCTTCCCGGTGACGTCGGCGAGGCCGGAAATCGTGAACTTCGCGTACATGTTCCGCATGCCCAGACTCATCAGCCCGAGCGAGAAGGCGCCCGTCACGTTGTCCGTGATCATTTTCTTGAACGTCGCATTGATCGTGGGATCGCTCACGGCCTTGCCGAGGTGCGCTTCGTCCTGGAAGATAAAGTGGAGCGAGAACGCCCCCGACTGCGGCACCGTTGCCGAGGTGTTGGCGGTCGAGTTGATGGCGAAATCAATATCGCCCTGCCGCACCTTCTGGGCCATCTCGGGCTCCTGCCCGAGTGCGCCGCCCGGGAAGTGCCGCACCCGCATCGTGCCGCCGCTCAGCTCCGACAGTTTCTTGTCGAAGAGCTCCGCGCAAAAACCATAGGCGGTGTCGGCGGGCTGGTCATGCCCGAACGTGAACGTCCGGGCCTCCGCGGCGCGCACTGACTTCCCGTTGCCCATCGCTGCGGCGCCGAGCCCCAGAGCCATCGAACGGATCAAGAATGAGCGTCTCGTGAGCATCGTCTGTCTCCTCTCGTCATAGGGTTCTGGTGACGTGAAAGCGAACCGTATATCTGGCATTGCAGAGGCTGGCGGCGAAGGCCTTGATGTAAGATCGGCGGCCGATTTCGGCCGCCGTTGGGCATTTCGGAAGATGGTGGGGAAGGAGGGACTCGAACCCTCATGAGTTGCCTCACACGCCCCTCAAACGTGCGCGTCTGCCAGTTCCGCCACTTCCCCTCGCGCGCATTTCTACCGCCCCGTGCAGCGCATTGTCAATGAAAAACACGGAGAGCCTGGGGAAGGTGGGTTCCGATCAAAGGAGGTGGCCCAGGACGAGCAAAGCGGCGGCGGCCGGACCGAGGTGCACGAGTTCCTGCAGACATGTTCGAACAAGCAGGCCGGGCGTGACCTCTTCCAGGAGATCCACCTCCGGGACCATCTGCTGGCGGACGAACCAGCGGCGCCTGGCCAGGGGCCAGAAGAGAGGGATGCCGTGCCCCTGCCGGCCCAGGACGGGTCCGGTGCAGAGGACGTCGAGGAGCAGATGGGAGAGAAGTGCGGCCGTCCAGGCAGCCATGAGCCGCCGATCCAGGGGCAGGTCAGAGGCGTATACGGCAATCCAGGAGAGCCCAATCAGGGGGGCCAGGACCAAGAGCGAGTGGCTCGCCTTCCGATGGGTCCGGCGAAAAGGCACTCCCCACAGGCTGGGGGCAAGATCGAGGTCCGGCAGGCAACTGGCGACAGCCGCGCCTGCCCAGAGTGTGAGTGTGCCGTCCACCCCGAGTGTACCCGCCACGGCCCCCGCGATTCCAACGCCCGTGACCACGTGTCCGATAGGTGAAGCCATGATCTTCCCCGTTGCACTGCGAAGAGGAAGGCGGACAACCGACAATTGAAAACGATTGCGCGGCCGCACACCATAGGGGCCAAACCAATGCTTCGCAAGAAAATAAATCGTGCGGCTTGAGGTCCGCCGCAGTATCCAGTATGCTGGCATGGGTGTCGGGGGGCCTAGGAGGATGGAGCATGTTCGGATCGAGAAGGTTGGTGATGACCGGGGTCATGGTGTTACTCGTCGGTTGCGCCACGGTCGAGATCCGGGAAACCCGAGTGGTGACGGGCCGGGTCACAGATGAGTCGAGACAGCCGGTGGCCAGTACGCCGGTCGTCATCATGGGACGGTCCCTTGACCTCGTGACTCGCCGCATGGAGTACGAAGAACGCGGTCGCAAGGAGGCCCGGGCCGTCACCGACCCCCAGGGACAGTATCGCATCGAGTTCGTCCCGGCGAGCCTGGGGAACAACTTCTACCTCTTCTTCTATGACAAGACGGGCTTCGACCGGGTGAAGTACCGCCAACCCGAACCC
The DNA here is from genome assembly GCA_044451055.1 of Methylomirabilales bacterium (SeqCode). Taxonomy (GTDB): domain Bacteria; phylum Methylomirabilota; class Methylomirabilia; order Methylomirabilales; family 2-02-FULL-66-22; genus 2-02-FULL-66-22. Next base: position 2,314 of record JBIOJT010000144.1, read on the forward strand.
CTGGACATCACCACCCTCCTGGATCGGAATCAAACGGTGACCGTGAACCAGGTCCTCCAGTTCCAGCCGAGCTGGGCCGAGGTGCAGCGGCAGATCGCCTATTACGGAGCGAATTCCGATCGGGGCAAAATCCTTCGGCGGTCCGGCCTCCCCGACAAGCGAGAGACGTCCGGTACGGGCGCGGAAGCCGCCGATGTCTGGTGGTACTACGCCGACGGCGTGGGCTATTGGTTCACCGGGGACAAGCTCACGCGGACTCACGAGTTCACACCGATCCGGGGAGCCGCACCCGCGAAGTAGGCCCAGACAGCCACGCCGCCTGGATACCATTCCATCCTCCCCCCACCAGAGGGAGACGAGCCGTGGGGGGTGGACGCGGGGCGTTTCGCATTCGTGCGTGGACGTCTGAGAGGAGTGTTCCATGGCGCTCAAGAAGATGGTCTCGCAGAAGGCCTGGTGGCAGCTCTCGTCAAGACCATGACGCAGTGGCAGGGAGTCGAAGATGAATCCATCAAAATGAGCAAAGAGGTACAGGCGAAGACCGAGAACCCCCTGGTCCGGCTGGTGATGGAGATGCTCGCCCACGACTCGGCGATGCACCGTCGCGTCCAACAGTTCATCATTGATTTCGTCGAGAAGGCCGCCTTCACGCTGACACCGGAGGAACCGGAGGCGATCTGGAGTCAGATCGACAAACACATCGAGGCGGAAAGGAAGACCATAGAACTTGCCGAACAAGCGAGAGCCTCCTCGTGACTGTTCGTTCAGCGCTACCTACTGACCTGCCTGCTGGAAGACGAACGGAAACACGACATGCTCCTCGAACGGTTCGAGGAGATCAAGAGTCGGATGTATCCCTACGCCTGACCCGGTGAGGAAAAACTGCCGACTGAAAACTGACAACCGACGATTCAACACCGGCCAATGGCGTTCACGAGACGCTCGACCGGTCGTCGGGTGTCGGTTTGCTATTTGCCTTTGAGATTCCTTCGTTCCTCCCCTCCACCACGGACGAGGCTTGTGAAGGCACCGGCAAGCGCGATCGCCGCGCCGATGGTGACGGCGTGCCGGTAGGCTCCGGTCACCGCCAGGGCTTCCTGCCCGAGGACCGCGAGGAGTTTCTGGACCTCCACGCCAAAGAGGGAGCCTGAGACCGCGACCCCCAGCACGTTCCCCATGGTCCGCGCGGTCGCCACGATGCCGCTGCCCAGCCCCTGGTGCGTCCGGGGCACCGCCCCCATGATGGCGCTGTTGTTGGGTGTGGTGAAGAGCCCGATCCCCAGCCCGATCAGACCGAGCCGCAGAATGATCTGCCGGTCGCTCCCGCCCGCGCCCAGCTGTCCCATGAGAAACATTCCGGTGGCGAGACAGGCCATGCCCGCGACCGTCGGGATCCTCGAGCCGATGCGGTCCGAGAGCCAGCCACTCATCGGCGCGACCATCGCCATCACGAGGGGCATGGCCATGAGGAGCGAGCCGGCGTGCCCGGGTGTCATCTGGTTGCCCTGGATGAGGAAGAAAGGGGTGAGGAAGGCCGTCGTGGTCGTGGCCATGTAGTTCAGCATGGCGCTCACCGTCGCGGCCGCGAAGAGCCGGTGGCGGAACAGGCGGATGTCGAAGAAGGGATGAGGACTCCGGAGTTCGGTCCAGAAGAAGAGGACGGCTCCGATTGCCGCGGTGCCCCCGGCGACTAGGACCACACCGGACGTCCAGCCCCAAGCCGCCCCCCGGGAAAGGACCAGCACCAGGGTGAACAGCGTCAGCATGAAGGAGGCGGCGCCGGCGAAGTCGAATCTGCCCCCGGGTGCTCTCTTCCGATCGGTTTGAAGGACGGAAAGCGCCACGCCGATGGCGACGATCCCGATGGGGAGATTGATGAAGAAGACCCAGCGCCAGCCCAGCGCCGAGGCGATCGCGCCTCCCAGTCCTGGCCCCACCGTCAGTCCGATGTAGACCACGGAGGCTTGAATGCCCAGCGCCTGGCCCCACTGCGAGGCGGGGAAGGACCGGGTCAGGATCGCTGGGCCGATCGCGATCATCATGGCGCCGCCGATGGCCTGCAACACCCGAGACGCGATCAGACTCCCCACCCCGCTGGCCAGCCCGCACAGCATGGAACTCAGGGTGAACAATGCGAAGCCGGCAACGTAGAGGGGCTTGTCGCCGAACAGGTCCCCGAGGCGCCCGCCGATCAGGAGCAGACTGCTGAGGCTCAGCAGATAGGCCAGAACCACCCACTCGATCACCGGGACGTCGGCCCTGAACTCGCGGGAGACGAGGGGCAGGACGGTGTTGACGATGCTGGAATCCAGCGGGGCCATGAAGGCCCCGAAGGCCACGCTGATCAGGACCCCCCACTTCCGCGGATCAGCGGACCGGATGGAAGGTTCGGCGTGTCCCACTGAGGCGACAGGATCTGTCATGGGCATTTCCAACGACAAACTGACAACGGACAACTGACAGCCGGTCGACTTCGGCGGATGGCCGGTTTTCAGTTGTCGGTTTTCTTTCTTGAATTCCTCGGGCCCGCATCAGCAGTCCCGAGGTGTGGACCCCGCCAAGGGAGTCGTATCCGCTGCGACGGGCGCTTGGGCCAGGTGCCCACGACGCGGCCGAACCAATACACCGAGGCCGTGCCGCCCAGGTGCGGGGGCGTATGGAAGGCGATGAAGGTGTTGCTGACGGTCCCGAGAGAGACGTGGGTGATGGACAGGGCGACGCTCAAGAAATCGAGGGCCAGGCTGGCGAAGAGTCCGGGGCCGAAGCACCCGAGGTTGAGCTCCTGTTGCACCAGCAGCAGCACCGCGGGGAAGATCGGCATCACGAGATGGTTGGGGCAGTGCGAGAGGCCGACGAGCCAGACGACGCGGCGAGTCGGGCTCGCGGCTGAGGCCGCGAGCATCGGCGCATTGTGGGGAGTGGGGAGCCTGCGATCCGGATCCGGGGAAGGCATACGAGGCGGAAGTATAGCCATCTTGTCGGGCAAACGATCGGCACCTCGCCCGGTCGGCGAGCCGTTCCGGCCTTCATCTCGATCCAGCTGATGTGCTCCCGAGTCAGGTTGGTCGTGGCGAAGATGGCTTCCGCTGCCCGGGTCCAGTGAAGGGCCGGAGGCGGGCCAAGGCGCTGGACCATCGCCGCTCGCAGGGGTGTGTGGTGCACCCGATGGGCCGGGATGGTCGTGGGCATGTCCGGAACCTCCGGCCACGGCCACCCAGGGGCAGCCTACCCAGGCGCGTTGCCGTTTGAGAGCAGGGTGATGAGCGCCTCCACCGTGGTCCGGTCCCACCAGCCCCTGGCAACCTCCTCGCGCATGATGGCGCAGGCCTGCTCGTGGCTGTAGGCCGGCTTGTATGGGCGCTCGGTGATGAGGGCGTCGTAGATGTCCACGCTCTGGAGGATGCGGGCCGTGATGGGGATGGCCTCGCCCGCCAGGCCGTCTGGGTAGCCGGTGCCGTCCCAGCGTTCATGGTGGTGGCGGATGATGGGAAGGACCAGACGCAGGGACCTCAGGGGAGCGCAGATCCTCTCGCCGATGGCCGGGTGCTCCCGGATCACGGCGCGCTCGACATCATTGAGGGGTCCGGGCTTCAGCAGGATGGAGTCCGGGACGCCGATCTTGCCCAGATCGTGGAGGATGCCACCGCGATGCAGCGCCTTCAGCTGCTCCGGGGGCAGGCCCTGCTTTCGCCCCAGGGCCACGGAGTAGCGGGCCAGGCGCTCGCAGTGGTCGTTGATGTACGGGTCCTTGGCCTCGACGCTGAGGGCCAGCGTGAAGAGCACGGTCTCGGCGTTTTCCAGTTCGTCGGTGTGCCGCTTCAGTTTCAGCAGAGAGCGCACGCGGGTCAAGAGCTCCAGCCGGTTGTAGGGCTTGCTCAGGAAGTCGTCGGCGCCGACCGCGATCCCCTTGATGCGCTCGCGGCTGGCGGTCAGGGCGGTGACCATCACGACGGGGATCAGGATCGTTTGCTCGTCGGATTTCAGCCGTCGGCAGACCTCGTAGCCGTCGAGCTTCGGCATCATGATGTCCAGGAGGATCAGGTCCGGGGGGTTCTCCGCCACGATGGCCAGGGCCTGCTCGCCGTCCTCGGCCGTGCTCACCAGGTAACCCTCGCCCTCCAGTTCATCCTTCAGAAATTGGCGGTTCAAGGCGTTGTCATCCACCACGAGAATGAGCGAATGACTCGCCTCGACCGGCAGGTCGCCGGTGAGGTGCTGGAGCGGAGCGGTGGTCGAAGGGGCGGTCAAGGAGTGAGGCGGCGTCACGATGTCGTGCCTCCGGGCCTCTGGTCGAGGCAGGCACGCAGGTCGGCGTTTTCGCAGGTGAGGCGTGCGACCTCCGCTCGGAGATACGTGTTCTCCCGAAGCAGCCGGTCACTTGCGACCTTCCCCTGGCGGATGAGATCGAGGAGCGTTCCGGTCACCGCACTGGCCGTCTCGGGTGTGGAGTTGATGGCGTACATTCAGTTCCTCCCGTTGGCAGCGGGCCCGACCGTGGAACCGGAGGCGCCTCCCCCGTGTGCGAATCGCGGTCAGACCCTGCCTGGCTCAAGTAACGAAGCAAAGCACATGCCAAGGAAGGCAAGCGATCCACTCTCTAACACACGTCTCGCTTGCCGTCAAGGGGCCTTTTCCATTGATTTTTCAGGATCGTGCTGGTATGAATCACGTGCCCACTTTTCCTCCACATCCCTGGGAGCCCGATCATGAGCATAGAAGAGCGCCTCGAGGAACTTCACCGTTGGCGCACACGCGCGCGCGACGGCGGTGGGGCGGAGCGCATCCAGAAGCAGCACGCGGCCGGAAAGCTCACGGCCCGGGAGCGCGTGGACCTGTTGCTCGACAAGGGATCTTTTGCCGAACTGGACATGCTGGTGACGCACCGCTGCCGCGATTTCGGCATGGACCGACAGATCATCCCCGGCGACGGGGTGGTGACCGGATACGGGACCATCGACGGCCGCCTGGTCTTCCTGTTCGCCGAGGACTTTACGGTCTTCGGCGGCTCTCTCTCCGAGACCTACGCCGTCAAGATCTGCAAGGTCATGGACATGGCCCTGAAGGCGGGGGCACCCCTCGTCGGGCTCAAGGACTCGGGCGGAGCCCGGATTCAGGAAGGCGTGGTCTCCCTGGCGGGGTACGCCGACATCTTCCAACGCAACGTCCTCGTCTCGGGCGTGATCCCCCAGGTCTCGGTCATCATGGGCCCGTGCGCCGGGGGCGCAGTCTATTCGCCGGCCCTGACCGATTTCACGGTGATGGTCAAGGACACGAGTTACATGTTCATCACCGGCCCCGACGTCATCAAGACGGTCACCCACGAAGAGGTGACCTTCGAGGAGCTGGGCGGGGCCATGACCCACAACGAAAAGAGCGGTGTCGCCCACTTCGCGACCGATTCCGAGGAGGCAGCCCTGGCCCTCGTGCGGGAGCTGCTGGGATACCTCCCCCAGAACAATTTGGAGGATCCGCCCCGCCGCGTGACCGATGATAGCCCGATACGGATGGAGGAGGCCCTCAATCGTATCGTACCGGAGAATCCCAACAAGCCCTACGACATCAAGGAGATCGTGAGGCTGGTGGCGGATGACGGAAGCTTCCTCGAGGTGCACGAGCATTTCGCGCCGAACATCGTGGTGGGCTTCGGCCGGTTGGACGGGCAGGCGGTGGGCTTCATCTGCAACCAGCCGGCGGTGCTGGCGGGGTGCCTCGACATCAAGTCCTGCATCAAGGCCGCGCGGTTCGTGCGCACCTGCGACGCCTTCAACATCCCTATCATCACGCTGGAGGACGTGCCCGGGTACATGCCCGGGACCGCCCAGGAGTTCGGCGGCATCATCAACCACGGGGCCAAGCTCCTCTATGCCTACGGCGAGGCCACGGTGCCCAAGCTCACGGTCATCACGCGCAAGGCGTACGGCGGCGCCTACTGCGTCATGGGCAGCAAGCACATGCGGGCGGACGTAAACTTCGCCTACCCCACGGCCGAGATCGCCGTCATGGGTCCGGAAGGCGCCGTGAACATCCTGTACCGGCGGGAGCTCAGCGAGGCTGCCGACCCGCCCGCCTTCCGCGCGGAGCGGATCGCCGAGTTTCGGGAGAAGTTTGCCAACCCGTATGTGGCGGCGGCGCGGGGCTATGTGGACGAGATCATCGAGCCGCGGGAAACCCGGCCCAAGCTGATCCAGGCCCTGCGGGCGCTGGCCACGAAACGCGATACCAACCCACCCAAGAAGCACGGGAATATCCCGCTGTGAGAAGCCGGAAGGGGAATTTCAAATTTCAAACCGACAACCGACAACCGGTCAGCTCGATCCAGACATCCGGGTGGCCGGTCTTCAGTTGTCCGTTGTCGGTTTTTCATTGGTCGGGGACCGACCGTCTCGCGCTTCGGAGATCGTCATGCCGAGAGTCCTGATCGTTGATGATGAACCGGATTTCGTCGAACTCCTCCGGGAATTCCTGACGGCCAAGGGCTACGAGGTGGCCGCGGCCAGCGATGGCGAAGAGGCCCTGCGCAAGGTCAAAGAGGACCGGCCCCACCTGGTCCTCCTGGACGTGCGCATGCCCAAGATGAACGGCATGGAAGTGCTGAAGCAGCTCCGGGAGATCGACCACGAGGTGGGGGTCATCATGGTCACGGCAGTCGACGAGGAGGAGACGGGCCGGCAGGCGCTGAAGCTGGGCGCCTTCGACTACATCATCAAGCCCCTCGACCTCAAGTACCTGGAACGGAGTCTCTGGTACAAGATCACCACCATGACCCTGTGAGCTTCCTCGGGTCGGAGGACCACGGGCCGGCGTGCGCCGGAGCCCGGGGGCGCCGCACCATCATCTGCCATGGGGAGGGGGATGATGTTCGGGAAGATCCTGATCGCCAATCGGGGGGAGATCGCGATCCGCCTGATCCGGGCGTGCCGCGAGCTGGGCATCGCCAACGTGGCCGTCTTCTCCGACGCGGACCGCTCCTCCCTGCACGTCCGTTACGCCGACGAGGCGCACTGCGTCGGTCCTGCCCCCTCGGCTCAGAGTTACCTCAACATGGATGCCATCCTGGAGGTTGCCCGCCTGTCCGGCGCCGAGGCCATTCACCCCGGGTATGGGTTCCTGGCAGAGAATGCGGAGTTCGCCCACCGCTGTGAGGCCGCGGGGATTGTGTTCATCGGGCCGCCGAGCAGCGCCATTCGGACGCTGGGCTCCAAAACCTCGGGGCGCCGGCTGGCCACGGCCGTCGGCGTGCCCGTGGTCCCGGGCGCGATCGAGGACCTGTCGGATGCGGAGGCCGAGGCGTGCGCCCGGGAAGTGGGTCTCCCGGTCGTGATCAAGGCGACGGCGGGGGGCGGCGGGAAGGGGATGCGGGTGGTCCGGGAGCCGGCGGACCTCCCCTCCGCCATCCGGGCGGCGCGCTCCGAGGCGGCATCCGCGTTCGGGGATTCCACCATCTATCTGGAGAAGTACCTCAACGCGCCCCGTCACGTGGAGATGCAGATCCTGGCCGACCGGCAGGGCCACACGATCTACTTGGGAGAGCGGGAGTGCTCCGTGCAGCGGCGGCACCAGAAGGTGATCGAGGAGGCCCCCTCCCCCATCGTGGACGAACCCCTGCGGCGCCGCATTGGCGAGGCGGCGGTGCGCCTGGCCCAGGCGGCCGGCTACGTGAACGCCGGCACCATGGAGTTCCTCGTGGACAACGATCGGAACTTCTACTTCCTGGAGGTGAACACCCGCCTCCAGGTGGAGCATCCCGTCACCGAGATGGTGACGGGGCTGGACCTGGTGAAAGAACAGTTCGCCATTGCCGCCGGGGAGCCGCTCCGCTACCGCCAGGAGGACGTGGCGATCCGGGGCGCGGCCATCGAGTGCCGAATCTACGCCGAGGACCCCTTCCAGAACTTCGTCCCGTCTCCGGGGCGGATCACCGGCCTCCGGGAGCCGGGCGGGGGCGGCGTGCGGCTGGAGAGCGGCGTCTACGTGGGGTACGAGGTGCCGGTGCACTACGACCCCCTCATCGCCAAGCTGATCACCTGGGGTCGCGATCGGCTGGAGGCGGCACAGCGCATGCGTCGGGCCCTCATGGAATACACCATCCACGGGATCCAGACCACCATCCCGTTCCATCAGCGCGTGATGGCCGATCCGGATTTCCTCCAGGGCAAGATCGACACCACGTTCATCGACCGCCGCTTCGCCGGCCGCCCCCACGCCTGGGACGAATCGAATCGGGATGTGGCCCTCGTCGCGGCCGCGCTGTATGCACACCTGCGGGATCAGGCGCACCTCGCGACCCGGTCGCCACAGACGACACGCGCCGAGAGCCCCTGGAAGCTGGCGGCCCGAAACGCAGCCCTTCGGCGCTAGCCGTACGGGCTGCGCCTCGAGTCTGAAGGCTCACGATTTCTCATGGAGAATGACGAGAGGAGGACGTCCCCTCTCCCCAGTGGGGCTGATCGTTACCCATATCCTGAGGGGCTGGACACGGAGGGTTGCAGCAGATGTCGGGCGTGCCGAAGCGCCATGAATC
>JBIOJT010000145.1:0-10815 GCA_044451055.1 Methylomirabilales bacterium (SeqCode)
CCGGTATTTTTAATAACTGACCAGTCAGATATTTGGAGGCGGCCATGTCCCTCCCGAAACGGCAAGCCCGCGCCCCGCGCTGGCGCCGCAGGCCAGAGGTGCGGCCCCGGCAGATCCTGGAGGCTGCCTTTCGGGTCTTCGGAACCCGGGGACTCCATCAGGCGACGCTGGACGATGTAGCCAGGGCGGCCGGAATCACCAAGGGGACCATCTATCTGTACTTCCCCAGCAAGGCGGACCTCTTCACCGCCATGTTGAAAGCCCGGGTGAATGACATCATGCCCGCGGTCGAGACACCGGAGGACGGCCGGTCCGGCCCCACCACGCAGGAGCGCCTGTCCACCCTGGGCCGCCACCTCTACCGGTTCTTCCGCAGCCGGGCTTGGTTGACGATGTATCGGACCGTGGTCAGCGAGGCCGCCCAATTTCCTGAGGCCGCGGCCCTCCTCTACCGCGAGGGAATCCTGCCAGCCAACCGGCGGCTCGCCGACGTGATCCGGCGCGGGATCGGCGCAGGAGAATTCCGCGACGTGGATCCGCTCATCGCCGCTCGCGCCTTTGCGGGAATGTTTCAGGTCTTCGCGGTCTCCCAGGGGCTGCTGGGCGGCCAGCGGATCTTCCCCGTCGCCGAGGCCAAGGTCGTCCGAACCGTGACCGAGATCTTCTTCAACGGGCTGCTGGCGAGCCGCGGGCGAGCCGCTCGCCGGCGTCCCGGACGAGGTCCCCAATGAAACGCCCGCCCCGCCCAGTCATAGTCGGCGGCCTGGCTGCCCTCGGAGTCGGTCTCGTGCTTGCCGGATGGACCTGGTGGCGAGATCGGCAGGGCACGCGCGACGTCATCCAGGCCTCGGGCCGCATCGAGGTGACCGAGGTCAACGTCAGCTCCAAGGTGACGGGTCGGGTCATCAAGCGGTACGTCGACGAAGACACGGACGTGAGGGCTGGCCAGCTCATCGCCGACCTCGAGGGGGAGGACCTGGAGGCGCAGCTCGGGCAGGCCCAGGCCACGCTTCACAGCGCCGAGGCTCGGCTCCTCCAGGCCCGGATCAGCCTCCGGATCGAGCCGACCCTGGTCCAGGCCCAGATCCGCCAGGCCGAGGAGAACCTCCGCTCCGCCGCGGAAAAGCTGCGCCAGCTCCAGGCCGGCTACCGCATCCAGGAGATCGAAGAGGCGCGCGCCAACCTGCGCCAGAACCAGGCGCGCGAGCAGATCGCTCGGCTGACTCGAGATCGGTACCGCGAGCTCCTGGCCGACGGCGGCGTCTCCCAGCATGACTTTGATCGCTCCGAGACCGATCTCCAGGCCGCCAGCGCGGCCGTCCGGGCGACACGGGAGCACCTGGGCATGCTGGAGGAAGGCTCGCGGGTGGAAGACATCCGCATGGCCCAGGCGGACCGGGACCGGGCGGCGGCAGCGTTGGAAGCCGCCCGGGCGAACGCCGCCACCCTGGATCTGCGGCAGCAGGATGTCCGGGCGGCCGAAGCGGCCGTGCGCGAGGCAGGATCCAATGTGCGGCGCCTGGAAACCCAGGTGGCCGAGCTGAAGGTGTTCGCCCCCCTGGATGCCACCGTCCTCACCAAGGCAGCCGAAGAAGGCGAGGTGGTGGCCGCCGGCAAGCCCTTGGTCCTCCTGGGTGACCTGGATCATCCCTGGATCAAGATCTACGTCCCCGAGACCGATGTGGGGAAGATCAAACTGGGCGCGCCCGCCCGTGTCCTGGTCGACAGCTTTCCCGGGCAGCCGTTTGAGGGAACGGTCACCTGGATCTCGGATGAGGCCGAATTCACCCCCAAGAACGTCCAGACCGCGGAAGAGCGGGTGAATCTCGTCTATGCGGTCAAGGTGCTGATCGCGAATGCGGAGCGCAAGCTGAAAGCAGGCATGCCGGCTGACGCCGAGGTCCTCCTCGGCCCGGGGGCAGGCGGCCGGGGCAAGGCGTCACCCTAGGGCGGAGGAGCATGCAGCGCGCGCCGGCCGTCGAGGCCAGACACCTGACCAAGCGATTCGGAGACGTCACCGCCGTCGATGGCCTGACCCTCTCGGTGGCCCCGGGCGAAGTCTTTGGCCTCGTGGGCCCCGACGGCGCCGGCAAGACCACGACCATGCGTTTGCTCACGGGAGTCATGCAGGCCACTGCGGGCACGGCCATCGTCCTTGGGGCCGACGTGACCCAGGATCCCGAGGCGGTCCGGGACCGCATCGGCTACGTGCCGCAGAGCAGCAGTCTGTACGCCGACCTGTCCGTCCTCGAAAACCTCCAGTTTTACGCAGACCTCTTCGGGCTCCCGCGGAGCGAGCGGAATCGCGCGACGGCCGAGCTCCTGGCGTTCAGCCGTCTCGAGCCATTCGCCAAGCGCCTGGCCAAGAATCTTTCGGGCGGTATGCGGCAGAAGCTGGCCCTGTGCGCCGCCCTGATCCATCGACCCGAGGTCCTCTTCCTGGACGAGCCGACCATCGGCGTGGATCCCGTCTCGCGACGTGAATTCTGGCTGCTGATCTACCAGCTCATCCAGCAAGGCCTCACCCTGCTGGTCAGCACACCGTATCTGGACGAGGCGGAGCGCTGCCATCGCGTCGGCCTGATGGATCATGGGCGCTTGATCGCCTGTGAAAATCCGGCCGGCCTGCGCCGGCTGCTGCCGGGAACCCTGCTGGAGCTGCGAGGCCCCGCGCCGGAGGCCGCGGCCGCCCTCATCGGGCGCCTCCCCGGCGTCAAGGAGGCCCAGGTGTTCGGCGACGCGCTTCACGTCGTGGTGGCCGATCCCGAGGGCGCCCTCCCCAGCCTCCGGGCGGTCCTGGAGGCCCAGGGGCTCCCAGAGGCACACATACGCCCGATCATCCCAAGTCTGGAGGACGTGTTCGTCACCCTGATCCGCGACCAGTCCCGGTCTTCCAGACCACCGGTCGCCGGCGCGGACGGGTCCGGTTAGATTGGCGGTCCGCCAAGGAATCCCGATGGACGTTGCCACCGCGATGCCCTCCGAACCCGCCATCCAGGCCGCCGACCTCAGCAAGCGCTTCGGCCGCTTCGTCGCCGTGGACGGGGTGGGCTTCCAGGTGCGCCGCGGCGAGGTGTTCGGCTTTCTCGGCCCCAACGGATCCGGGAAGTCCACGACGATCCGGATGCTCTGCGGGATCCTGCTGCCCACGTCGGGGAGGGCCGTGGTAGCCGGGTTCGACATCGCACGCGAGCCGGAGAAGGTGCGGGAACACATCGGGTACATGTCCCAGAGGTTCTCGCTGTATGAAGAGCTGACCGTCCAGGAAAACCTGGACTTCTTTGCAGGGATTTATGGCCTGGCCGGCCCCGAGGGCGCGGCGCGTCTCGATGAGGTCCTCGCCCTGGGCGGTCTGGCCGCTCATCGAAACAGCCAAGCCAGAGATCTGCCGGGCGGCTTGCGGCAGCGCCTGGCCCTGGCATGCGCGATCATCCACCGGCCGCCCGTCCTGTTCCTGGATGAGCCCACGGCGGGGGTAGACCCCATCTCCCGGCGCGAGTTCTGGGATCTGATCCGGACGATGGCGGCCGCCGGAACGGCCATCTTCGTGACCACCCACTACATGGACGAGGCGGAAAACTGCCACACCCTGGCTTTCATCTATCAGGGGCGGATCATCGCCGCCGGTCCGCCGGCAGTGCTGAAGACCCGCCTGCACGGCTGTCTGGTGGAGGTGGACGTCGAGCCCGGCGAGATCGTCACCGCCCTGGCGGCCCTGCAGGGGCACCCCCTGGCTCGTGAGGCGGCCATGTTCGGCGCCAATCTCCACGTGACCCTGGATACTCCCGAGGCCGTACCCACGCTCCGGGCCTGGCTGCAGTCTCGGGGCGTCGCGGTGCATCGGATGGAGGCCATCGTCCCGTCCCTCGAGGACGTCTTCGTGTCGCTGGTCGCTAGGGAGGCGGGCGCGTGAACTCGCGGATCTGGCCCATCATGCGCAAGGAGTTCATCGAGATCCTGCGGGACCGGCGGTCCCTCGCCTTCGTGCTGGCCATGCCCGTGCTCATGCTCGTGCTCTACGGTTACGGGGTCAGCTCGGACGTGAAGCGGGTCGCCTTGGCGGTGTACGACCGGGACGGGCGCCCCCCCGCCCGAGAGCTGGTGCGTCGATTCACCAGCACGGAGTATTTCGTGGAGGTGGCCCGGGTCGGGAGTCTGCGGGCGTTGCGGCGCGCCATCGACAGCGGGGAGGCCAAGGTCGGCCTGATGATCCCCGAGGATTTCAGCCAGAATCTCGGTGCGGACCGTCCGGCGCCGATCCAGTTCGTGGTGGATGGCTCCGACTCCAACACGGCCAACATCGCCATCGGCAACATCGCCTCAATCGCGAGGAGCACTGCGCTCTCCCCCAGGGACCTGCGCCCCCAGGTCTTCTTCGCGCCCAAGGCCGAGAGCCCCGTCCCCATCGAGCTGCGCACATGGGTCTGGTACAATCCGGAACTCAAGAGCTCGAACTTCCTGATCCCCGGACTGACCGCGGTGATCCTCATGATGTTGGCCGCCATGGTCACCTCGCTCACCGTGGCGCGCGAGTGGGAGCGGGGAACCATGGAGGCACTCATCGCCTCCCCCCTCCGTTCGTACGAGTTGATGGTCGGCAAGATCCTTCCCTACGTGGTGATCGGCCTGGTGGATGTGGTCCTGATCCTGCTGGTGGGGGTCCTGTGGTTCCGCGTTCCCTTGCGCGGCAACCTGCTCCTGCTGATGACCTCCTCCACCGTCTTCCTCCTCGGCGGCCTGGGAATCGGCCTGTTCATCTCGGCCACCACCAAGAATCAGCAGGTGGCGTTCCAGCTCTCCACGCTGACCACCATGCTCCCGGCGCTGCTTCTCTCGGGATTCTTTTACCCCATCGAGAATATGCCCGCGATCCTCCGACTCTTCACCTACCTCATCCCGGCGCGCTACTTCCTGGTCGTCATCCGGGGGATTTTCCTGAAAGGCGTTGGCCTGGCCATCCTGTGGAAGGAACTGCTGTTCTTGAGCCTGTTCGCCGTGCTGATGTTGATCCTCAGCTCCGCCAAGTTCCGGAAGCGGCTGGAGTAGCGCAGGGGTCTGCCATGAGGCCGGTCCGTCGTAGCCGCATCCTCACCCTGATCAAGAAGGAGTTCATTCAGATCCGGCGAGATCGCCGCCTCCTGCCCATCATTCTCATCCTCCCGGTGATGCAGTTGATTCTCCTCGGGTATGCCGTCTCCTCGGATATCAAGAACCTGACCACGGCGATCTGCGACCTGGACCGGACCCCGGCCAGCCGCGCCTTTGCGGACCGGTTTTCGACCTCGGGCTACTTCGACATCCGCTACCACCTGCCCGACGAGCGACGGATCAAGGGTCTGATGGATGCGGGGCAGGTGCGGGTCGGCATCGTCATCCCCCCGCGTTTCGGGGCCAGCCTGGCCCGACAGGAGACGGCGACGGTTCAGCTGCTGCTGGATGGGACCGATTCCAACACCGCCAGCGTGGCCCAGGGATACGTCACCCAGATCACAAACGCCGAGGCCAGCCGGATCCTCGTGGAACGTCTGGGGCCGAAGGCTGTCCCCCCCCTCGCCGTGGATGCATCGGTCCGGGTCTGGTTCAACCCGGACCTCAAGAGCGTGAACTTCATGGTGCCCGGGGTGGTCGCCCTGATCCTGACCATCGTGACCATGACCATGACCGCGACCGCCATCGTCAAGGAGAAGGAGCGGGGCACCATCGAGCAATTGATCGTCAGCCCCATCCGACCCTACGAACTCATGCTGGGGAAGGCGGTCCCATTCGTCCTCATCGGATACGCGGACATCCTCCTCGTGGTCCTGGTCGGGGTCTTCTGGTTTCGTGTCCCCATCGCCGGCAGCTTCCCCCTGCTCCTGGGGCTTTCCGGCCTGTTCATCATGACCACGCTGGGGCTGGGACTGCTCATCTCGACCGTGAGCCAGACCCAGCAGCAGGCGATGATGCTGGGCTTCTTCGTCAACCCACCCTTCATGCTGCTTTCGGGGTTTATCTTCCCCATCGCCAGCATGCCGCAGCCGATGCAGTACCTGACCTACCTGATCTCGCTCCGATACTTTCTGGTGATCATCCGGGGCATCTTCCTGAAGGGAGTCGGCCTGGACGTCCTCTGGCCGCAGGCCCTGGCCCTCCTCATCTTCGGCGTGAGCGTCCTGACCCTGTCCGTCCTCCGGTTCCAGAAGCACCTCGGGTAGGCCCGGCGATACTCTCGGGGCGTTCGCTTCCCTCATGCCCGAAAGGGACTGGTTTTTTGACTTGACGAGGCCAGGCACGTCCGGTACTTTGGGCTGCCTTTTGACCCATGGGGAACGGTGTATGCGGCTGCGATTCCTGCGAGGCCCTGCCGGCCTGTTCCTGTTCGTCTTCGCCCTCTGGATTCTCTCACGCATCCTGCCTGCCGATGCTGCCGCCGGAGCCGATACCGGAATTCACGAAACAGTCCTCCCCAACGGTCTCAAGGTCCTGACCAAAGAGCTGCACGCCGCGCCGGTGGTGACCGTCTGGACCTGGTACCGGGCCGGGTCCCGGAATGAGCGAACTGGTATCACGGGCATCTCCCACCAGGTCGAGCACATGATGTTCAAGGGCACCGCCAGCCTGAAGCCCGGCGACATCGATCGTCTGGTGCAATTGGCTGGCGGGCGCCATAACGCTTTTACCAGCTTCGACTATACCGCCTACCACATCACCCTCCCCAGCGAGCAGCTTGAGACGGCCCTCCGGATCGAGGCGGACCGGATGATGAACTGCGCCCTGGATCCGCAGGAGTTGACGCACGAGAAAGGGGTCGTCCTGTCCGAGCTGGAGGGCAGGCAGAACGATCCGGATGAGCTCTTGGAAGATGCGGTGCGATCCGTCGCCTTCAGGATCCATCCCTATCGCCACCCGGTGATCGGTTGGAAGGGCGACGTGGAGGCCTTCACGCACGAAGCGGTGCAGGAGTACTACCGGACCTACTACGAGCCAAACAACGCCGTGCTGGTGCTCGTCGGCGACTTCCAAACCGACGCGGTGCTGGCCCTCGTCCGCAAACACTTCGGCTCGCTCGCGGCGGGGCCGCCGCCCCCGCCCGTGATTTCCCAGGAGCCGCCCCAGAAGGGCGAGCGCCGCGTCATCCTGAAAGAGCCCGGCTCGACCGCTCACTTGCAGTTCCTCTACCATGTTCCCCAGGGGCGTCATCCCGATCTGTACCCCTTGGCGGTCCTGGACGCAACCCTCACCGAGGGCAATAGTTCGCGGCTGTATCGGGCCTTGGTTGATACCGATCTGGCCGCGTCGGAGACCAGCTACCTGAGCCGCCGCCTGGACGCCGGCTGGATCATGTTCTACCTCACGGCTCGGGATGAGGTGCCCCACGAGAAGATCGAGCGGGCCTTTACTGAGGCCATCGATCGGGTCCAGGCGGAGCCGGTCACCGACTTTGAGCTGCAGAAGGCCATCAACCAGGTCCGTGCCGAGCTGACCTTCGCGTATGGCAGCGTGAGCGGTCTGGCCCGCGCCATCGGGAGCATGGAGCTCATGTCGGGGTACCAGGAGGTGGAAACCTATCTCGACAAGATCCGCCAGGTCACGGCAGCAGACGTGCAGCGCGTCGCCAAACTATACCTCACGCCCGATAATCGCACCGTGGGCTGGCTCATCCCCCTGGGGGAGCGGCCGGGCCAGACCGCTCGACCCCCGGCCTCCCGGACCACTGTCAATCGGGCTCCGGAGCCGCCCTCGTGGAGCGGCGTCGAATCGGGCGCGGCGACGGCTGAGACGGGCCCCGCGGCCTCCCCGGGGAGCCGTGTCGTCCGAACGGTGCTGGCGAACGGTCTCACCCTGATCGCGGCCGAGAATCGCGTCGCCAATAGCCTGGCAATCAAAGGCTACGTCCTGGCCGGTCCGGTCTCGGACCCTCCCGCCAAGAGCGGATTGTCCAGCGTCACGGCCACGCTGCTCACCAAAGGCACCCGGACGCGCTCGGCATCGGCCCTCGCGGAGGCACTCGACTTCCTCGGCGCGTCGCTCAGCATCCAGGCAGAACAGGAGACAGTCGGCATCACGGCCCAGATGCTGTCGGAACACTTCGACAAGGTCCTGGATCTTCTCGCCGACTGCCTGCGGGACCCCACCTTCCCCGCTCCCGAACTGGCCAAGACGGTGGGGCAGCTCAAGACCACGCTCGCCCACGAGGCGGAGGACCCACGCGAGCGGGCGCAGCGTGAGCTCTTCGGTCTGCTCTTCCCGGCGGGTCATCCCCTCCATCGCAATCCGAAGGGTCAGCTCGCGGACCTCGACGGCATCACCCGAGAGGACGTCGTTCAGTTCCATGACCGATTCTATCAGCCAGTTCGGACGGTTCTGGTCATCGCCGGTGACCTCAGCCCGACGCAGATCCTGACCTCGGTCGAGCGGGCTTTCGGCAGTTGGACTGTCCCGCAGGGCCCGCCGCTGGCGGCGCGTCCGCCGATGCCGACGGTCTCTGCCTCCAGCCGCCACACGGTGGTGCTTCCCGGGAAGTCGGAGGCCATTGTCATGCTGGGGGGAAATGGGATCACCCGCGATAACCCCGACTACTATCCCGCGTTCCTGGCCAACCGGGTCCTCGGCGGAGGCGGGTTGGGTACCCGCCTGATGCAAACCCTGCGCGAGCGCCAGGGTTTGGTCTATGCGGTCTACAGCTACTACTGGCCGGTCCTGGCCGAGCGGCCCTGGGTGCTGTTCCTGCAGACGGCTCCAGGTGCGGTGGATCGTGTCGTTGTTGACTCACTGACTGAGATCGCCCGCCTGCAGGATGGCGGGGCCACGACGGAAGAACTGGAGCAGGTCAAGGCCTCCGCCATCGGATCGCTAGCCCTTACTATGGAAGACCAGATGGGGATGGCGTTCGTCCTGCGGGACACGGAGATTTTCAACCTCGGCCTGGATTATCCACGCCGCTTCCCCGTCGATGTCCGGGCCGTCAGTGCCGAGCAGGTCCAGGCCGCGGCCCGGAAGTATCTTCACCCCGATCACCTGATGCAGGTCGTCGTCACCCCTCCTCAACCCTAGCGCACCGTGCACAGCACCCCATCCGAGCCCGGCAGGCTGTTGACACCTTCCAGTTTGCCGCCAATCACGGATTTTTCGTAACTTCCTCTTGACACGGAACCAAAAAAAAGGGCAGGATGCGGCGGCTTTTGAGAGCGCCAGAGACGCCACGAGAGGCGTTGCCGGCGGCTGGCTCGGGGTTTTGGGCGCCTCCATGCCATGTAGGGCGTCCAGCCCGAAAGCTCCTCCTCACCACCTGCAAGTCACTTTGACACGCGGTGAATCCTGAAGGCCCGAAGAACGAAGGAGATGGGAACCATGCGCACACATCTGGGATGGATCGCGGGAATCATGATCGCGGGGATGGTGGCCGGCACTTCCATGGTGGCCCACGCACAAAGCCAGCCGATCAAGATCGGTCAGATCATCCCCATGACCCGCGAGGCCGCCGAGTCGGGCAAGTACCACAAGCAGGGAGCGGAGATCGCCATCGACAAGATCAACGCCGCCGGTGGGATCAAGGGCAGAAAGCTCACGGTCGTCCTCGAGGACGACCAGACCACCAACCCCGGCGGGGTGGCGGCGCTGCAGAAGCTCCTGGAGGACAAAGAGATCCCGGTGATCCTGGGATCCATCCGCTCGACCCAGGTGCAGGCCATGCTGCCGACGATCAACGAGGCCAAGATCCCCGTGGCCATCGGCGGAACCAACTACGGCCTGACCCACAGCGGCAGCCAGTGGGTGTTCCGCTTCCGGCCGCACGACGGCATGAGCGCCAAGGTTCTCGCGAAGTTCATGGTAGAGGATCTGAAGCAGAAGAAGGTGGGGATCGTGCACGCCTCCGACGCCTTCGGCAACGGCGGGCGGGACATGTTGGTCCCAGCCGTGAAGGAGCTGGGCGGGGAAGTGGTCTTCACGCAGGGCTTCAATAACCAGGAGAAAGACTTCACCGCCGTGGTCCAGGGGCTCAAGAAATCCGGTGCCACCGGCCTCGGAACCTACATGACCTTCGGGACGGATCTCGGTGTGTTCGCCCGGCAGCTCAAGCAGCAGGGCGTGGACGTGAAGTGGGTCGGCTCCCCGTCGATCACCGGCGTGGACAGCCGGAATCTGGCGGGCGACGCCCTCTGGGGCACCTACGGGGTGACCGACTTCCATGTGGATGCCAGCCCCGCATCCAAGGCCTTCGCCGCGGCCTACAGGGCGAAGTTCAACCAGGACCCCGATCTGTACGCCGCCTGGTGCTATGACGCGGTGATCGTCTTCGCCGAGGCGATGAAGAGGTCCCCGGACCTGAAGGCCGAGAATCTGCGCAAGGCGATTCTGAGCATCCAGAAGTTCCCGGGCGCCGAGGGCGAGTACAACTTCGACCAGAACGGCGACGGGCTGGATCATTACAACATCGTCCAGAACGTGAAGGGCGACATCGTCTTCTTTAAGACGCTGCGGGTCGCCCGCTAACAGGCTGCTCAAAAAGGCCCATCTGCGGCGTTGGAACGCTCAGGCACTCGTTGCGGCGTACCTGGAGTACGCCTCACTCGGCCTTCCGCGTTCCGCCTTGCATCTGGACCTTTTTGAGCAGCCTGGGCGAAAACGGATCTTTAGTATCCTGCTAGGACGCGCCTCCTGATGCGCGCCGCGAGCCGGGGAGTATAGGCATGGACGGCGGTCTTTCCGTCATAGGACAATACCTGTTTGCCGGCCTTGCGATCGGGAGCGTTTACGCTCTGGTTGCCCTCGGCTTTGTCATGATCTTCCGAGCGACCAACGTCGTGAACTTCGCCCAGGGGGAGTTCGCAATGC
>JBIOJT010000146.1:0-10787 GCA_044451055.1 Methylomirabilales bacterium (SeqCode)
AAGGCGGCTCCGGGGCCGACGCTCTGGCATACGCCTGAGTCCTGAGGGGAAGCTTTGAAACCGGTCACAGAATTTTCAGAACAATATCCCGGATCATCGGCGACTGTCAAGGGGGAAGTTGGCCTTAATCTCCGGCTAAGCCAGGGCGAGATGGGCGATGCGCACCCGCACTCGGACGAGTAGAGCGTGTTGGAGAGCGCCCGAGAGCCGCAAGAGGGTTCGGCGGGTGTGTGCCACGACCTTCCCAACGCTATTGAACAGCAGGAACCGCAGCCGTTTCGGTCGCGCGGTCCGGAGATCTCCGGGTAGGGTGAGCCGCTTGAGGGCCGAGAGCAAGTTGTACGTCACGGTGTTGAGCCGGAACCACGCGGCGTTCGCCCCGAACTTCCCGCTGGGGAGGGCGGCCGCGGCGAGCTCGCTCTTGAGGACGTGATGGGTATGCTCGACGGTCCCCGCCTTCGCCCGGTGCCACTGGAGGAGGGCGAGCCCGTCCCCTTCCCGGTTCGTGACCACCGCGAAGTCGTGCACGCTGCTGCCATCCGCGAAGAGGCTTCCCTGGCGCTTGGTCACGCGCACGGCGAGGTAGCGGCGGACGCACGGGCGGTCCTTCCGGTGGTCGCCGTCGTCGGGGACGTACGGCACCTCGGCCCACGCGCGGATCGCGTCTGGCTCCTCCCGCTCGACCTGCCAGGCAGTCTTCGGCAGGCGCTGGATCTCGGCCTTGAGCTGCTCCGAGAGGTCGGCGCTGATCGCGTACGCGACCTCGTGGTCCTCGCACCAGCGGAGGACGGCGGTCTCGTAGAGGGCGCTGTCGGCGCGCAGGCGGATGTGCTCCACGCCCTGCGGCAGATGGCTCACCGCCTGTTCGAGAACGCGCACGTTGCCGCAGCCCGCCGGGACGTGCCCATCCCGGAACTGGTCATGCAGGATGACGTCCTGTTCCGCCCAGAGCACCACGACGGGCTGGTAGCCGCGGGTCCCGTCGTAGGCCACGGTGGCGGCGTCCTTGTGGCTCTCGAGGAGCGTGGCGTCCACGTCGAGGGTGGCCGTCCCCTCGGGGGCGGCCTGTTGGAGCGCGGCCACCAGCGTGCGGTTCGCCTGGCCCAGCCCCACGAGGGGGGCGGACTCCAGCGGGATCGCGGCCTGGGGGCCGGCCTGCCAGAGCGGCCCGCCCTCGACGTGGAACGCCTCCAGGAAGTCGCGCACGGTGGTCGCCGCGGGCAGGGGGTACCCGAGCAGCGTGGCCAGGGCGTGATCCTCCCGGAGGGCCGTGAGGTCCTGGCAGCGGTCCCCGCCGCTCACCCAGAGCGCGACGAGGCTCTCGACGAGCTGCGACGCCGGCAAGCCCCGCTGCCGCTGCTTGACCGGGACCTGGGCGTCGACCACCTGGGCCACCCCGAGCTGTCGGAACAGCTCGATCACCAGGGGGACCCCCGCGCGGCCGGTGACCAGCGCAGGATCCAGCGTCTCATCGATCTCGAACGGCAACCGCGGACTCTCGGTGGGCATCGTGTTCCTCCCTGTGAGTGCTGCACCCACTGGGTGAACCGAAGCAAACGCGATGCCATCCCCGCGGACCGCCTGGGCTGCGGGCTACAGCGTGATCTGCTCGGCTGCTCAATTCTCTAGCCGGAGAACAGGGTAGTCACCAATCCAGCTGATCTTTTCGACGTTCTGCATCAAGCTGCCCGCCTCGGATATTCGCTTCACTCAAGGGATCCTGCATCATGAAGCCTATCGTTCGTGCGCTACTCGCGTTCGCGGTCAGCCTGGTCCGCTCGCACGTGTCCCTGCAATTGGAGATCCTGGCGCTGCGACACCAGCTGACGGTCTACCACCGATCAATCCGGCGGCCGCAGGTGCGCCCGAGCAACCGGATTCTCTGGTCGTGGCTGGCGCGGCGCTGGGCACGCTGGCGGGAGGTCCTGGTCTTCGTGCAGCCGGCGACTGTGCTCGCCTGGCAGCGCACGCGTTTCCGCGAGTACTGGGCCCGTCTCAGCCGGACGGGACCGGCGGGCAGACCGGCGATTAGGCGGGAGGGCCGTCAGCTAATCCGAGAGATCTCGGTAGCGAATCCGCGCTGGGGTTCCCCGCGCATCCTGGGCGAACTGCGGAAGTTGGGGATTGCCGTGGCGAAATCCACGGTCGAGAAGTATCGGGTGCGCCCTCGCAGACCGACTTCTCCAACTTGGCGGGCCTTTTTGAAGCACCATGTGACCGAACTCGTCTCGATCGACTTCTTTACCGTGCCCACGGTCGGTTTCAAGGTGCTCTTCGTGCTGGTCGTGCTGGCGCACGCACGACGGCGGATTGTCCATTTCAACGTCACTGAGCATCCGACAGCCCGATGGACGGCGCAGCAGCTCGTCGAGGCCTTTCCCTGGGAGACGGCACCCAAGTACCTGCTCCGCGACCGCGATGCCGTGTATGGCGAGGGGTTTCAGCGGCGCGTCGCGAACTTGGGCATCGACCAAATCCTGGCTGCCCCTCGGAGCCCCTGGCAGAATGCGTATGCCGAGCGCCTGATCGGGAGCATCCGGCGGGAGTGCCTGGATCATGCGATCGTGTTCAGCGAGGGCCACCTCCGGCGCCTTTTGGCCAGTTACTTCCACTACCACCATCGATGGCGCACGCCTCTGTCGCTGGCGATGGATTGCCCTGAAGCCCGACCGGTGCAGCCGCCCGATCAGGGAGCGGTAGTCGCGTTCCCGGAAGTGGGCGGATTACATCACCACTACGAACGGTTGGCTGCATGATCTCCGGTGCCGGGATGTCTCGCCGAATCGCCTCACATAGGTTTTCGGGAACGACAACGACCCGGACGGCGAGCGCGCGGTCTTCGGCCTCCGGGAGGAGCGCCTCGAGCCGCGCCCGGACGGCGTCGAGCGCCGCGCCGACGCTGGCTGCGTCCCCGAGTTCCACCTCGCAGCGCTCCCAACGGAAGACATCGAGGGCCCGGAACTCGGGCTCGGCGATCCGGCCCTCATCGACCCGCACGAGGTAGGCGCCGCGGGGCCCGGGCTCCCGGATGTGCCGTCCCTGGAGATTCCCCGGGTACACGATCCAGGGCGACCGGCGGAGGATCCGCCGCTCGTGCACGTGCCCAAGCGCCCAGTACTCGTACCCGAGGGCCTCGAGTTCCTCGAGCGCGCACGGCGCGTAGGGTTCGTGCGCGGGATGGCCCACCGCGCTGGTGTGCAGCACGCCGATGTTGACCGCCCCCCGCTCCGCGGGCGGCCAGGCACCGAGGATGCTCTCGGGGCAATGGCGGGTCGCGAACCCCTGGCCATAGACGACCAGATCCAGGTCCGGGAACTCAAAGCGGCCCGGGCGCCGGGTGGGCGCCACGGTCACGTTCGCGGGCGGCTCCAGGTGGCGGGTGATCTCGCTCGCCGCGTCGTGATTGCCGGACACCAGGACGGCCTGGATCCCCTGCGCGCCGAGGCGGGACATCTGCGCATTGAAGAACAGCCCGGTGTTGTAGTCGCGCCAGTCGACGTCGTGCAGATCGCCCGCGAGCACGACCAGGCGCACCTCCTCCGCGATCGCCAGATCCACGAGGCCCCGAAACGCTTCGCGCGTCGCTCCCCGGATCCGGTCCAGCGGCGCGCCCTCGTATCGCTCGAGCCCGCGCAGGGGACTATCCAGGTGAATGTCGGCCGCGTGCAGGATCGTGAACGACGCCATGGTCACCTCCTGGGGCACATGCCCGGCACGAGCTTACAGCCCGTTCAGGAAGAGGCGGACGCCAGCGTGGATCATCGCCGGGCTGGGGACCTCAACCCCTTGGCTAGCCAGCTCGGCCGCGAGGACCCGGTGGGCCGCCGTGACGCCCGGGGAGGCGGGGGCGGCGAAGAGCACTTCCGCCTGGCGCCTCGCCCGCCCGAGCCACGTGCGCCACCCGGCGGGCCCTTCCATCCGGGTCCGGACCTCCCCTGCGAGCGCCGGGAGCTCCCGCCGGAACAGGCTGGCCACCTGGTAGAGGTAGGCCAGGTCCTTGGCCCGCCGGTCCTCGCGGGTCCGCTCCCCAGCAATGAGGAGCTTGTGCACCATGAAGTATCCCGGATGGGGGACCTGGACGGCCATGGGCTCCCGGTCCGCTTCGAGCCCGGCGAGCCACACGCGCCAGGGCATCTCGAGGAGCAGGTCGAGGTACCGCAGGCGCTGCGCGGTCACGCCTGTTTGGACGTCGCTCGTGACCGGGACCCGGCCGGCCCGATCGACCGGCGGGCCGGTCAAGGGGGTCAGGAACTCGACGCTGTACTCCTCCTCGCCTTCCGCAGTGTCGGACGGAGGGGCGAACACGAATCGCATCACCGGGGGGATGCGATCCCCCCGGAAGTCCGGCTGGAGGCCCGCGGCTGCGGCCAGCGCGGCCAGGGGACGCCCCCGCACCGGGAGGCGAGCCGGCGTCGCGAGGTCCGCGTCGAAGGTCCGGAGGATCTGGGTGGCAGCGGGAGTGGCCCGCGGGTGCTGCTCGTAGAGGCGGACGGCGAACCCGCCGACGAGGACGAGGCTATCGAGGTACGGTTCGAATGCCCGCAGCACGTGAACCAAGAAGGCCTCCGGCGAGCTAAAGATCATGCGGCGCCTCCGCCGCCTGCCGCAGGACCGCCGTCAGGATCCGCTCGTACACCACCTCGGCCTGCTCCCGGCCGCGGTCCGGGAGGTGGTACAGGTCCAGGTAGACCTGGAGGGCATCGCAGACCGGCACCCCGTCCACGCGGGAGACTCCCCCCAAGGCACTGCGGGGATACCGGGGCCGGAGGAGGACGATCGGCGACGTGACGCTGGAACTCGGGACCACCTGCAGTTTCTCAAGCAGTACCGAGGGATCCCCGGACACGTACAGATGGATCGAGCGGGCATCGGAATGCTTCACGCGGTGGAGGCGGCAGGCCTGGTGGCCCGTGAGGGCAAAAGCGGGCGCCTCCGCCGGGAGCTGGCGGACGCGGTCCAGCAACTCCGCAAGGAACGTGGCGTCGATCCGCTCGCCGAAGACCGGCACGCAGGCGAGCGCGTCGTTGTCGCTGATCCGATACCGGCCGCGCCACTCGGTCAGGAGGCGCTCCCCCTCCTGCAGCACGGGGATCCGGCCCATGGCCTTGGCTAAGTACCCGCTGCGTTCCATGGCGGCCGCCCAGCGATACACTAAGGGTGGGGCCACCGCGGCAAGCTTGGCGAGCTGGGCCAGATTCCGGATGGCACCTCGGGGCCCGCCCCACTCGCTCCCCTGCGAGCGACTGAACAGCAGGACCTTGAGGAGCCACTGATCCAGATCGCCGAACGAGAGGCGGGCGGAGGCGTAGCCGGGCCGAGACAAGTCAGACGGCGATCGCCATTTACGGGACAGCCAGCCAGCGCGTTCAGCGCGGTCCTCGATCGCCTCCTCGTCGCCGCCGGGGAGATGGGCCGCGAGGTTGCCCCGGCTGTCCAGGATGAGCCACCAGAGCCCCGGCGCATACAGCGCCACCTGCGCCTTGAATCGGCGCACCCCTTGCGGATCGAGCGCCTCCACATGCAGCGCCAGGAGCGGCTCCCAGCCCTCGAGGCGGTGCGCCGCCTGGAGCACGAGGATTGGCCGGGCCAGCCACTGGAAAAGCCAATCCGCGAGCTCGCGCGCGGCCTTGATTTCTACGCCGAACTGGCGCCGCTGGCGTACCAAGAGGAAATCCAGCACGGGGCCGCGCCGCAGGCCTTCTGCCGGGAGGGGCACTGCCTCCTTGCGGACCTGGAACCCGCGCTTCGCGAGGGCGTGGAGGATGGTCTCGCGGGCCACAGAAACGGATGACTGGTCGGGTTCGGCGGCGATCTTTGGTCTTGGCACGATTTGGCCCTTGTCCTGGGCCAATGATGGTCGTGTGGATGTTACTTGTCAAGTGTTTATTTACTTACTATATATAAATATAATTAGCATGTAATTAACGTCCGACCGCCCCAACCGGAAACATCCGTTTGGCCTGTCTCTCGCCAAAATTCGGATCGCCCCTTGCGACAAGCAGATGGGGCAGAGTATCCACCTTCAATTTGTGCTATAAGTTTCTCCCATGCTCCAATATTTCTGGCTGGGTTGGGCGACAGGTCGTCGACTGATTGGCTCCCGTCAAGATCTACTCCACGAGAATCTGCTTTTGCGACAGCAACTCACGGTGTTGAAGCGGCGGCACCCCACGCCGAGACTCCGGCTGCCCGACAGACTCTTCTGGGTCATCGCTCGCCGGCTGTGGTCCGGCTGGCAACGCTCCCTCCTTCTGGCGACCCCGGATCCCGTCGGGCGGTGGCATCGGGCCGGCTTTCGGCTGTATTGGCGTTGGGTGTCGCGGCACCGGGTGCCCTCCGGCAGAGAACGAATTTCCAAAGACCTTCGCGAGCTCATCTTGCAGATGGTGGCAGAGAATGCGACCTGGGGTGCCCCACGGATCCCATGGCGAACTGCGGATGCTGGGCTTCGGCGTCTCCGAGCGCACCGTCTCCCGCTGGCTCCAGCGCGTGCCACGGCACCCGGGGCCGGCGCAGCGCTGGCTGGCCTTCGTGCGCAATCACCGGGACGCCCTGGCCGCCATGGACTTCTTGACGGGGCCGACCCTCACCTTCGGTGTCCTCTCCGGCTTCTTCGGCATTGCTCATGACCGCAGACGCACCCGGCACGTCACCGTCACCCGGAATCCCACCAGCGCCTGGGTCGTCCGGCAAGTGCGCGAGGCCTTTCCCGACGACTCGGCACCCAAGTACCTGCTCTACGATCGGGACACAACCTTCGGGCTCGCAGTCCGGTCGGCGGTGCCCTCCCTGGGCAGCACGCCGATTCGCCTTGCCGTCTGCAGCCCGGGGCAGAATGGCGTTGCCGAGCGCTGGGTCGGAAGCTGCCGGGGGGAGCTGCCGGATCATGTGATCGCCCTCGACGAGCGTCACGTGAAGCGACTCCGGTCCAGCTACCTCCGCTCTTATCACGAGGACAGAACCCATTTGGGGCTGGGCCAACAAACACCGGCAAGGCGCGCGGCCATGCCGGGACACCACTCCCTGCCTGTCGTTTCTCACCCCCGGGTTGGCGGCTTACACCATCGGTACGATCTCGCTGCTTGATTCGCTGCCCAGGTTATTCCCTGTCGAGCAATCCCTCAGTCGGCGGCCTCCGTCCCGAACCCTCCCATTCCCCCCCCGATTCTTTCACCGGCCGCTTGCGTTTCGTCGCCACGAGTTGTTGCTGTCTCGATCCGCAACATTTGTCCCGAAGCGAGGCACTCGACACGTTTTGGCGAGCCGCAGGGTTCGAATCCCGCTGGGGACACCAGCCTAATCAAGGGGTTGCGGAACGCGCGAGCGAAGGAGGGTCATCGGTCGGAAGCTGGCACTGGAGGTGAATACTCTCTTCCACCTTGCTCGATTCCGGCTGCGGATCAGTCTCACGGATTGACTCGCCTCCACCCCCCTTACGAGCTCAGTGGGGGACAGATGCCTCGCTCCTCTCCGGGACCCGCCGCATGAGCAAGACCAGGGGAATCACCAACAAGAAGAGCAGACCCAGCAAGCGGAACACCTCCATGAAGCTCAGGAGCGACGCCTGCTGTTGGACCACGACGTAGAGCTCGGCCTGCGCCTGCCGGGTGGCCGTGGTCGAATCGGCGCCGGCCTGCCGGAACAGCTGATACGCCTGGTCCAAGAACTGCTGGACCCGCGGCCGCTCGGGCGTCACGTGGGCAACGAGGATGCTCTGGTGGAATTGCGACCGGCGGGCCACCCAGGTCGTCACAAAGGACACGCCCATGCTGGAGCCGATGTTGCGCATGACGCTGTACAGGCCGGTGGCGTAGCCGGTCTCGGCCTTCGGAATGGGAGCCATCGTCAAGGTGGTCAGGGGGACAAACACGAACGCCATGCCCATGCCCTGGTTGATCTGGTGCCCGAGGATGTCCCAGGTGCCGGAATCGAGGGTCATGTGGGAGTACCCGAAGAAGGCCAAGCTCGTCACGAAGAATCCCGCGGCCACCATCCAGCGGCCGTCCCACCCCTTCCCCAGGAGGTAGCCAACCAGCGGTAAGCAGAGGGCGGTGCCGATGCCCCGCGGGCTCGTCCAGATGCCGGCGGTGACCGACGTCCACCCCAGCAGCGTCTGCATGAAGAGGGGTAGCAGCACGAGGCTCCCGTACAGGACGAATCCCTGGACCGTGACCAACCCGATGCCGGCCGCGAACGTGCGGATCGTCAGCAGCCGGAAATGCACGATGGGATCCGGGACGTGCAGTTCCCAGATCACGAAGGCCGTCAGCATGACCGCCGCAGTGATCGCCAGGGTCCCGATGAAGTGCGACCCGAACCAGTCCTCCTCTTGGCCCTTGTCGAGCATGATCTGGAGGGCGCCGATCCCGATCGCGAGCATGCCGAGCCCCCAGAGATCCACGCGGGCGGACGGGCGGCGGATGTAGGGGGGATCGGACAGGAAGAGGGAGATCATGATGAGACTGACGATCCCGGTGGGGAGGTTGATGTAGAACACCCAGCGCCAGGAGTACGTGTCGGTGATCCACCCCCCCAAGGTCGGACCGAGGATGGGGGCGGCGATGATCCCGAGGGACCAAAAGGCCATCGCCTTGCCCCGCTCCTCGACGGGGAATTCTTCCAGCAAGACGGCCTGGGACAGCGGTTGCAGCCCGCCGCCCGTGGTCCCCTGCAGCACCCGGAAGAAGATCAAGAACGGCAGGTTGGGCGCCATGCCGCAGAGCGCACTGGAGAGGGTGAAGCCCGTGACGACGGCCATCAGGAGTCGCTTGCGCCCGAAGTAATTTGCCAGCCAGCCCGAGATGGGCAGGACCACCGCGTTGGCCACGAGGTACGAGGTCAACACCCACGTGGCTTCGTCCACCGTGGCGGAGAGGCTGCCGGCGATGTGCGGCAGGCTGACGTTCACCACGGTGGTGTCGAGCACCTCCATGGCGGCGCTGATCATGACGGCAATGGCGACGGGCCAGGGGTTCCTGCGCGGACGGGTCCTGGGAGCGGCGTCCATGGGCTAGCCCTTCCGAGCGGGGCGATGGGGGCCCGACGCCCCGGGTTCACGTTTCCGTTCCCGCCCTGGGCCGCTCCCCCTCTCACAGGCGCGCAACGGCGACTTCACCGCAGCCACACCTATGACCAAGTCCAAGCCCGGCTGGTGCGGATGTGACAACTGGCAGCTTCCCTCCCCGCTCCTCCTTGTGAGCCTGTGGTCTGCAAGGACTCGGTTCCTCCCGAGCACGCTCCTCAGGGGCGACAACACAAAGACGGATAGCCTGTTTGCGAGCCGCAAGGAATCCCTTCCCGCCCTCTGGGTTGCGTCGCCTGACTCCCCCTTGCTGTCGATCTTCTTCCCCTTTGTCTTCTCGACTTTGGGCAGGTGGATCTCGAGCGCGCCGTGCTTGAAGGCCACCCGAATCCGCTCCTCGTCTCCCTCGGGAGGGGAGCGAGAGGCCCTGCGCGGAGCTGCTCGCCCTCCGCTCGCAGTAGTAGTCCTCTTTTTTGACCGCTTCCTCGCCCTTCCGTTCGGCCCGGATGGTGAGGAGGCCCTCCACCGCCGCCCCTCGATGTCCCTCTGGTCCGCCCCCGGGGAGATCTCCCCGGAGGATGACCTCGTGGCTCTGGCGCAGCAGGTCCACCGTGGGGGCGACCCCTTTGGCGTCGCCGAAGAGGTCCTCAACCTCCCGTTCCATCCGACCCAGCTCGCCAGAAGGCCCCTGCCTCAGCTCACAACCCGGTCGCGAGCGTTCGATTGCCGTGGGACTATTCTCTTCGCCATCGCCGCCGGTGCCCTCTGGTTCTTTGTTGCCGATCGGATAATTTAACCCGGAGGCCACGCACCGACCACAGGCGGAGAGCGGGACTAGCTTTCACGGGGAAGGCGGCTAGCCCGATAGCCGCGGCGGGTCCCAGGAATCGTGAAGGAGCGAGACCCGGCCAAGGGTGCCGGGGAAGTGGACCCATGATGAGGCAAACCGTCCGGTCCGCGACTGGTCAGCGATCGAATGTGCTAATCCCATTGCCTGGATAGCTGAGGCCTGTTCTTCATTCTTTCGGCGTATTCCCGGGGAAAAGCTACCTGTCTTAGATTTTGCGGAACCACAAGAAGCGGATTCTCTGTGCATTGGCGCCCAGGAACGATCCCCCCTAGCCCACGGTCGCGTTGGCCATGGCGGCGCGGCCTGGCAGGAGAAGGAGTGAAGTACTTCCGCCTGTGCAGCCCAACTCCTTACATAGGAGCATGATCGCTGGATTCCATGGAGCGAGGAAAGAGTTTGTTCCCTCTCTGAAAGTCCATCCGTCCGGCAAGGGACGCCAAAACTCTTTCTCCCGTTAACCTCACCAAAAGTGAGGTTTCCCGGAGATCGCAAAAAACGCTTTCCCGCGTGAGAATGAGAGTCGGGTGACGAACCTCAAACAAGTTCACGCCGGATTCAGGTTACCCCCCTGGTCAAGGGAGGGGCGGGCCTGCAATCTCACAGCTATCGGTCGAGAGGTATTGCTGCGAGTTCCCTGGCCTTCGCGTCCCTGCCCCAGCTACAGGTGAGGGGTTAGCGTTAGAGGCGTTACCTGTTGTGGGGGGTTCCGCTCGCCCCTGTCCTGTGGCGCGGTGGCCTCCAGGCTACTGGGACATCCAGCCGACGATGAGGAGGCCTAGGAGCCTGTCGGAGAATTGGGTTTGGAGGCTGTACGACCGAATAACGACCTCCACATTTGGCTCAGGATCGACGATCTCGGCGCGGTCCATGATCCGAGGACCCCCCGAAATGGACTCCGAGGGATTACTCCGACAG
>JBIOJT010000147.1:0-10640 GCA_044451055.1 Methylomirabilales bacterium (SeqCode)
GCCTCTTCAAGGGGGCCCACAGGGCCCGAGCCAGTTCCGCTTTTTTCAGACGGGACCGACCCCTCAAACCTGCTCTGCGGGCCAGATCCATGAGGTCCTTGCGGGTCAGACGGGCGAGGGCCTCAAGAGACTCGTGGAAGGCGGGGGTACTCCGCCGGAGGGTCTGTCGGGGAACAGCCTGCGCTCTAGCTGGCTTGACCTTTCCGGTCCGGGGCTTCCCCCGCGCACGGCCAGAATTTCTTCGGGGCATGCCCTATTCTAATACCCAGGCTTGAAGGATTTCCACTGCAGTCTACAGTCCGCACACTTCAGGGCGCCGTACACGTTGTAGTCGCTCGAATAACCAGACCCTGCCCTCTCTCCCTCGCGAGGCGAAGGGCAGTGTCCTCTCCTCCTCCGATTAGGCGCAGTAGACCCCCAGCGTGCGCTCGGCAATGGCATCCCAGGAGAAGGCCGTCTCCGCGGCGACCCGGCCGTTGCGCCCCATCCAGCGAGCCCACTCGAAATTCGTGAAGAGCGTGCCGAGGCCCCAGGCGAGGGACTCCGGGGTGGGATAGATCTTCAGCCCGGTCACCTCGTGCCAGACGAACTCGTCCGGCCCGCCGTTCTTGGAGGCCACCACGGGCTTCCCGGCGCTCCAGGCCTCGAGGATGGTGATCCCGAAGGGCTCGTTCCGGCTGGGAACACAGACCACGTCGCTGATCTTGTAGAGGTTCTGGAGGTCCACCCCACCCCGGTATCCCAGGAACCGGCAAGCGTGGGCCACTCCGAGCTGCCAGGCCCGCCGCTCACATTGCCCCCGCAGGTCTCCATCGCCCGCGAAGACGAACTTCGTGCGGGGATGGTAGCGCAGGATCATGGGGACGGCCTCGACCAGCAGGTCGGGACCCTTCTGGGCGGTCAGCCGGCCGGCGAACAGCACCATGGGGTCCAACGGACCGATGCTGTACCCCCGGCGGATCACGCCGGAGTCGGGAATCCAGCCATCAAACGCGTGGGCATTGACGCCATTGTAGATCGGCTCGACTTTCCAGCCGGGGAGATTGTACATCCACATCACCTCGGCCTTCAGGGTCCGGGAGACGGTGATCACCCGGTCGGCACAATACGTCCCATGCCGCTCGTGCTCCCGGATGCGAGCCGACTGCCCGCTCCAGAAGTGGTTCCCGCAGCGCCCATACTCGGTGGAATGGACCGTCAGGATGGTCTTGCGCCTCCGCCCTTGCTTGATCCACACCATGGCGTTGGAGGCCAACCAGTCGTGCGCATGAATCACGTCGAAGGCGGCGCCCATGTAGTCTTCCGTGGCGAAGACGTGGTGGACGAACGAGCGGCACATGTTCTGGATCTCATCGACAAAATTGGGGTTCAGGGCAAAGGCGCAGCGGTGGTACCAGACCCCATGAATGCGTTCCAGGTATGCCTGCCCCCAACCCATCCGCGTGAAAACGTGCACCTCGTGCCCCTTGCGGTCCAGGGCAGCGGCCAGTTCGGTGACGTGCGCGCCGACGCCGCCTACAGGAATGGAATGGAGAGATTCCCAACTGAGCAATGCGATTCTCATTTCCCTCGACCCTCTTCACCCATTGATCAGTACACCACCCCAGGCACCCCTGATGACTCCCCTGGGGGCCTGACAGGCGCGAGGCGCATTCCCCTTCTCCGGCATCCGGAAGGAGAGACCCACCCCTACCCAAGACGTTCACGCCCGTTCGGGGTTTCTTCTCCTCGGACCCATTAGTGGGAAATTTCGGGAAATGGGGGACAGGTTGGAGCATCCTAGAGGGCAGAACGCAATTGAAATATAGCACAATGGGGCAAAACACGCAACCTTTCGCATCGCAAGTTGCACCCCTACAATTACTCGTATCCCACCCTTCATGCCCTCGCCTTCGTCCTGCGGCCATATCTCCGAGTGGGCTGGGGAAGCCAGACCCATACCGCGTCACCTCTCCTTGCCTTTGGGTCCGGCCCCGGATCCGAGGAACTGGTGGGTTTCCGCCACAACACCGAGCTGTTTCGGATCATGAAGACGGCGCTGGGGGCCAGCCAGTAATCTGTCCGCCCTTGGCGGACCGCGGCTCCATCTGCGGATACATGAGTGGTGGTTTTCCCTCAGTCCCTCACCCGCACGACGATCTCCACCTCGACCGGGATGTCCAAGGGCAACTGGTTGGTGCCGATGGCCGACCGCGCGTGCTTGCCCCGGTCGCCGAACAGCTTGATGAGCAATTCCGAGGCCCCATTCATGACCCAGGGCTGTCGCGTGAAGCCGTCCACGGAGGCCACGAAGCCCAACAGCTTCACCACCTGCTCCACCTTGTCCAGGTCGCCGATCAGGCTCTTGACGCAGGCCAGACAGTTGACCACACAGACTTGAGCCGCCTGGTAGCCCTGCTGCTCGGTGAGCTCCCGCCCGAGCTTCCCCGTGAACTTCGGCTTGCCGTCCAGCGTGGGCCCCTGGCCCGCGGTGAAGACCAGATTGCCGGTCCGCACGGCGGGGACGTAGGCCGCCAGCGGCTTCGGCGTAGGCAGGGTGAATCCCATCTTCTCCAGTTCCTGTTCGATTCGCATCGGTCCTCCTTTATCGGCAAACGCTTTACCGCCAGGACACCAAGATCGAAGGGGATTATGAGCACAGTCACTCTATCATAAAGATGTCAGCGATTCCAAGCGTGCGGAATTCTCGTGTTCTACGGCAGGCCGATCGCGTGGAGGGTCATGAAGGAGGTGGGGCTGATGGGGCTGCCGGGCTGCATGATGACGAAGTCATCGGTGTCCCAGGACCCGGTCACGAGACGGCGGACGTATTCGAGCGACCCGGGGATCTCCACGTAGGAGAGGCCGAAGACTTCGGCCATCTCGGCCGCATGGGCGCGGGCGGCCTGCATGTCGCCGACGCCATGATCGATCAAGGCTACGCGCGTGTAGTTCTTCAGGAGCTCTCGGGCGATGTAGCGGGCGTCCTCCTCCCCGTACTTGGGGAGGTACTCGTTCTTGTAAGCGCTCAGCGACGTCGTCCCGTACAGCGCCCAGCCCGGGGTGATGTAATAGGTACCCGGGCAGGCCGCCGTTTCTGCCTCGTACCGCTCGCGGGAGCCGAGGAGGAGGGCGATGCAGTCGTGCACCCGAGGCATGACGAGTGCGGCGGTCCGCGAGGCGACCCCCACGACCCCATTGCTGCACAGCCCGTAGCCGAGCAGGATGGATTCGACCTCGGGGCCAATGCCATCCAGGACCTCCTGGATTGCGGCCGGCATTTTGCCCGGGGTCCGGTGCAGCCCCTGGGGGAGGTATGTGCGGCCGAGGTCGGGCGGCGAGACCGCCTCGAACTCGTCCTTGAACACCTCGCACGCGATCAGATGCCGCTTACTGACTGCGCTCATAGCCACCCAAAGGGTTCCCGGCTGATGGCTCAATACCGACCAAACTCCCGCGCTGCCTCGAACATGGCCAGGATGTTATCCACCGGGACTTCGGCCTGGATGTTGTGGACTGCGCCAAGCACGTAGCCCCCACCGGGTCCCAGGTCGGCAATCCGCCTTCGGACCTCTTCCTTGACCTCTTGCGGCGTTCCCAAGGGCAGCACGCGTTGGGTATCCACTCCACCCCAGAAGCTGATGTCGCGGCCGAACTCCCGCTTGAGCTTTGCGCTGTCCATGTCCTTGGCCGAAACCTGAATGGGGTGGAGGGCGTCGAAGCCCGCCTCGATAAGGTTCGGGATGAAGGCTGTGACCGAGCCGCAACTATGCAGGAGGACAGGCTTGTTGAAGCGCTTGATCACTTGCACCATCCGGGCGTGGTAGGGTTTGATGAGCCGGCGATAGAGCGAGGGGTTCATCACCGGTCCCCCCTGAGTCCCCAGGTCGTCGCCGAACATGGCGAGATCCACCAAGTCCCCCACCTCCTGCAGGGCGCGCTCGGTCATGCGGACCCAGAAATCCGCGTAGCGCTCCATGAAGGCCTGGATAAAATCCGGGGCGAGGATGAGATCCTCCAGAGAAGCGGCATACCCGCGCATGAACTGGATCTGGTGGACGAGGCCCACCCCCAAGACGAGAATAATGGCGGCGTCGGTTCTGGCCCGATGGGTCTGGGCCTGGCTACGCAGCGTGCGGAAGCGCCCCGGATCCAGCGGATCGGGCCACGCGAACTTCTTCACCAGATCGGGATCCGGCTCCAGCCCGTAAAAGGGTCCGTCATAATTGATGAAGTGCTGGCCCACGCCCAGATGCTTCCAGGTGATGCCCCACTCGTCGTACAGGGAGCCATCCGGCAGCTCCCGCTCGGGATTCGCGTCGGGGTTGTCCAGGATCACGGCGCGGCAGTCCACATCCAGGTAGCTGAGCAGGCGCTCGTCCGGGAGGACGCTGTTGGACCGACGGGAAAGATAGGCGGCGGGTGGGGCCTCACCAAAGCCAAGACGGGCCATCACGCGACGATAGGCGTGGATGTTAATGGTGCTGGCCAGCGTCCCGCCCAGGTCCGCCGGAACCCGATCCGGCTGCTGGCGCTTGAGGGCGGTCAGCACGCGCTCTCGATGCGTCATGGCTGAACCTCGCGGGCTCTCTCCACAAGGGCGTTCGGCTGTTCGGGCGTTCGAGGGTTCGGCAGTGCATTCCGATCCGGCGAACACCCGAACAGCCGAACTGCCGAACAGCCGAACGCCCTGTGTCTCAGGCGAGCCCCAGGAGGGCCTTGGCCTTCTCGACGGCCGTGGCCGCGCTCTCGCCGAAACCGTCGGCGCCGATCTCCCTGGCGAACGTCTGGGTGACGGGCGCCCCGCCGACCATGACCTTCACCTTGTCCCGAAGCTGGGCGCGGTCCAGCGCCTGGATGACATCGCGCATGTTCAGCATGGTCGTGGTGAGCAGGGTGGAGATCCCGACAATCTGGGCGCCGCTGTCCTTGACAGCCTGCACGAACTTCTCCGGGGCCACGTCGGTCCCCAGGTCCACTACCTCGAAGCCAGCACCTTCCCACATCATGCAGACCAGGTTCTTGCCGATGTCGTGCAGATCACCTTTCACGGTGCCGGCCACCGCCACGCCCACCGGCTTGACCCCGGTTTGGGTGAGCAGCGGCTTGAGCATGGCAAGCGACTTCTTCATGGCCCGCGCCGCTACCAGGACTTCCGGGACGTAGACCTCGTTGCACTTGAACTTCTCACCGACGACCTCCATGCCCGGCACCAGGGCCTCGTTCAGGATCTTCTGCGGCGGATACCCGGCCTTGATCGCCACCTCGGTCAGGACGGTACAACCCTTCAAGTCGCCGTTGATCACCGCTTCCTTCAATGCGTTCAGGTCCATGGCAGCCCCCTTCACGGAGTCCTTGGCGGAATCGCTCCTGTGGATTGGCCACTTACTATGGCCCAGGGGTCGGGGATAGACCAGTCCGAATGACAAAATGACTGCCCGACCGGACGTCTGGGGAGAGCGAGCCGGTATGGAAGAGCCGGCCCAGGAAGCGCGCAGACTCAGGCAGTCCGGGTACCGATCCACTCCCGAAAAAAAGGGTCGGCGAATCGGTGCTCGCCGTTGGCCTTGAGGATAACCTGCTCTTTGAGTAGCTGCCGGAGAGAGGTTTGTACCGAAGAGTGAGAGCCCAGGTGATGGGCCGCGAGGAACTCGCTGGCGAACAGGTTCCGGCCACCGCCCCTGGCAATGGCCTGCAAGACCTGCCGCTGGTGCAGGGACAGCTGATCCCACGTGGTGCTGAAGTACGGCGCCTCCTGCTCCACAATAGCCGCAATGGCCTTCCCGATGCCTCCCTCTGTGATCCGATCTCCCTTGCCTGCGCACAGCGCCCACAACTGGTGGCAGAGGCGCTGGACGTTGTAGGGGACGTCGTCGGCCGCAGCCAGGATGGCGTCCAACACCTCGGTGGAGACGCGGAGGCGGCCGCGCCGGAACCGCTCCAGGAGGAACGGCGCAAAATCTTCCTGGGGGATGGGACCGAGGTGCATGAGCCGGCCGAATCTGTAAAACGGGCTCCGCTCGCGGGTTGCCATCTCCTGGAGCGCGCTCTGTCTGGAGCCGGCGAACAGATAGCTCACGTGGCGATGCTGCTGGAAATGCGACCGCATGGCCTTCTCGAGGCCGGCACCGGGGAACCGCTGCATCTCCTGGAACTCGTCGAAGGCGAGGACCAGGCGACGCTTCCGCTTCGTGGCGAGTCGCTCCGGAAGGGCCAAGACCTCTTCCTGGAGAGCCAGGCCGCTCCGTGGTGAACTGCCGATGTCGAGGGACAGCGTAGGTTGACCGGTAGAATCCGTCCCCACCTGGGGGCGCAGCCGTCCCAGAAGGTCCATGGCCAGGCGCAACAACTTTTCCGGCTGGGACTCGGCCGCCCGGAGGATCGTCTGGGCCGTCAGCTCCAGGAACTGTACGGGTGTAGTCGTCCGGAAGGTGTCCACGTATGCCACAAGCATTCCTCGGGACCGCAGCCGATCCAGGAGCGTGAAGATGAGGGAGGTCTTGCCGTACCGGCGGGGCGAGAGGAGGAACAGGTGCTGCCCGTCGCGGAGTTCCCGGGCCAGCTCCGCCAGTTCCTGGCGGCGGTCCGCGAAATCAGCGCCCGTGACCACGGAACCGAACCTGAACGGGTTGTCCATCCCGGCCTCCGGATTATGCAATTCTGCATTATGCAGAAATGCATAATACAATTACGCATAACCTAGCCGGAGGCGAGCCCATTGTCAAGTGGAGGTCAAGGCGGGCCTTTCCGGGGGATCCGCTGCGCTGTGAGCTCACCCGTCCTACACAAGGCGGCGCCGGACGGGGCTGGCCTACTCCGCCGGAGTCACGCTGGCGGGATAGCGGACGCCGGTGCCGCCGAGGCTGCGCCCCGCCTGCAGAGACACCTGTGGGAACTCAAGCCGGAGCCTCAGCCGGAAGAGAATCTATCGAAGGAGATTGCAACCAACGGGGGCCTTCTCAGAGGGGGACTGTCGCCTCTCACGCCCGTTGAGTTTCTGGAGCAGGGCAAGACTGCTCGGGGCGGGCTGGCGATTCGGCTCGAGGCTCTTCTGCCTCATGATCGCCATACTCCAGGGCGATCTGCCGGAATTCTTCTTGGACTGCCAGGAAGGCGTCCACCAGATCGGGATCAAGGACCTTCCCGCGTTGGTGGGTAAGAAGCGTGACCGCCTCGTCATGGGGTATGGGAGCCTTGTAGACCCGTGGGCTGGTCACCGTGTCATAGACATCTGCCAAGGCCATGATCCGGCTGGAGAGAGGAATACTCTCCCCCTTGAGATTCTGAGGATATCCAGAGCCGTCCCATCGCTCGTGATGAGAATACGCGATTTCTTTTGCCAGACGTAGGAAGGAAATGTTGGCACCAGCCCCGAACTTTTCCTCGGCTCTCTGGATCACGTCCCGCCCGTAGGTCGTATGTTTCTTCACTTCGTCGTACTCAGCGGGAGTTAACTGTCCGGGCTTGAGCAGGATACTGTCAGGCACGCCCACTTTACCAATATCGTGAAGCGGTGCGGACTTGTAGAGCTGTTCGATCGTTTCGGGATCCAGGAATGCGCGGAATTTCGGGTGGGATGCCAGCTGCCGGCACAGGCATCTGACATAGCGTTGGGTGCGCAGGATATGTCTTCCAGTTTCGCGATGTCGGGTCTCAGTCAGCGAGGCGAGACACAGGATAGTGAAGTCCTGGGTGCGTAGGATATCTCTGGCGCGTGCCTTTGCTTTTCTTTCCTCCTGCCAGTACTTGAGCAATGTGAGCAAGGCGAAATTCCCCGCGAGGGCGATGATGGGAATCAGCGGGGAGAGAAAGATCCCTCGGGTCTGGAGCGTCCACCGGGCACCTTGCCAGAGGCCGAGCGCACCGGCCCCCAGGACCAGGAGGCTCCAGGCACCTCCGGTGCAGGCGAGAAGGAGGGTGGAGAGAACTCCGAACACAAGAATCAGAAACAGCTCAAGACTGGGAGCCCAGGTGGGCCTCGCGACAAAATCCTTCTTCAGGATGTTATCCGCGATGGTGGCGTGGACCTCCACCCCCGGAAAAACCGTGTCCAGGGGGGTCGAATGAACATCCCCAAGCCCGGCGGCCGAGAGGCCCACAAAGACGAGTTTCCCTTGGATGTGCTCTCGGGGGATGTGGTCCGAGAGGACATCCCCCGCGGAGACGTGCTTGAAGGTCGTGGACCTGCCGCGGAAGTGAATCAACAGGTTCCCTTTGGAGTCGAGGGGAATGCGGGTGCGGCCGAGATGCAGGGAATCCACTCCTGCCCGGGTCAGTTTGAGCGTGACCTGATCCGTGCCGAGGGTCTGCATCAGTGTTGCCAGGGCGAGGCTGGGATAGAACTTGCCATTGTAGACCATGAGTAGTGGGGCCCGCCGAAGTATCCCGTCAAGGTCGTGCGCGACGTTGAAGAAGCCTGATGCCGGGGCAGCCGCGGAGAAGATCTTGAGGTTGCCCACGACATCGTGTGCCTGGAAGAGGAAGTCGCTGTCCTGGGAGACTTTCGTCGGGCCTGCGGTCACCACGTTTATGGGATGCAGGAGAGGCTCGCCGCGAGGGTGCTCCTCATCGGAGAGGATGAACTTGTACCCTAACACGAACGGCCCCTGAGCCAGGACAGCGGCAAGCCCTTTATCATTGTCCGTCAAGGTTGCAGGAAGCCCGCTCACGTCCACACGGATCTTGAAATCCCGGAGAATATCCTCTTGTAAGGTGGCGAATGACGTGCGGTCCGCCTCCGGGAACACCATGTCCAGCCCAATGCCTGCGGCGCCCAGGTCTTTCAGTTTCCTCAGCAAGAGGGCGACGCGGTACCGAGGCCATGGCCATTGACCGAATTGCGCTAGGGATTTCTCGTCCAGATCGATGATGACCGGATGCGCGGTGACGTCGCCGTTTGCAGTGGAGCGGAGCAGGATGTCGTAGAGCCGATTGTCCAGGAAGCGGAAGAAGGTAGGCTCGTAGAGGTACAGAAGCGCGATGACGGCTGTGAGAATGATCCCGCCAATGAGGTGGGGTTGGCGCTCTTGTCTGGTCCTCGCCCAGATTGTCTTGTGTCCCATCGCCGGGGTCAGAGCAATCGACTCTTCCGGTGACCCAGTTCTCTCTGCATGTCCCTCGTCGTTGGAAAGCGCGTTCTGACCCTCTGGCCTAGGTCAGATCCTCTGGCGGTCGGGCCATGGGGCTCTGGCATGGGACGGCAGGCCTACCTTATGGTCACCTCAACACGGCGGTTCCGGGGTTCTGGAACCTGGTTTTGAGTCGGAATCAGCGGGTTGTCCTTGCCATGTGATTCGACCTCGATGATGGCAGGATCGACGCCTTTGGAGATGAAAATGGCCTTGACCCGGAGGGCGCGATCGAGGCCGAGCCTGTAGTTGCCTTCCCTCGTCCCTACGCGATCGGTGTGGCCGACGACCCTGATGTCGGTTGATTGTCGGGCCTTGATGCCTTGGAGGATCTCCGTAATGACCTTCTCGGACTCCGCCATGAGGTCGGTGGAATCCGTTCGAAAATATAGGAGGTAGAAACCAGGGGGAGCAGGTCGTGCCGCCATTGCGGGCCCGAAGGTCTTGGCGATCTCGGCCTCCTCCACCCGGAAAGGTGCGCTGGGGGGCGTATTGGCATCCTTGACTTCCGTGGCATCGCCAGCCCTCGTCAGGGCCTGAGACCCTGCCCCGTTGGCGACGACGATCTCCCCTGTCTTGCCGTCTGGGTCAGACTGGAGCACAAACAGACTCTTCTTGGAAGAGGCGCATGAAGTCAAGAAGACGAGGAAGACGCCGCAGGCGAGGACGACGCTAGACGCTTTCATTGAAAACCCCCCCTCTGGATCACGCTGCGTGGGCTGTCAGCGTTCGAAACGCAGGACCTGCCGCTGCAGTCCCCGATAGGAGTGAGGGTCAATCTTCATCAACTTTGACCAGAAACCTCGTCCCGCGGATTCCTATGGTTGCGTTGGGCGTTTCAAACCGAACCGATTGCGGAGACAGTTTTGCGATGATCCCAGAGATGTACACAGCGGTGCCTTTCAGCATGCGGGTCACGAGCGACAGCTTGCCCTCGGCCGGGGCGAAGAGGAATTGGTCGACGACCACCACGCTGTTCGGACCGAGAGACAGCGACGTGTCGTCCTTGAGAATCACCCCCAGCGATCCGTCCGGACCCGTCCTCAGCGTATCTCCCTGGAAGACCCTCTCGTTGACCACTGCCGGGAGCGATGACTGTCCCCTGACAATGGAAGCTGATCCATTGACCGTCTTCACTCTGCCCGCTGATCCGTCCGAGGCGGCTGCAAAGGTGGCGCAGGCAACGAGGGCCGCCGCGATGATGCTGCTCAGATACCTCATGGCTCTCTCCCTTAAAGGCGCCTGAGAAACGACCGACTGGCAATTCGCCAGCGGGTTCGCTCCTCGACCCTGGAAAACAGCTTCATGAAGTTGGGTACCGTGTCCGGTGCTCGGCACGGTCACGCTCACTTCACGAAACTGGTTCACGGGCCGAACCCGTCGCCTTGCACGTAGTCGAACCTGGTGCGCCTGACGTCCCGCATGAGCCGCAGAAAAGCCTTCGTCCCCCCGAGCCGTTCGAAAACATAAACGTGATCGACGGCCTCGCACGCCCGCACGAGGGGGGCGTAGATTTCGCGCACGATCCACGAA
>JBIOJT010000148.1:0-10633 GCA_044451055.1 Methylomirabilales bacterium (SeqCode)
CCGTCATTGCCCCGGCCGTCCGCGGCTGGGTTGACGCTACCGAGAGGGGCGGGCCGCCGCCCCTCCTCGGACTCTCCCCCGGACTGTGCGGTCCGGGAGGGACTGTCGCCTATTTTACACACCGCACAGTAAGTATATTGAAACCGGCCTGCAATGCAAGGCAATTGCCTCGAACGGTGATGGGAGAAGCCATGCGGGCTGGGGGGCCGAACAACCCGCGTTGGAGGAGAGATCAACGAACCCTGGCCCGAACATTTTCGTAGGCCTGGGGGATGGCGAGCAGTTTCCTGTGAACCAACTCTTGGAATTTCCTGCTGCTTGCTCTTTTTCCTCGGGGGAGTGCAGCGATCTCGGCGAAATCAAGATCACAGGTTAAGATGGTTCGACCCTCGGCGATTGCCTTCGCGAGAATCTCGCCCTTTGGCATGCGATGCAATCCTTGATCTCGCAGTGTGGATCGCATCGTGCCCGTGGCCCGCGGCCCTCCTACGGGATGAGGACCAGCTTCCCCGTGGACTGCCGGGCCTCCATGAGGCGGTGCGCCTCGGCGGCCTGGGCCAGGGGAAACGTCTTGCCGATGCGGAGCGTCAGCTTCCCCTCGTGCATGAGCTGGAACGCGTGGACGATCCCCTCCAGCATCTTCGCCGGCATGTCCACGATCGTGTCGAGAACGAACCCGCTCACCGTGTGCGACTTCCCGAGCAGGCTGAGCAGGTCGAGCGGCTCCGGGGACCCGCCCGCGCGGCCGTAGAGGATCAGGTGCCCGAGCGGCGCCAGACAGCCCAGCCCCTTCGCCACGGTCGGCTGGCCCACCGCGTCCAGGATCAGGTCCACGCCCTTCCCGCCGGTGAACCGCAACGCCTCGTCGGCGAAATCCTGGGTCGCATAGTTGACCACCAGGGCAGCGCCGTTCTCTTTGACGAGCCCCGCCTTGCCGTCGTCCGAGACCGTGCCGATGACGCGCGCTCCGGCCGCCTTGGCGATCTGGACCGCCAGGCCGCCCACGCCCCCCGCCGCGGAGTGGACCAGGACCGTCTGCCCGGGCGTCGTCTGGTGGGCGGTGTGGACCAGATGGTAGGCGGTGAGCGTCTGAATGGGGAAGGCCGCGCCTTTCTCGAAGCTCATCATGGAGGGCAGGAGGATGGCCTGGGTGGCCTTGACCAGGGAATACTCGGCGTAGGTCTTGGTCCCCAGGGTCGCCACCCGCATCCCGACCTTGAGGTTCTCGACGCCCGGCCCGACCGCCTCGATGACGCCGGCCGCCTCCAGGCCGGGCGTATCGGGGAAGCTCGGCTTGGTCAGGTACATGCCCCGGCGGAAGAGCACATCGGCGAAGTTCACCCCGATGGCGTGGTTCCTGATCAGCACCATCCCCGGTACCACCTCTGGCTTCGGCGCCTCGCCCAACCGCAGCACCTCTGGCCCCCCGACCTGGTCAAACAGAATGGCTTTCATGTGCTCTCCTCCTTGTGTGCTGTCACGCCAACCGAGACCAACTCCTCCTGCTGACTCCTCTGTTATTGGACCCGTAAGCGCGGATCGAGGGTGTCGCGGAGGCCGTCACCCAGAAGGTTCAGACTCAGCCCCGCCAGGGTGAGGGCCGCGCCCGGGAAGAAGCTCACCCAATAGGCCTCGCGGATGGTGTTCTTGCCACTGGCGATCACGTTCCCCCACGAGGGCACATAGGGGGGCACGCCCACGCCAAGGAAGCCCAGGATCGCCTCGGCCAGGACGGCGTAGGCGAAGATGAATGTTCCTTGGACGAGGAGTGGACCCATGCAGTTGGGGAGGATGTGCCGGTACGTCAGGGAGAGATCCCGACGCCCGAGCGCGCGGGCCGCCTGGACGTAATCCAGCTCGCGGAGGCTCAGGACGGTGCTGCGGATCAGCATGGCGGTCCGCGGCGTGTACACAATGGACAAGGCGACGATCACGTTCCAGACGCCCGGCCCGCGCGCGGCCATCAGGGCGATGGCCAGCAGGATGGCGGGGAAGGCCATCAGCCCGTCCATGAAGCGCATGATGATGGGGTCGAGCCGGCGGGAGTACCCGGCCGCCAAACCGATCACGATCCCGCCCAGCGAGGTGAGCACCATGGTCACGCCCCCGACGAGGAGCGAGATCCGGCTGCCGTGCAGGACCAGGCTGTACACGTCCCGTCCGAACTCGTCGGTGCCGAGGTAGTTCTGGACGCTCGGCGGCCTCAGCCGATTCGCGGGATAGAGCCGTGTCGGTTTGTGCGTCGAGAGGGCGTCGGCGAACACCGCCACCAGGACCAGGGCCAGGAAGATCAACGATCCGAAGGCCACATTGGGGCTCCGGAAGACTCGGCGTGCCCACCCCGGGAGGCTGGTCCGCATGGCCGGGGGGGTGATGTCCGGTGCCGGCGGTGTCACGATCTCACGACTCGTCTCAGTCATACCGGATCCGGGGATCGATGAAGGCGTAGAGCGCATCCACGGCCAGGTTGATGAGCACGTAGGAGGCAGCCGTCACCAGGACCACTCCCTGCACCACGGGGTAGTCGCGGCGCAGGATGGCCGAGATGATGAGGCGTCCGAGCCCGGGGATATTGAACACGATCTCGGTCACCACGGCGCCGCCGATGAGGATCGCCATGGTGATCCCGATGACGGTGGTCACCGGCACCAGGGCGTTCCGGAACGCGTGCACGTATACCACCACCCGCTGGGAGAGTCCCTTGGCGCGCGCCGTCCGGATGTAGTCCTGCGCCAGGACCTCCAGCATGCACGACCGCGCGATGCGGGCGAGCAGCGCCGACTGGTTGAACCCCAGGGACACGGCCGGCAGGACCATGTGCCGGAGGGCGCCCAGGGGATCGACGAACAGCGAGGTGTACCCCGCGGCCGGCAGCCAGCCGAGCCGGACCGCGAACAGGTAGATGAAGTTCAGACTGAGCCAGAAGCCTGGGATGCAGACGCCCAGGAGGGCGCCCGTCATCAGCGTCCGGTCCCACCACGAGCCGCGGTAGGCGCCCGCCAGGACGCCGGAGGGCACGCCGATTAGGACGGCGACGAGGAGGGAGGCGAACGTCAGCACCAGGGTCGGCTCGGCGCGCTCGCGGAGCGCGGTCGTCACCGGCCGGTCGAGA
This sequence comes from Methylomirabilales bacterium (SeqCode), assembly GCA_044451055.1. Lineage (GTDB taxonomy): Bacteria > Methylomirabilota > Methylomirabilia > Methylomirabilales > 2-02-FULL-66-22 > 2-02-FULL-66-22. The sequence goes on from JBIOJT010000148.1 coordinate 3,113, forward strand.
AAATAGGACTGGCCCAGGTCTCCGCGAATCACGCGGGCGTAGAACTTGAGGAGCTGTTCGTGGAGCGGGCGCTCCAGGCCCATGGCGCGGCGGGTGGCCTCGATCTGGGTCGGCGTGGCATCCGGCCCGAGCATGACGCTGACCGGGTCGCCGGGAATCAGGTGGATGAGCAGGAAGACGATGGTGACGACCACCGCCATCACGGGGATCAGCGCCAGCAGTCGATGACAGAAGTATCTGGCCACGGGGAAAAGGTGGGAGCCATCACGCAGGACTCCGGGATGGCCCCCGCCTGGATCTCCGGGTTGGCAATGCGTGGGGTTACTTGTCCAGCCACGCGTTGAAGAGGCGGATTCGCTCGGTCTTGGGGTCGAAGTCCTTCACGTTGGTGCGGATCGCCCGCAACCCGAACAGATCCCCATAGCGGATGACCGGGACCTTCTCGTAGAAGAGCCTGGTCTGCTTTTCCCAGAGGGCTTGGCGCTTCTTCAGGTCCGTCTCCTTGGCCAGCTCGGTCTGGATGCTCTGGACCTCCTCGTCGCAGTTCCAGCCCGGCCACCCGCAGCTCAGGACGTCGTGGTGCGTGGGATCGTACATGGCGCTCATGCCGATCCCCGTGGTGAAGACGTCGTACTCCTTCGGGTTGTTCCGCCGCTGGACCAGCGTGGACCAGTCCAGGACCTGGAGATCGATGTTGAACCCGACGTCCTCGAGTTGCTGCTTCGTCAGGAGGGCGAAGTCGTACATCCATTTGTATTCCTGGGTCGTGATGAAGCGGATAGGCTGGCCCTTGTACCCGGCCTCCTGCAGCAGGCGCTTCGCCTTCTCCTTGTTGCGCTCGTTCCAGGGGAGGCCGGGGATCTTCGTGTGCCACTCGGCAATCTCGGCAAAGATCAGGCTGCTGTCCATCCGATAGAACTCTGACCGTCCACCGGCCACGGCCTTCATGATCGGCTCGATGTCGATGGCCGCTTGCCAGGCCTGGCGGATCTTCTGATTGGTTCCAATCCCTTCCTTCTTGTTGAAGACCGCCACGAGCCAGAAATATGGCTTGGCCACGAGCGGGCGGACGTTGGGATTGCTCTTCAGCCGCTCGTAGCTATCCATGTTCAGGTCCTCGGCGATGTCCAGCTCGCCCGTTTCAATCTGGGCCACCCGGGTGGCCACGTCCGGGACCGGGATCCAGCGAATCTCGTCCACGTACGCCGTCTTGCCCCCGCCGTACCCGCTCGGCTTCTCGGCCCGGGACTTATACTCGTCGAAGCGGACCATCCGGATGTACTGGTCCGGCTTCCACTCCGCCAGCTTGAACGGCCCGGTGCCGACGTACTCGGTGATCTTGTTCTCGGCCGGGAACTTCTCCGCGATCTCCTTCGGGTAGATGGCCGCGAAGTTGCCGGGCACGGCGAGCGAGATCACGACGACAGCCGACTTCTCCTTCAGCTTCATCTCGACCGTGTACTTGTCCACGGCCCGGAGATCCGTGAGCGCGGCGAACAAGGCCTTGGCACGGATGGATCGCTGCCCCCAGCGCTTCAGGGATGGGACCACATCCTCGGAGGTCATCTCCTTGCCGTTGTGAAACTTGATCCCCTGGCGAAGCTTGAACGTGTAGGTGAGGCCGTCCCGGGACACCGTCGGCATGCTCTCGGCCAGCATGGGGACGGGCCGGTAATTCTCGTCCAGCGTGTAGAGGCCCTCGTACAGGTGATTCGTCAGCACCTCCGAGATCACGGCCGTCGTCCAGTGTGCATCGAGGGCCGGCGGCTCACCCAGCAGGCCGACCCGGATCACACCGCCCTTCTTGGGCGTCTGGGCGAACCCGGGAGCCGCGAGGGCGACCAGGACTACCACGAGAGCAGCCACCATTCGCAAGCAGATTCTCCGGCTCATGTCCCACCTCCTGTGTCTGTTGGCGACAGACGACGATCGCGGCCTGGCGAAAACGAACGGCCGCCCGGCGATGCCCGCGCGTCCCGTGGTTGCCCCAGTCGTACCAGTATACAATCCTGATTCCGCTCTCTGAGTCAAGGGGAAAAGACCCAGGATCGTCCCACCACCTATTCCCCCCTCCTGGGCCACCTGAGTGGAGAGGCGGGAGCGGCACAGAAGAGGGCGCGATGGCCTACTTTCTTCCGGCCTTCGGAGGGCAACTGTGGATGGCGGAAACGGGTGATACGGCGAACCTGGTTGAGGGTAGGTGGTCCGGAAATAGGAATTGGAGCGGCGTCAGGCCAAGACCGGTGAGGGGGGAGGTATCGGGCGCCTTGGAATGGCCGACCGGCGACGAGCGACTCCGGGCGAGCCTGGACGGAGGATGCCGCTCGGGCGGCGACATCGGTTGTACGACACGGCGGATCCCGGACCGGCGAATCCAGATTGACGGAGTTTGCCTCCTTCGCTAGGATGCCATCCATGCGAACCCGACTCGTGACCGACGAATTCGTCAAGTCGCACGCCCTGGGGAACGATTATATCGTCCTGGTCCACGACAACCTCTCCTTCCGGCTGACCCCCGAGACCGTCCGGAACATCTGCGATCCGCACTACGGCGTTGGGTCGGACGGAATCCTGTACGTTGTCGCAGGTCAGGGGGCCGACTTCGGTGTGCGCATCTTCAATCCGGACGGCGGCGAGGCGGAGAAGAGCGGAAACGGCCTTCGCATTTTGGCCAAGTTCCTGTACGATCACGGCTACACGGAGCAGCCCGAGTTCACGGTGTCCACGCTGGGTGGCACGGTGCGGGCCACGCTGCACCTGCAGGCCGGCCAGGTCAGCGCCATTACGATGGACATGGGTCGGGCCACTTTCGTGAGCACCGAGATCCCGGTGGCGGGTCCCCGCCGCGAGGTGGTGAGAGAGCCCTTGGAGGTGGAGGGCCGGCGGCTCATCGTGACTTGCGTGTCCGTCGGCAACCCGCATTGTGTGGTCTTCACGGATGCGCTGGACGTGGACGAGGTGAAGCGGCTCGGGCCCAAGATCGAGTGTCATCCCAGTTTCCCCAACCGGATCAACGTCCAGTTCGCCAAGGTGCTGGGGCGGGACCGTGTCTCCATCCTGATCTGGGAGCGAGGGGCCGGCTACACCCTCGCTTCGGGCACCAGCTCGTGCGCGGTGGCTGTGGCCGGCGTGAAAAACGGCGTGTCGGACGGCCGGGTGACGATCGTCAACCCCGGGGGCGAGCTCACCGTCAGCGTGGCCGAGACCTGGGACCTGGCGCTCACGGGTCCGGCCTCGGAGATCGCGCGTGGGACATTGAGCCAGGACCTGCGGCGGAGTCTGTCGGCGTGAATCCAGGAGAGGGGCGGCCCCACCTTCGCCGGAGCTTCCTGTTCGTCCCGGGGAGCGAAGAGAAGAAGCTCGCCAAGGCGCCGAGTCTGGGCGCGGACGCCGTGATCCTGGACCTGGAGGATGCCGTGGCTCCGGCGCGCAAGGCGGAGGCGCGCGCCCTGATCCGGACCTTCCTCCAGGCGCAGGAGGGACAGGCCGTCGAGTGGCTCATCCGGCTGAACGGCTTCAGCACGCCGTACTTCGGGGCGGACCTGGAGGCCAGCGTGCGCGCGGGCCCCGACGCCCTGGTGATCCCCAAGGTGGATTCTCCCGAGGTGCTCCGGCTCGTGGATGCCCACCTCAGCGAAGCCGAGCACGCATCGGCCCGCCCCGCCGGGTCCCTCAAGTTCTTCGCGCTCATTGAAAGCGCCCGCGGCATCCTGAACGCCCATGCCATCGCCACGGCCACGTCCCGCCTATTGGGGTTGATGCTGGGTCACGTGGACCTGTCCGCCGATCTCGGCATCCGCGCGGGGCGGGCCGGCGAGGGCATCGTGCATCACGCGCGCTGCCAGCTGGTGCTGGCGGCGCGAGCGGCGGAAGTGGATGCCGTGGACACGATCTACCTGAACATCCAGGACCACGCGGGCCTGCGGGCCGAGGCGGCCCAGGCCGCCGCCCTGGGTTTCACCGGGAAGCTGGCGATCCATCCGGCCCAAATTCCGATCGTCCACGAGGCGTTCACCCCGTCCGCGGAGCGCGTCCAGCGGGCCGAGCGGATCCTGGAGACCTGGCTGCAGGCGGAGGCCGAGGGCCGCGGGGTCTGCACCCTGGATGGCGATCTGATCGAGAAGCCCGTCGTGGAAGGAGAGCGACGGGTCCTGGAGCGGGCCAGGGAGGCCGGGATTCCCTGAACCTCTGAGCGGGACGCCGGTGACTTCAGGGTCATCCCCGCGCGGCCGATCGCAGGGACGGCCACCCGCCGTCCCGATCGCGGGATGGAAGATGGGAATGTCGCACGAGATTCCAGACTGGGCTGCCGAGCTGGAAACGCGCATCGGGGCCGGCAGCTCGCCCATGTGCATCCTCCACCTCAACGTCACGGACCACATCCCGCTGGGGGATGAGTTCCTCTCCCTGCGGGCCTCCCTGGCGCGGCGGCTGGGCCAGCGGAGCCGGATCCTGTCGTATAACCGGTCCAGCGGGCTCACCTTCGGCGACCTGGAGACCGAGGCGATCGTCCGCCGGGTCACGGGAACCCAGCGCGCGGAGGACCTGCCGCCCCACAGCCCGGAGGCCCGACGCCAGCGGGCCCTGCTGGCGCTGGGGGAGCCGAAGCCGGTGACGGAGTGGCCCGCTCAGCCGGCCAAGGTCCTGAGCCTGGTCGAGCGAGTCCTCCAGAGCGGTTGCCTGCCCGGGCCGGGTTACGACCGCGTCCTGTTCCTGCTGGAGTACGCCGAGACCATGGCGCCGGCCGGGGACTTCGGGGCGATGAACGACGAGGACCGGACCAACCTGGTGACCCTGCTGCGCTGGGCGGCCGAGCCGCCCCTGCCCCCCGGGCAGCTCACCGTCGTCCTGGTCACGGCCAACCTGGCCGATCTCCATCGGCATCTCCGCCAGGCCTCGCGTATCGAGGTCATCGCGATCCCGCTGCCCGACCACGCCACCCGGCGACGGTACATCGAAACGCTCTTGCAGGAGAACGGCTTCGAGCTGGGCATGACGCCCGATCAGCTGGCGCAGGCCACCGGTGGCCTCTCGCTCTTGCACTTGGAGCATCTCTGCGCGTCCGCCAGGGCGCAGGCGCGCCCGCTCCTCCTGGAGGAGGTGAAGGCGCGGAAAAAGGCCGTGCTGAAGCAAGAGTTGCACGACATGGTCGAGCTGGTGGAGCCCGAGTTCGGCCTGGACGCCATCGCCGGCATGGAGCCGGTGAAGCGCTTCATGCGGGAGGTGATCCGGGCCATCCGGGACGCCGATCTGATGATGGTCCCGCGCGGGATCACCCTGCTCGGACCGCCCGGCGTGGGCAAGACCGCCCTGGTCCAGGCGCTGGCCAAGGAGTGCGGCTTCAACTTCGTGAAGATCGTGAACCCCCGGGACAAGTGGGTCGGCCAGTCCGAGCGGAACTTCTGGAAGATCCTGAAGGCGCTCCGGGCGCTCACCCCCCTGGTGGTCCTGGAGGACGAGGCGGATCAGAGCGAGCAGACCCGCGACGAGTACAGCGGCGACTCGGGCGTCGGCAACCGAATCCGCCAGATGCGCTTCGAGTTCACCGGCGATCCCAGCATCCATGGCAAGGTCCTCTGGGTCCGGATCAGCAACCGCCCGGATCGCCTGGACGTGGCCGAGACGCGCTCCGGGCGCAGCAGCCAGCGCATCCCGCTCCTCATGCCGGATCCGGACGAGCAGGCGGCGATCTTCGCCGTCATGCCGGCGAAGCACGGCTTCACCTGCGCCGTGCAGTCCTTCGACACGATCGTGGATGCCTGCCAGCAGTTGCACCCCGGCCAGATCTCCGGGGCCGACATCGAGGAGATCTCGTTCCGCGCCTACCGCCGCGCCCGCCTGCGGGGTGCGAATGCGGTGGAGGAGGCGGACTACCTCTGGGCCGTCGAGGATTTCATCCCCTCGCAGAGCGCGGAGGCCATCCGCCAGCAGGAACTGGCGGCGGTGGCCCTCTGCTCCTCCCGCCAGTTCCTGCCCGAGCGCTATCGCATCCCGCTGGAGGATCGCCACAGACTGTTGAACGGCGGGCGCTGATGCAGGAGTCTGAACACATCCAGATCGAGGGTGAGGTGGCCCGCCTGCTCCGCCCGGGCGGAGACGGTCGGATGACCGTGGAGCGTGAAGTGCGCCTGGCCGACCTGACCGCGGCGCTGGCCGATGGCCACCAGGCGGACCGGACCCCGGTGCTACCGGAAGGGGCCCGACTCTTCGCGCGCTGGCGCCACACGGCGGTCCTGGTCATCGAGGAGCCTCCCCGGGTGCGACGGGTACGCTGGAGCGCCAAGACGCTCAAGTCGGAGGGGACCTACACCGAACACCACCTGGCCTTTCCGTTCATCGTCTACCTGGTCGGGTTCTACCAGGCGGACTTCGATGCCATGCGGATCTATTACCGGAGCGCACCGCTCACCGGCGAGGGGGACGCCCTGCACCTGCCCAACCTGTGGAACGTGCAGGCGGCCGAGAGCCCGCTGGCCCGCTGCCGTGCCTGCCTGCGCGGGCGGCCCGAGGGCCTGAGTCGCCCCGTGGGGGAGCAGGCAACCGGCCTGATCGAGTTCTTTTGGGCCAGCGGATTCAACCAGGACATCGAGGACAACTGCTTCGATCGCGCGAGAAAGCGTGACCCCCGCATCGCCACGCTGGAAGTGTGGGAGGAGGCGACGCGGGCTGACCCGCTGTTCCCGCTCGGCGTTCCGTGGGAGCCGGTGGGCCTCAGCCTGGGGCAGGCGCTGGATCACTGGCGTCGCCACGGAGATCACGCCCGGAGAATCGAGACCGCGGCCGATCTGGCGGATATCATGTACCGCCTGCGGGAGACGCGCTGATGTTTCCCGTCTATCTCAAGGACGACGCCTTCGAGCCTGCAGTGGATCCCATCCACTACCTGGTGACCGCCGACGGCCTGTTCCTGGTCAAGGAGAACCCGGTCTTTCGCTCCTGCGTTCGCGTGCGGGGCATCCGGGGACTCCAGGGGCAGAAGGACGAGGTGCGGTGGAAACTGCCACCGGTGCCGGGTGTATTGCTCCAGCAAGTCGTCTGCCTCTTCCGGGAGGTGTACCGGCGGCACAAGTGTGAGGCGATCGTCCTCCTGTTCTATGACTCGGCCACGCGGGACTACGAACTCAACGTGCCGGAGCAGGAGGTGGCGGGCGGACACCTGACCTACGCAATCGGGCCAACGCCGGCAGGGAGGATCCGGGTGGGGACCATCCACAGCCATGCCGAGGCGGATGCCTTCCACTCGCCCGTGGATCACGGCGACGAGGAGCACGATGACGGGCTGCACGTGACGGTGGGGAACCTCGACGGGATCTTTGGCCTTTCCTGCTCCCTGATGGTGGATGGTCGGCGGTTTGCTCTGCGGTCCCGGGACGTCTTCGGGCCGCTGCCCAGGGAGGCGACCAACGAGGTCTGGTACGAGGCCCTGACCCACATTCACGTCGAGCCGTCCCCGCGTGACTCGCTGGACGGCAAGCCCTCGGCGATCTGAGAGCGGTCAGCCGTCAGCCATCAGCCCGACCC
>JBIOJT010000149.1:0-10596 GCA_044451055.1 Methylomirabilales bacterium (SeqCode)
ATAGAGATGTTCGATCGGATCACGTTCGACCCGCAGATCATGGCAGGACGGGCCTGCATTCGAGGAATGAGGATCACGGTCTCATTCGTGGTGAACCTTGTCGCCAACGGGATGACCACGGAGGACATCCGCAAAGAATACCCCCGGCTCGAGAGTGAGGACGTCAGGCAGGCGCTGCAGTATGCGGCTTCGTTGGCCAACGAGGAGATCCGCCCCTTGACAGGGACGCGCGGGTGAGATTCCTGGCTGACATGGGGGTTGCTCTGAGCACGGTTCAGGCTCTGCGAGACCGTGGCCATGACGCGCTTCATCTCCAAGAGGTGGGGTCGGAGCGACTTCTTGACCATGCAATCCTCGAAAAGACCAGACAGGAAAGCCGAGTCGTCCTGACATTCGACCTGGATTTCGGAGATCTCCTCGCCGCAGGCCTTCTGGACACCCCGAGCGTCCTCGTCTTTCGCCTGCAGAATCAGACCCCAAGCTCGGTGACGCCTCGCCTGTTAGCAGTTCTCTCAGAGACGCAGCACGAACTGGAGGCAGGTGCCGTCGTCATAGTGGAAGAAGCAAGATATCGCATCCGCCGCCTCCCTTTCCAGAGCAAGGCGGAAGGTTCGCCGGGTGAATCGAACGCATAACCTCGCCCTCAGTTCTCTGAGGGGATAACGTTGCCGAGACCAAAGTGACCTGGGGTCAGTTAGGGCCCAGGCTGACATGTGATCCGCAGAACTATTGGCCGCTTCTATTCGGCCAGCAGCCCGGCCGTTTTGAGACGCTTGAGCAGCGTCGGCTTGCGCGCGTGCTCCTGCCGCAGTCGCGTGAGACGGTCGCGCACCTCGGCCTGCCGCCCGCGCTTCTGCCCAAGTTCGGCTAGGTCCTTGAGCAGACACACTGCCGCGTCGTAATCCCCGGGGCGCTTCGTCGCAATCAGGGCATCAACTTGGCCCCACGCTTCCGGCTCTCGTTTCGCCAAGCTGGCCAGGCGCTTCTCGCGAGCTGCCGCCGCCTCCTGTTCGCGCCGCACGCGTTCGCAGGCTGCCCGCTCCGCTTCCCTCTGCTTACGCGCCTCCGCCAGCCGAGCGGCCACCTCCAGAAGCTCACCGACGCATCGCGGCTGACCGGCCGGCACGCCGACTTGACCTTGGGCTGCACAGAATGCCTTTAGCAGTTCGGTCCGCAGGTGGACCCCCTGTCCGCCCACCAGCCGCATAAGCCAGGCCGTCTTCTCGGATTCCGGAAGCGCGGTGACCCATTGGGCAAATTCCGCATCGGACGGCGGCTCCGCCTGCACCGCGCTGCCGACGGCCGCCGCCGCGATAATATCTTGGTCGAGACGCAGGAACTCCGCGAAGGCCTTGAGCGGCGCCGTGAGCGTGCCGAGCCCCGGCGGGAGTGGTGGCTCCGGTGTCTCGTTGTCCACCTCGCCGACCTGCGCAGAGAGGAGCCAGGCCAGGTAGAGCATCCGGTAGTCGCCGCTCACCAGGTCTGCCCGCAACGGGAGGAGCGAAGAGAGCCATCCGCTGCCGTCGTCGCTTCCGTCGCCGTATACCTCGTCCTCTACCGAGAACTCCAAGATGACGAAGTCTCCTTTGGTGCGCGCCCGCCCAATCCCTCCGCGGCAGTATTCCTTCACCAGATCCGGGTCGAGCACCCGGCGTGGCAGCCGGAACATCAGCTCATACGTGTGCCAGTTGGCGAAATAGAAAAAGGCATCGAAGTACTTCTCCATCCAGGTCGACGGATTGCCCTTGAAGCTCCCCCACTCGTAGTGATTCGTAAAACGGGTCGGCGTGATGGTGGCCCGGGTCGAGTACGCCCGCAGCTCGCGCATCTCCTGTTCGGTGAGCGGGCGGTCAATGGCTTGGAACTCGTAGTACTGGTACTCGCTCATCAGTCGTTCTCTCCCATGGCACCTCGCGCCCATCGCCGGTAGGCCTGGATCCACTCCGCGCCCGCGGGCGGCGGATCCGGAAGGGGGAGCGCGAGGATCGGGATCGCCTGCCGCAGCCGCCCGCGAGCGCACACCGCGACGATCTGTTCGTCATCCGTGAGGTCAACACGCTGGACCGTCACCTCCACGCCGAGGACTGCCGTCGTGAACGGCGTGGCGAGATGATCCTCCAGCATCGTATAGAACGCTGTCCGTTGTTCCTCCTCGCCGTAGGCATCAACGAGCGCTTCTTCGATGAGCCGGTCGAGCTTCGCCGTCGAAAGGCGGGACTGCTTTGGCCCCGCATCTGACGCTTTCCCCTTTTTTGGTTTAGTCGTCGTTGTCATCAGACACCTCACGGTCAGAGCACAACCCATACCGCTCGCGAATCTGGGACCTCGCAAGGAGCTGCTGCGTCTCCACCAGCCTCGCCCCCTCCAGGCGCTGCACTGGCGGCCGTGGATCGTCTCCGGGACCCCCTGGGGGCTTCAGCGCCCCTTTGACCTCACAACCACGGTCGTCCCTCCTCACCCAGGCCGGTACCTCCCATTTCCCCTCATAGCATGTCCGCTGCCCCCTCGCCAAGGGCGATCTTGGATCGTTGCATGCCCCGCATCTTCGGCTCGCCTCCTCGACCGATCCCTCCCCTCGGAGGTCGGGCAAGAATACCTTGACAATTCGAACGGGGGGCAGAAAGCGCGAACTTACGGGGCTCGGGGTTGCAGAACGCGGCAGTGGACAGAATGAAACGCAACCCCCGCGCAACTGGAAAAGGAGACCGGATGAACTACGGTGGGAACGCGCAGGACGAGATGGAAGTCACCATCCGGCTCGACCGGAAGGATCGGCAGGCGCATATCTCTTCCACCTGGCCGGAGTGGAGCCGGAAGTTCGAACGGCTGTATGGGTCACCCAAGAAGGCCACGGGGCGCGACGGCAGAGTTATCTCGGCCGTCTGGGTGGTTCCCCTTTCCGCGATCCGGGTGCGCCGGCCAACGCACGGTCGGGCGTGGACGGCGGAGCAACGACGAGCGGCTGCGGACCGCCTCCAGAAGGCCCGTTCTTCCCGAGGACGCCTAGCAAACACTGTGGCCTGACGACCGATCACGCCAGGGTGGCTACTATAGGGTAGCCACTCCGGGTGTCCCGGGCAAGGATCTCCGCACCGGCCCGCTGCACTAGGCGGTTGGGATTGACACCACAGACGCAGCGACAGGGGCCGAAAGCGGGCCATGTGGCAATCGGCTGTTCGAGCACTTGGTGCTTGGGGTCCTGCACCGTCGTGTGCGGGAGGTCCTGGGACAGCGACGCCGGCGCTGGGGTGGTGCAGACGTCTGCGTTGGAGGTTCAGGAAGCCGCGTCAGACAGTCTGCACCAAAGGAGAGCGCCTGAGCATCTGCGCATGGGAAGCGGTCGAGCCGTTGCCGAGCCAGGAGGCGCTGGCCGGCGGGAGGCCGGTGACGGTGCGCCTCGTCCAGGTCCGGAAGGAATCCGACCTGTCCGGGAGGAAGCTGGTCGGGCTGGCCGGGGTGCCGATGCCCCACCATCAGGACGGCTGCCTGGCCAAGGTGTGGAAGGAGATCGGGAAGCTGATCGGGACGTCGCCGGCCTGGAAGGAGCGCAAACGTCTGCGCCCCGCCCATCTGAATCGACGCCCTGACGGGGTGGTCCGGGAAGCCGGTGGTCAAGAAGTCGCGCAGACAGTCTGCGCGAGGGGCGACATGGACCCGACGAAGCCCCGGGACCGGCTGACCCCCTCCCCGGACGCCTGGGCCGGCATGGATGAAGCGGCGTAGGCCGAGGCGGACGTGCAGGCCCCGTACGACAACAGCATGGGCATGTTCCGCGACCACCCCGAGGCCGACGGGTGGTACCCGGAGTGGCGGGCCGCGTACCCGGACGCGCGGCTCGCGTGAGCGGGGGGCCGGGCCGCGCAGACTGTCGGCGGGGAAGGACGAAAAGGATGAGGCTGACCTTCATGGGGAGGGGGGCGGCGGAGCGGCTGCGGCTGGCGGACAAGTACGTGATGGTCTCCATCACGGACCCGGGCAGTCGGCCGGCGGCGCTCCATGACCCTGCCTGCGTGGCCGTCCTCCGCCTGGAGTTCCACGACCTGGACGAGCTCCCAGGGTTCGGGGGCGCGTTCGTCCTCTTCACCCCCGAGATGGCCGCCCAGGTCGCGGCGTTCGTGGAGCAGTGGCGGGACGACGTGTCGCGCATCGTGGTGCACTGTGAGGCGGGGATCAGCCGGTCGTGCGCCGTGGCGTCAGCGCTGGCCCTCTACTTTACGGGGGACGATACCCGGGAGCGGCAGTCGGGCTGCCCGAACGCCTTGGTCTACAAGCTCATGACGGAGGCCCTGAAGGTGGAGGGGGCCGCAGACGTCTGCGCGAAAGGGCGGGCGGTGAGGACCATGGGTCACGTCTGGCCCGGGCCGGTCTTGGAGGACGACGGGCGCGACCCGGGAGGGTGGTCTGATGGACGGGGATGACGGTGTACGGCCGGCACAGGCCGGTGGCACAGGGGAAAGTACAGGGGTGAGTACAGGGATGAGCACGGGGGAAGCACAGGCCCAGGGTACAGGGGGGGTGTGCCGGGCACAGGCGGGGTGCCACGGGGCGTAAGTGCTGATGGGCGGAGGCTTGAGCCCTTGATTGAGCGGTGACGGCCGCGTTGACGATGGCGGAGGTGACGCGAAGGATGGAGCATAGCGACCGGGTTCCCCATGCGGTCCGCCGGCGCGAGCCCCAGCCCAGGGCGGCTCCCGCCTTTTCAGTGCACGGCACGCTCGGCCCGATCCTGCGCCACCTGCGGTGACCTGATCTGGCACGCCGTATTGGTCAGCTGCCTGCGTCACACCAGGATCACCTTGCTCCTGACCCCCGAAGAGGAGGACCCCCATGGACATGCATCTCCTTCCCGAGCGCCCCTGCCTGCCCGCGAACACGGTGACGAGCCTGGCCCTGCTCGTCCGTCTCACTGCGCCAGTACTCCCCCGGGCGAACCGGAAGCCCCTGAACCTCTGCCTCGTGATCGACCGGAGCGGCTCGATGGCGGGCGAGAAGCTCCGCCAGACGGTCGCCGCGGCCCAGTACGTCATCCGGCGGCTCGCCCCGCGCGACGTGCTCTCGGTCGTCCAGTTCGACGAGCGGGTGCAGGTGGTGATCGCCCCGCGGCCCGTCCAGGACGCGGCCCACCTCTGCGCGTTGCTGGCCCGCCTCCGCCCAGGGGGAGCGACCAATCTCTCCGGCGGCTGGCTCCGGGGGGCCGCCTGCCTCCGGGCGTATGCGAGCCCCGAGTACGTCAACCGGGTGCTCCTCCTGACCGACGGCCGGGCCAACCACGGGGTCACGGATCCCCCGGTCCTGATCAGGCACGCCGCCGAGCTGACGGAGGAAGGCATCGCGACCACCACCCTGGGCTATGGCGACGATTTCCAGGAGGACCTCCTCACCGCCCTGGCGGATGCCGGCCGGGGGAATGCCTACCACGTCGCGACGGCCGACCAGGCGCCCGGCATCTTTGCCCAGGAGCTGGAGGGCCTCCTGGCCGTGGCCGCCCAGAACGTCCGGGTGACCCTGCAGCCGCAGGTCCCCGGCTGCGCGATCGACCTCCTCACCGAACAGGCACACCGCCGGACGCCCCGCGGACTCACGGTCCCGCTGGGCGACCTCGTTAGCGCGGAGGAGCGGCGCCTGGTGTTCAACCTCCGCGTCCCGGCGGTGGCCGGGGCGGACCGGGTGGTCCTCGCCTCGGTGGGGGTTGCCTATGAGGCGGTGGGGGCAGGGATCCAGCCCCGGCAGGAGACGCAGGATCTCCTCCTGGGCATCGTGCCGGCCGAGCAGGCGGCCGCCCTCCCGGCGGAGGCGCGCGTGAGGCGGGCACTGCTCGTCCTGCGGGCGGCGCGGGTCCTGCGGCACGCGATCGCCCGGGCGGACGCCGGGGACGTGCCTGGGGCGCTCCAGCACCTCCAGGGCTTCCTGGGCCTCCCGGAGGTCGCCCAGGCGACCGCCCCCGACATCCGCGCGGCCCGGCGGCGCGTGCAGGACTACCTGCGGCAGCTGGCGAGCGAGGGGTACACCCGGGCCAATCGAAAACAGATGGCCTACAGCAGCTACCGGTGGACGCGGGGGCAAGGGACCCCATCGGCGGCATGAGATCGAGGGAGGCAGGTGAGCAGCGCCACTGCGGGGGATCCGGGGCAGGGAATCAGAGGGAGACGCCGGGCCGGCCGGGGCGCTGCTTCTGGAGGGCGATGAGCGCCTGGCGGCGGGGACGCGGGGGGCACACCGCTGCCGGGCGTAGCGGCCTCCGGCCCGGTGGGACCCGGCCCTGGAGCGGATGGAGCGCACGGGCGGCCATAGGTCGTGGGTGGACGCGCGGGGCGACCCGGTCGCCAACGAGTGGAGCGCGCGTGGGGCCGTGCGCGATGGACCGCCCTGGGTGCCCACGCCCATCTAGCCTGCCTTGCGCTGAGTCGGTCGCAGTCCGCGCAATCTTCGCGTGGGGTGCCCTGTTCCGCTCCGATCCTCGCGATCCCATCCCTGGCTCGGAGTCGGCAAGGACACGATTGCCACCTGCTCGGCGACCTCGCTGGTTGCCCCCAGGCAGACCCGCCCCGTCCAGGCGCCTGGGCCTGGCAGACCTCGCCCAGCCACTTGTCCCCCATCTGGCAGCAGTCCGGCGGGTTGCCTGCGACCGCGGTGGCGATGAGCTGCTGGCGCGCCCGGGCCGGGGGGACGAAATCGACCTTGACCTCGACCTCGGACTGCGCCTTGGTCTGCCCCTTACGGCCCGGGGGCTGGTTCAGGGCCGCCTTGCCCCCCGGGGGGCTTGTTCCCGCCAGCCGTAGAACTGGCTGGTGCCAATCCCATGGCGGCGGCACAGCTCGGCGATCTGGAGGCCCGGCTGTCGCGCTTCTTCGAGAATGCGGAGCTTCTCCTCGACGGTCAGGCGACGACGCTTGGTGGTCTCGGATATGGCCTCCCTCCAGCGTGGACACCGAGTGTAGGACACCCGGGCCCACCGATTGGGAAGCACTCACTCAATTCGCGGCGCGACTGTCTCGAAATAGTGGGAGCAGTACAGGCGACGACGCGCCTGAGTTGGTGCTCGTTCAGAGCGCCGGACGGTCTCTAGGTCTCTACTGCTTCGGCCATTCGGAGACTGTCCGGCGCTCCAACTCAGCGACGCGTCGAGTAGCGGTCACTACCTCCGGTCGTGGTCCCAATCATGGTCCCTGTCACCCCCCCGGCCACACTCCCGGTCATGACAGCCCGGGGTCATCATCGTGAGCGGGATCTTGGCGAAATAAGTGTCCAGGACGAGCCCGCCTGGAGCGTAGGGGAAGGCAACGAAGGCGAACTCGTCATTGCCCGTGATCCAGGTCGAATAATCGCCGCCCCCATTATTCAGGTTGAAGTCGGCGTGGCCCGGCGCGGTTGAGCCCACAGTCGTTCCGGAGGGATAGGTCGATGACTCGGGGCTCACCCTGATGGTCGGTCCAAAGCTGTTCCCGTGCAAGAGCGCGGCGAAGGTATTGAACGGGCCGGGCCCACCGGCTACGTTGGGATTGTCGGGCGCCTGGAAGCCGCGCCACACTACGAGGATCTCCCCGTCGGTCGTGAAGCCGAGCCCAATCTTGCCGGCTCGCACGATCGGCACGCCCGTAGGCACGGGGCCGACCGATGCCGACTTCCAGGTGTAGCCGCCGTTTTCAGTGTAGAATACCTGCACGGATGTGCGATCCGGCGTGTAGGCCGCCACTGCATACTTCCACGGAAAGTGGGGATCGGCCGCCGCAAAGGGGTAGCGGGCAGTGTCGCCTGACCCGCTGGGGTTGAAGGCAGCCGCCTCCGCGACAAGTTGCGCGGTCCACGTCTTTCCCTTATCGATGCTCGTGGCCACCGCCAGGCACGGGCAGGTTGCGGCGAGCGGCGTCTTACTGGCGATGATCGGCGCCACCAGCATGTTCCCCGAGGCGGCGAGCGTCCCTAGGCTAAACGTCCAGCCAGGCACGTTCACCTTGTACACCGTGCCAAACGTCTCGGCCCGATCGTCGGACGCGACAACGTACCCGCTGGCCTCCGAATAGAAGGTCGCGCTCCGCGGCGCGGCAATCCCCATCGCGTTGTCCCAAGGCGTATCCTCCGGCGCTGTGCCGTTGCTGAGGCCGGTGAGGCCCGGCGCGAAATTGGCGAACTTGATGCCATACGTGGCTGGGCTCCAGTGTCTCCCGTCATCCCTCGACACCGTGAGCATCGCGCGTCCTTGCTTCGGCGCGGGGCCGATAGTCCCCAATGGGGTAAACATCGCGCCGCCGGCGTAGATGGTGCGATCGGGACCGATCGTGACCCAGGAAAAGTTGCAGAAATACAGGCCCGGAGCGGGCTGAGTGGGTAATTCCGGGTCGACGTGTTCTCTGAGAATCGGCATCAGATTCGTATCATGGAAGGTCTTGCCCCCGTTGGTCGAGATGGCGACGTGGCAGTCGGCCGTGCGCGCGCCGACGTCTGCGTTCGTGTTGATCGGTAACCCGTACAACCGCCACGAGACGGCCACAACGTCGGGGTCGTAGCGACTCACCGCGACTTGGGGCACGCCGGTGACAAATGACGCCGTGGTTTGGCTTATGTTGACCAGCGAAATCTCCTTATCCGGAGGGCCGCCAGCCCAGGCGGCATCGCAGATCGTGCCCAGCATCAACAGGCACACCGCGACGAAGAATCCTGTCGCAACACTCCACAACCCGGCCTGCGCAATCTTCGCTTTTGCCCCGGTGGCATGTTGAGGAGCAGCCATGCGTCCAATATGTAGATTCATGATCTCCATCCTCCTACTACTGTTGAAGTGCGGAATGCGGTCGGACGTGGCGTTCAGAATTTGAAGCCTCCTTCCCGCTGCTCTTTGAGGCCGCCTCAATGCATGCTGTCCCGCCTTTCTGAAGAATCGGCCTCCTCGGTCTCGATGCCATCAGCCCAAAGGCCCTCACCCCCTTTCCAGAATTTCGTCACGCACCCTGTCCACGCCCTCCGCTAAAACATAAGCGCCCCCGCCAGCCATCTCGGTGGCCGACAGGGGCGTTGAAGGCGGTCCGGGGCCCATTCATCGATGCTCTCGCTTCGCGCAGGGCCGGACGTGTGAGATGAGAGAATTACCTGGGGGGACGCTACTCCTCACCTGCCCGCGTTGTCAAGGACGATCGTCAGGACCTACATACAGGAAAGGAACCATGTCTCCATTATGGGTCCGGGGGACCGGATCCACAATTGTGCAATGGGTCACATCCCAGAGCGGTCGACGTTGGAAGATTCTTTTGCACTCAATTGATTAGGTACTGATCATCGCGTAGAATTCGGCTCGATCTATGGGCAACGTCTGAAGTCTTTGCGGACCACAGGAGACCGAATGACCAAGATCCTTGATCATCTCGTGGAGGCGGCGTGCGCCGTCGTCAGTGTGGCCCTGGCCGTGACCGTCTTCGTGCAAGTGTTCAACCGCTTCGTGCTGCAGATGCCCCTCGCCTGGTCGGAGGACCTGGCCATGCTCCTGTTCCAGTGGATGGTCTTCCTGGGGGCGGCCCTCGGGGTGAAGCGGATGCGGCACTTCGGGATCGAGCTGGCGGTGAGTCAGCTCCCGGCGCGGGCGCGCCACGCCCTGGCCCTCGTGGTCCCCCTGATCATGGCCGTGGTCGCCGTCATCATGGTGAGCCAGGGGATCACGCTCCTCAGCTTGAACACGACCCGGAGGTACAGCACCATGAATCTCTCGTACACCTGGGCATTCTTGCCGATCCCGGTGAGCGGCGGCCTCATGCTCATCTATCTCCTCCAGGTCGAGGTGCACCGCTGGAGGAGCACCCGGGAGAGGCAGTCCTAGCATGACGGGCATCCTCATCCTCCTGGGCGGGTTCGTCCTCCTGTTGGCCCTCGACGTGCCGGTGGCCTTCTCCATGGCCTTGGCCTGCATTCTGACCCTCTGCTGGCAGGGGACCATCCCCCTGTCCACCGTCACGATGAAGTTCTACTCCGGCATCGACACCTTCCCCTTCCTGGCGATCCCCCTCTTCATCCTGGCCGGCGGCCTGATGGAGCACGGGGGGATTTCGCAGCGCCTCGTGCGCCTGGCCCGCAACTTGGTGGGCCATATCAAGGGCGGGCTCGGGTTCGTCGTGGTGGTGGCGACGATGTTCTTGTCGGGGATCACTGGCTCCACGATCGCGGAGGCCTCGGCCCTCGGCGGACTCCTCCTGTCCTCCATGATCCGGGCCGGGTACGCCCCGGAGCGCGCCTCAGCCATCGTGGCGGCCTCCGTCGGGATGGGGAAGCTGATCCCGCCCTGCCTCAACATGGTGGTGCTGGGGGCGATCGCGAACATCTCCATCGCCGGGCTCTTCATGGGCGGCTTCCTGCCGGGGTTCTTCATGGCCCTGACCCTGATGGTGGTGCTCTACATCCAGTCCATTCGCGGGATCCTGCCGGGGGCGGAATCGGCGAGGCCCCGCCTCAGGGAGGTGCTGGCGTCCCTCAGGGACAGCCTCGTCCCCCTGCTGATGCCCGTGATCATCTTCGGGGGCATCTTTGGCGGGGTCTTCACGGCGACCGAGGCGGCGGCGGTGGCGACCCTGTACGCCTTCCTCATCTCCTGCTGCGTCTACAAAGAACTCACGG
>JBIOJT010000150.1:0-10552 GCA_044451055.1 Methylomirabilales bacterium (SeqCode)
CCTCGGGGGCGCTCGTCAGGGAACTTAGTGCTCTGGGTTACCCCTCACACCTCCCTCAAGCTACCTGGGCGGACTGCCAATTCCCAGGGCCGGACCTCCACCGGCAAGTCTCACAGTATCCACGGCATGCGGACGTTGCTTCTTTGGTCGCATTGCTACCTCTCCAGCCGGTGATGTTAACGCCGCATTAGCTCATACACCTCGCCGAATTTCGCCCACGGGATCAGAAGGTCAACCCAGTAGTCCATGCGGCCGACATACAAGGACAGCTCTCCGCTCAATCCCACATACTCCTCCAGGCTTTGCATCCGGGACTGAAGGGATACCTGGACAGCCGACCCCACGGGAACTCGTCTCTCCCCTCGTTCACGCAGGGGCGGGGAAAGCAGCAAAACGGGAGAGGCGGAACTCGTCCAGCGGAAGGGAGGACGCGCCATCAACCATCATCTCGCTGAGGAGCTTGCCGGCAATGGGGCCGAGGCAGAAGCCGTGCCCGCTGAATCCGGAGGCCAGGATGTACCCTTTGATCCCGTCCACGGGGCTGATGATCGGCACCTTGTCGGGGGTATTCTCCAGGGTGCCCGCCCAGGTCCGAAGGATACTGGCCCGCTGCAAGGCCGGGAGCATCTGCGCCGCCCGCCGAGCCAGGAGCGCCACCGGCACGACGGGCATAGTCTGATCGAACGTCTTCCCGGGGGCGCCCACCCCGCCGATGTGCACGTGGCCCTCCCGGGCCTGCCTGCAGTACACGCCCAGATCGTGGGACGAGACGAACTCTTTGAACAGGAATGGCATGCGTTGCGTGATAGCAATGACCGACCGGGCCGGCTCGATGGGCACCTGGATCCCTAGGGTGCGGCTGAGCTGGGGCGTCCACGGCCCACCGGCATGGATCAGCCACGGCGTCTCGATGAGGATTTCTCCGTCCCTGTCCCGGCCTGTCACGGATGCCACCTGCCCGGCCTGAGTCTGTATATTTACCGCCTCGGTCCGCGTGAGGAGCGTGACACCAGCCTGTCTGGCGGCCCAGCCAAAGGCTCGAGACGCCAGGATCGGGTTGGCCGTCCCATCGATCGGACAGAATTTTGCGCCGATGAAGACATCGCTCAAGTAAGGGGCGCGCCGGCGCAACTCATCGCGATCCCACATCACTACCGTGAGTCCGTCCGCAAGCTCCTCCTCCCCCTCACGCCGCAACATCGCCATGCGCTCCTCGTTGGTCGCCATGCGGATGTTGCCGGCTTGGACGTACTCCGCGTCGAAGCCCAGTTCCGCTTGCAGCCCCACCCACAGCTTGATACTGGCCATCGCCAGGGGGCGCTCTCGGCGATCCCGGCACTGCGCCCTCACTCCCCCGCCGTTCCGCCCGGAGGCTTCCCCGCCGATGACCGACTTCTCCAGTAGGACGACCTTTTTCCCGCGCCGCGCCAGGTAATAGGCCGCGGCACAGCCGATGATCCCCCCGCCGACGATTACGACCTCGGCACCGAGATTACGCGACGTGCTCATTGCTGGGCCACCCCGGTCACGACGCCGCTCGGGATCTCCTCAGCCTGCTGGCCGAAGGCCACAACCGGGACCGGGAAGATAGGTGGGCGGGGCCGGAACATTCCGACTTCTTCGACCCGTCGGTCCGTCTCCCGGGCGATGCAGTGGGCCACCAAGTGACCGCACATCCGTCCCTGGCAGTCCCCCATCCCGCACCGGGTGATCGCCTTGACCTCGTTGGACGAATCGGCACCGAGCGAGACGGCCCTGCGCACGTCAGCCAGGGTGATTTCTTCGCAACGACAGAGGATGGTGTCCCCTCGGCTCCATTCGTAGAGGCCGGGGCCAGGTGTGAACAGGGCGGCATACATTTGCTGGAAGCGCCGCTCGCGCCCCAGGGCCGGCGCAAGACGCTGGATCGTCCTTTCAGCCTCACCCGCCCCGTGCCCTGTCTGCGCTGCCGCAGCGATACCCGCGATCTGCCCCTCCAGCATGGCCAGCGGTCCCCCGCCGACGCCTGCCCCATCGCCCGCCGCATACACGCCGGGCACGCTGGTGCGCATGGAATTGTCCCGCTCGGGAATCTCGCCGCCCAGCTCGGGGCGCCACTCCTGCGTTGCGCCCAACAGGCGAGACAGCGTGTTGGACGGAATGAAGCCGTGGCCCAGGCACAGCGTGTCGCAGGCCAAAGTCTCTTCGCTGCCCCGGATGTGTCGCCACTCCGAATCCAGCCGGGCGATGGTCGCGGATTCTAGCTGGTCCGTGCCGTGCGCTGCCACGATGCCCCAACCCGGGCGGAAGAGGACGCCCGCGCGCATGAGGGCGAGCCGGTTGCTCAACCCTTCGGCCAGTCGCTGCCACTGTCCCCAGAGCACCCCGGCGCGACGGACAGCCTTCGCGAAGAACCGGCTGCCCTCCAGGACGGCGACGACACCTCCACCAGCGCGCACCAGCTCCGCCGCCAGGACGATCTGCAGCGGTCCCGTCCCGGCGAGCAGGACCCTCTTGCCTGCCAGGATGCGCTGTTGCTTCAAAAGAGCCTGGGCGGCCCCTGCGGTCATCACACCAGGCAGGGTCCAGCCTGGAAACGCGACTGGCCGGTCGTAGGCACCCGTGGCCAGGATGATCGCCCGCGCCTGCAAATAGGCGGACCCCTGTGGTCCATGCAATCCCAGGAGGTTCCCCTCGAACGCGCCCCAGACGACGGTTTCGGAATGGTACCGCACGCCGGCCGCCGACACCTTCTCCCACAGCGCCTGGCCTTCACGTTGGTGGCGCATCGGCTGGCTAACGCGAATCTCTGACGCCGGCTGCCTGAAGTACTGGCCCCCGGGACACGCGTATCCGTCAATCAGCGTGACCTGCGCCCCGGCCTGGGCCGCCGCCAGCGCCGCGCAGAGCCCTCCCGGCCCTGCCCCGACGACCGCTATCTCCACCTGCTCTGTCATCGTCTTATGCTTTGGCCCCGCTTTCCACGACCATCCCCGGCGCCACCGGCGTGAGACACGCCCGCACGTTGGGCGTGCCGTTCACCGTCACGAGGCAATCGAAACAGAGGCCGATCCCGCAATAGAGTCCGCGGGGCTGGCCGTGACGCGTGTGGCGCCAGGCGCGCCGTCCCGACGCCAGCAGCGCCCCCGCGATGGTCTCGCCCTCGTACGCCGGGAGTGGAACTCCGTCCACCGTGATGCTGATGGCCTGGCCGCGTTCAACCTCGGGTGCCGTTCCGACTCGCGTCATAATGGGCTACTTCCGCCCCTTCCTCTTCGGGGCTTTCTTGGCGGTCCTCGAACGCAGCTTCGAAAAGACAGCACGCTTCGTCGTCCGCGCAGCCGTCGGCTTGGGGACGGCTCGCCCCTGGCTGGCTGCGGAGGCCGGCTTCGGCGGCTTGCCCGTCATTACATACTCATTGAGTTGCGCAGCGGAGAGGCCGCCCAACTTCAGGTTCGCCAGGTTGCGACCTGTCTTGTAGTACTCGGTTGCGTTCACCAGGGACGCGATGTGGATGATGGCGTCGTAGGTGGGGGTGGGGACACCCAGGAGATGGCCCAGAGAGGCCGTCAGCGTGACGCCCATGGGAACATCCTCGGTGATGTAGCGATCCTGCATGGAGAACGGCCCCTGGCTGGAGGCCACGGCGAACTCGGCGACAGTGACGTTGAACAGGTCGGTAAAGACCTGCTCGTACGTCATTGGCTTGTACCCCAGGGCAGCCATGATCGCCTGGCGCTCGCGGTCCATGCCGTGGATGATCTTCTTGACCGAAGGGGTGATCCCCTCCTTGTACATCCAGAACTCGCCCTGGCTGTGCTCGATGCGCCCCATGTTGAACAAGGCCCCGGCTGGATGGACGATGATGTTCGGGTTGTACAGGGCCGGCTCCAGGATGCTCCGCGCCGGGACGACGGTGTCGTAGACCCCCTGCAGGGCCGCCATCAGCTCGGGGGTGCGAGAGGCCGGCAGCGCGGCCACCTGGTTGCGGGGACCGTCGATGCGGTGGATGTTGACGGTGCCGGGACACTCCAGGCGGCGGCAGCAGTAGGGAAACGTCGCCGCCTCCCCCAGGATGACGTCGGCCTTCACTCCCTGCTCGTCGAAGACCCGGCGGAACTCCAGCGTCCCGCCCGAGCCGGGCCAGAGGATGATGACCTGGCCGTCGCGCACCAGGGGCGCCACGGTGTGGGCAACCCGGGTGTGGGTCACGGCCTGGGTGGCTACCATGATCAGCTCGGCGCCCTCCAGGGCCGCTTTGATGTCGGTGGTGGCGAGGGCCACCTTGGCAAACCCGGTGCGCGCCACCCCGGTCACCTGGATCCCGCCCTGCGCTGTCACTGCCGTCACATTGCCTGCCCACTCCTCGAACTCGAACAGCCGGCACTCGTGCCCGGCCAGGGTGAGATCCCCGGCGACGGCGGTTCCGCCGTTGCCTGCGCCGATGACTGCGATCTGCTTGCCCATGAATCACCCGTCTCCTTCCTCGCTCTCCATCGCAATACCGCGCGCTCGGAGAGCCCCGGTCCTGTCAGAATCATCCCAGGAAATGCGCATACTTCTTGCGTAACGCTTCCACGATCGCTGGGTCCACCGGAAGCGGTTTATGCTCGGAGAGTATTTTCCTGGCCACCTCTTTTGCGCGAATATACGTATCCTTGGCGCCGTCCGACTCCCACTTCTCCCGCCGTTCCCGATCGCTGATGAGATAGGGCGCGAACTCGGAGCGCATATATTTTACCGTGTGCTCCTGGCCCAGATAGTCGTTGCCCGGCCCGACCTCGAGCATCAGATCGAGGGCGATCGTATCATCGTTGACCTCGATGCCCCGCAGCACCCGATGAGTCCTGGCAAGGATCTCGTTGTCAATCACGACCTTTTCATACGATGCCGTGAGGTCAAATTCCATCAGCCCTGCGGCATCATGGATGAAGTTCGCGCCCGACATGGCCACCAGCAGGCTCCCCATGCCGCTCTCATAGCCGGCCTGGCAATCCACCAGCTTGGAATCGGACATGCCGGCGGTCGAATAGTAGGGGAGTCGATACCACTGGGCCATCTGGCTGCATCCTGCATGGATCATGGCCCGCTCGATTGCCCCGCTGAGATGCGCCAGTGTGCGCATGTCCGCGACCGACCCGACGCTCCCACAGAGCACCGGAGTTCCTTTGTTGACCGCCTGCGTCAGGACGACCCCCGCCAGCGTTTCCGCCGTATGCATCACGACGTTTGCCGCCAGCGTCACCGGCGACGTCAAGCCGGCCAGGGGCTCCGTCGGGACGACGACGGGGAGCCCCTTCTCGGCGAGATAACACGTATAATCCCCATAGCGATCATCGATCTTGAACGGACTGATCATCAGGGTGATGAAGCTCACGAAGGGTCGCGCCCTGAGCCGTTCCGCCCCCCCGGCACACATCTCCGCCATCTCCACGACTTCCCGAAGCCCCTGCGCCCCGTACATCCCGCCCTGGACGTGCTTGCCGGTATTGCTGATGGCCGCGTAGAAACGATTGAGATCCACCTGCTCTGCCTCGTGAATATCATTCGGGTACACGTTGATCAGAAAGAAATGCACCCAGTCGCAGGCGTCAACCAGCCGAGCCATGTCCCGCACATCCGCCAGCGTGGAGGGGCGCCGTGCACCGGTGTCGAGGTCGAGGACATTGATCGCCGTCCCCCCCGTCCCCAGGTACACGTTCGCCCCCTCGAGGACGATGTCGTGCCGGGGGTCCCGCCCGCACAACGTGACACTGTGCGGCGCGGAGGCGATGGCATCCTCGATCAGGCCGCGGGGGATCCTCACGATGCAGGAAGCGGCATCGACGCTGGCCCCCGCGCGCTTGAAATATTCCCGTCCCCGGCGCGTAAAGACCTTGATCCCACCCTTCTCCAGCAGGGTCATCACGGCGTGGTGGATCTTCTGCACATCCACGTCGGAGAACGGTCTGTACTGCCCGCCCTTCGAAGGCATGGTGAGGACCTCCCCTGGTGGTTGGGGTGAGGGAGTTCTGTCCGCGCTCGCCCGGGTGGCCGACTCGTGCCGTGCCGCCCGCGGCCGGACGTGCCGACGCAGCTGCCCGCGATCTACCAGTCTCCCTCTTCGCGCTGCACGCTGATGCCGCGGTCGCGCAGCTCCGTGAAGAAGGTGTCGGTGGGGATGTCGGTGAGGGGCGAGAGGAGCCCTCGCTTTGTGATGTCCCCACGGAGGATCATCTGAGCCCCGATGCTGGCCGTGTAGCCGACCGTGCGGTTCATGGCCAGCAGGCCGCTCGTGAGGTCGCGCAGGTCGATCACCTGGTAGAGCAGGCGTCGCCTCCGCCCGTTCCTGATTCCACGCACGTCCACCCGGATCACCGCCACGTCCCGCTCGTCGGCCGCATACTGAAGCTGAGGCTCCAGGAGGTGTCGCACGAAATCCCTCGGGACAATCGACGCATTCCCGACCGGGATCGACGCCTGGTCCAGGAAGCCCAACTGGGCCAGCGGGTACCAGAAGGCGCAATGGCCGGCCCAGCGCATGGCGAAGCGGCCCGCGTTCTTCACGGTGGCCGTGACGCCCATCGCGTCCAGGTAGTGGACCACGTTCCCGTTGGGATAGGCCTCCAGGTTCCCGTAGCCCTCCATCTCGACCGTATGAATGTTGGAGGGGGCGAAGATCTCGCGCCCGGGGACCGCCACGGTCTTTCCCTGGCGAATGACCAGGGCGTCCCGCACGTACGATTTCAGCACGCCCTCGAACGTCCAGGAGATCTTGTAGCGCAGGGGACCGGCGGCCGCCTTGGGCTCCGGGAAGCCCGCGCCGTAGGAATAGAACTCGTGGACCTCGTCCAGCTCCTTGACCGCCTGGCCGGCCAGGACAATATCTATGCCCGGATCGAATCCGAACTCCGGCAGGAGGGCCCGGCCGCGCGCGCCCGCCTCCCGCCCGATGTCTTGAAACTCCGGCGGAACATAGGAGGAGTTGACCAGATGGATGCCGCTCTCGACGGCCAGCCGGGTGATGGGCACGTGGAATGCGGTCGGAAGCAGGACGATGACCGCCTGCACCTTGCGCATGAGTGCCGCGACCTGGTCGCGATTGTTGGCGTCCAGCGCCACCGGCTCGATCTTGGATGTCTTCAGGCGTTCAAGGTAGCGAGTCAGTCCCGGCAGATCCGCGTCGGCCGCGACCACATGGGAGACTGTTGGGCTGCGGGCCAGATCGTGCAGGGTGGCTCGTCCTTGCAGGCCCGTGCCGAGGACCAGGATCCTCACGATTCTGTCTCCTTTGTCAGAACGCCAGCACTTGCGTGAGCGAGGTGACGTCTCGCGCCCGCGCCAGGTCGAGGATGGCGGCTTGCAGCTTCTCGCAGGCCTTCTCGCCGACAATCGTCGTCGTCAACGAGCGGAATTTGGCTCTCAGTTCGTCATCACTCAGCGGATTTTCAGGATTGCCGCGAGGGTACTCGACGGTTGTCTGGAACTGCCCGCGGGCCGTGTGCATCGTCACCCGGGCGATCGTCTTGGCGGGGAACTGGCTGTTGATCTCCGGGTCCACGACGACCTCGACCTTCCGGGCCAGGTTCAGGATCTCTGGCTTCTGCAAATTCTCCTCGCTCACCTCCTCCGGCTCGATCCGTCGGTACATGAGCGCCACCGCCAGGGCGAAGGGGATGCTGAACTGGGCGGCGATGGTATTCCGGGGCGCATAGTTGACTAGCCGGGTGACTTCGTAGAAGGTTTCGACCAGGATCCTCTGGATCTCGTCGTGCCGCAGACCGTGTCGCCCGATCAGCTCCAACACGGCGTCCACCGACGAATGCGCCCAACGGCAGACGGCGTAGGGCTTGAAGTAGGTGCTGAGGATGGCGTATCGTTCGGCGTCCCCCAGCCCGTCCACCAGTTGCGCAGTGTCCCAGCGGCCGGAGTAGTCCATCACATCCTCCGGACCGATGAAGCCCTGCTGCGCCAGCAACGCCGCCGCGCACCCCGTCATGCCCGCCCAGCCGATGACCTCCTTGACCATGCTGTAGTTCGCCTGGAGCCCCCCGGGCGGGAAGGCTCCATGGGAGGCGGCGTTGCCGATGGCCGATTGCAGCGTGGCCTCGTCGAACCCCAGCAATTTGCCGGCGGCCGCGGCCGCACCCAAGACCCCCCAGATCCCACTGGAGTACATGCGGTCCTTGTACCAGGGAACCCGCGCCACGCTGGTCCGGACGCCCACCTCGTACCCGGCCACGATGGCGGTCAGGAACTCCCGCCCGGTGGCGCCCGCCGTCTCCGCAACGGCTAACGCAGCCGGAATGACCGTAGCGCCGGGGTGTCCCATCGCCAGGCGGTGACCGTCGTCCAGGTCCAGCGCGCTGGAGGCGTTACCGTTGACCCAAGACGCCCCCGTGACACTCAGTGGCCGGTGAGAGCCGATGACGGTGCACTTCCCGGAGGCAAAGTGGTCGTAGCCGAACCGGGCGCTGATCTGCGTCATCGGCGTGCGCGTGCCGGCGATGGCAACCCCCACAAGGTCCAAGACACAGCGGCTAGTCTGGTGCAGCACCTGATCGGACAGATGGTCGGGATCGAGACGCCGGACGAACGAAATCAATTCTCCCGTGGCGGACACGATATCCCCTCTCAATATTCCCGGAGGTGCGGATCGAGGACGTCACGGAGGCCGTCCCCCAGCAGGTTGAAGCCCAGCACGGCCACCAGGATGGCCAGGCCGGGGAAGACGGACAGGTAGGGCGCGTTGAGCAGATGGGGCGTGCCATCCCGGATCATGTTCCCCCAGGTCGGCGTCGGCGGCGAGACGCCCAATCCGATGAAGCTGAGGCTCGCCTCGATCCGGATGGCGGAGGCGGTCCACAGGCTGCCGAGCACGACGATCTCGCCCATCACGTTGGGCAGGATGTGCAGGCCCACGATCCGGGCGGGGCCAGCCCCGACGGATCGGGCTCCCTCCACGAACTCGCGCTTCTTCAGGGACAGCGCCGAAGCGTGCATGACCCTGGCGAAGGCAGGCGAGAGCATGATGCCGATGGCCAGGATCATCTTGAACAACCCCGGGCCGAGGACCGCCAGGACCATGAGTCCCAGCAGCAGGCTCGGGAACGCCATCAGGATGTCCACGAACCGCATGATCACGTTTTCGATCTTGCCGCCCGTGTAGCCCGCAACCAGGCCCAGCGTGGAGCCGATCACCCCTCCCAGCAGGACGGAGCACACACCCACCAGAAGCGAGATCCGCCCGGCGAAGAGGACGCGGGCGAACACATCGCGGCCGAAGGGATCACGTCCCAGGATGTGCGTCTGATCCGGCGGCTGCAGGCGGAATCTGGCCTCTTGCGCCAGCGGGTCGTGCGATGTGAAAAGCGGTGCGGCAACAGATAGGATAGTAACCAGAACGGCAAGGACCAATCCGAAGACGGCTGCCCGGTTCCGGAGAAATGTCCTCCACAGCCGCCTGCGCTCACTGCGGACCTTCGCCGGGCTTGCCTCTCCCGCCATCTGTCCCATCCGCTCTAGTGCCTGATCCGGGGATCCACCCAACCATAAATCAGATCGATCACCAGGTTGATGACTACCACAAAGCCGGTGTAGATGACCATGATGGACTGCAACGCCGTGTAGTCGCGCTGGAGGATGGCACCCACCATCATCTTGCCCAGCCCCGGCCGGGCGAAGACCACTTCCACGGTGACGGAGTCGCCGATCAAGCTCACCGCCCAGATGCCCGTCACGGAGACGATGGGGATCAAGGCGGAACGCAGCGCATGCCGGAGGTACACGACCCGCTCCTTCAGGCCCTTGGCGCGCGCGGTGCGCACGTAGTCCTGGCGGAGAACGTTGAGCATGGCGGAACGCGCCAGCCGAGCGACCGACGCCATCATGACCAACCCCAAGGTGAGCGCCGGCAGGACCAAGTGGCTGAGATTTTCCTTGAGGTCATCCATGCCGCCGCCGCCGACTGCGGGCAGCCAATTGAAGTGGATGGCCAGCAGGAGGATGAGCAGGATCCCCAGGTAGAATGCCGGCACGGACAGGCCGGTCAACGATAGGACCCGCCCGACGTAGTCCGCCAGTCGGTTGCGGCGGATCGCCGTGTAGACGCCGATAGGGATCCCCAGGAGGGTGCCGATGATAATCGCCAGGACGGTCAGCTCGAGGGTATAGGGGAGGGCGTGAAGGATGTCGTCTCGGATGGATGTGCTGGTGATCATGGACTTGCCAAGATCACCGCGCGCGAGATCTCCCAGGAAGTGGACGTACTGAACCGGAAGCGACTCGTTGAGGCCCATCCGTTCCCGCAATGCTTCAACCGCTTCCTTGGACGCATAGTCGCCCAGGGCGGCCACGGCAGGGTCGCCAGGGATGACTCGGACCACCAGAAAGACGATGGTGGCCACGCCCAGGAAGACGGGAATCGAGAAGGCGAGTCGTTGCGCGATGTATTTGAACACGGCCGTCGAGTGGTGAGAGACCAAACGCGGTGGGCGCGCCCCCCGGTGGGGGCGGCCCCCCCCCGGCAGGGGTTCAGATTAATACGTCAGGCGGGGCGTCTCGTCGAGGCCCCGGTATAGCGCAACAACCCAGA
>JBIOJT010000151.1:0-10538 GCA_044451055.1 Methylomirabilales bacterium (SeqCode)
AGATATGGTGTTTCGGGATTGGAAGGAGTGCTCTCATGAAAAAGATTCACATCTGACCCTCCACGTGGTTGCTGCTCCTGGTAGGAGCAGGCCTGCTGATCTATCGCTGGCTCTTCTGAGTCCGGGCGAGCCCGCAACCCCTGGCGAGACATGAAGGCATCGATCGCCGCACGGCACATGTTCGGATCGGGCCTGCTGGTCCTCCTTCTGGCCGGCATCCTTGGAACAGCCGTGTGGATCTGGCAGGACCTCCGGTTCGAACTCTGGAACCGGGGGGAACGTGGTCTCGAGGGCTTGCAGGTCTTCGGTACGCTCCCTGATTTCTCATTCATTGAGCGGAGCGAACGGACGGTCACCCTGGCAGATCTCCGGGGGAAGGTCTGGATCGCCAACTTCATCTATACCCACTGCACCGACACCTGTCCCCTCCAGAGCGCCCGGTTGGCCACGCTGCAAGACGACTTCGCCGGCGAACGGGATCTGCGCCTGGTCTCGATCACGGTGGACCCGGCGCGTGACACACCCAAGGTACTGACCGAATACGCGGCCCGCTTCGGAGCCGACCGCGACCGCTGGTTGTTCCTCACCGGTGAGAAGCAGGCGATCTACGCTCTAGCGCAGCAGGGATTTTACCTGAGCGTGGAGGAACCCGAGAGCCCGGGCCGCCCCATCGGCCCGGGTGGGATTCGCCGGCGACCGATGGATCGGGCCGAATGGCGTGAGGAGACGCCGGGCCGGACGCTGGCTGGTCTTCTCTCGGGACTGTTCGAGCCCGTCCCGGCTTTTGCCCACTCCGATTTCCTGGTTCCCCCGTTCATCCACAGCTCCTGGTTCGTCCTGCTGGATCGGCAGGCCCGGATTCGGGGATATTACCGAAGCGACGATGAGGAGGCCCTCCGGCGCCTCCGGCGGGACACGCGCGCCCTCCTCCAGGAGGCCCGTTCCTGACCGAAGGCGGATGGCAGCCGGCAGTTTGCAGCTGGCAGAACGCGGGCCCTTCTGCGAGAGGAGCGTTCCTGACCGAAGTCCGCAGCATCACTCCTTCACGGCCTCGACCACGTACCACATCGGATGCTGCTCTACCACGGGTTGGAGGCCGATCTCTCGCACCATGTCGCCTACCGCATGCCCGGTGAAGAAGTCCTCGGCCCGGTGCTCGATGGCGAACGGCAGAAGATGCGCCGTCGGTCCCCAGTCCACCACGAGGAGCTTCCCCCCTGGCCGGGTCACGCGCGCCATCTCCCGCAGGGCCGGCGGCACCTCGACCAGGTGGTGGAAGAGCATGACCCCCATGGCCAGGTGAAACTCGCAGTCGGCGAACGGCAACCGCTCCACCGTCCCGGGAAGCAAGGAGACCTGGGACGCCAGCCCCGCCTTCAGGACGGCCTCCTCCCCCATCTTCAGGGAATCCGCCGAGGGGTCCACGGACCAGACGTGGCTCCCGGGCGGGAGGTGGTGCGCCAGGAACACCGCGTTCCTCCCGAAGCCCGTGCCCACGTCCAGGGCCCGGATGGGCTGCCGGGGCAGATGGCGGATCAACGACTCCCGAATGGCGTCGCCGTATCCGAAGAAATCATGCCGGCCGCGCCGTGGCCCGGGACCGGGATGATGAACGTGCTTCCCCTTATGGATCATCACGCTTTGGGGAACCCTCCGTATCCACCCTCAGGGCTCGCGTGGACTCTCTATATCACTTCTCCTGCCCAAATGTCACGCTTCGCATGAACTGCCTCTGAAACACGAGGAGGATAATCAGGGGCGGGAGCATGACCAGGACGACTCCGGCCATGATGACATTCCACTCGGCCTGGGCGTCGGTCGCCACGAGCATCTTGATACCGATCTGGGCAACCCGCATCTCGTTGGAGGTGGTGACGATTAGCGGCCACAAGTACTCATTCCACATGTAGACGAATTCCACCATGAACAATGCGACGAGATTGTTGTAGGACAGGGGCACCAGGATGCGCGTCAGGAAGCGCATCGGGCCCGCTCCATCGATCCGCGCCGCATCCGACAGGGAGGTCGGCACCGTGAGGAAGAACTGCCGGAACAGAAGCGTCCCCGTGGCGCTGGCGAAGAACGGGATCGTCAGCGCGTAGTAGGTGTTGACCCAGCCGAGGTTGTCCATGAGCTGGAATGTCGAGACGATGCGCACGGGGAGCGGCAACATGTGGGTGATCAGGATGACCACGAAGAGGAGGTTCTTCCCCGGAAAGTTTTGGAAGTACGTAAAGGCAAAGGCGGCCAGGACTGCCAGTGCGATCTTCCCGAGGGCGACCGAGACGGAGATGATAAGACTGTTGGCCAGCAGGCGGCCCAGGTGAACCTTGTTCCAGGCAAGAACGAGATTCCCGAGGAAAGAGGTTCCAGGGATCAAGCGCGGGGGATAGACGAACACCTGCTGGAAATTGAACGTGCTCACCAGCAGCGCATACAGGACGGGGAAACAGGTGATGGAGACGCACACCAATAACAACGCGTGCCGGTGTAGAGAAATGGAGGTTCGGGGCGTCATCTGGGCCTCATCTCAGCGGTAGAAAACGCGACGCCCGACATAGCGGAACTGAAGCGATGTCAGGGTACCGACCAGGACAAACAGCACGATCGATTGGGCCGAGGCATACCCCCACCGGATGCTGACGAACCCGTCCCGATACAATTTGTAGATCAGCACCTCGGTTCCGCGCCCGGGGCCCCCTTGGGTCATGACATCGATGAGGCCGAAGACCTCGAAGAATGCATACAGCGAGTTCATGATGAACAGGAAGAAGGTCATCGGCGACAGGATGGGGAAGACCACTCGCCAGAACGATTGCCGCGGCGAGGCCCCGTCCACTTGCGCCGCTTCCACGATCTCGTCCGGGATCCCCTGCAACCCTGCCAGGAAGAAAACGATGTTGAAGCCCAGCATTTTCCAGGCAGCCGCCAGGATGGTCACGAACAGCGCGTAGTTCGGCGCCATCATCCAGTTGGGCGACTGGTGCGTGGTGACTCGGATCAGGTAGGTCATCAGGCCGCTGGAGGGCTCAAACAGCAAGGCCCACACGATTCCAGCCACGGCCGGTGAGAGGGCATACGGCCAGAGGAGCAACGTCCGATAGAGCCCGATGCCGCGAAGTGGCTTGCTGGCCAAGACCGCCATCCCCAGCGAGGCGGACATGGAGAGGATCACGACGCCGACGGCGAAGAGCACGCTGAGCCGGAGGCTGAACTGGTAGTCTTCCGAGGTCAAGATCTCCCGGAAGTTATTCAGCCCAACGAAGAGGAGCTTGTTGCCGAAGGGAGAGACCTCGAAGAAGGAAAGATACAGCGCTTGGATCGAGGGAAGGATGAGGAAAACGCCAACGATGGCGATGGAGGGAAGGATCAGCAGGTACGGGAGAGTGCGGTTTGGGAATCTCCCCTCCATCGCCACGGGTCAGGTATCCCTATTTCTGAAGCCGGCCGTATTCGTCGAGGACCTTGTTGGCCTCGCGCACCCCCTCATCCAGCGCGGCCTGGGGGCTGAGCTTGCCGCTGAACGCCTTCTCCAGTGCCGTGTCGGTGATGTCCCGGATCTGGACGAAGTTGCCCAGCAGGACCCCGCGCGTGGCTGGAGTATCCGGCCCTACCTGGATCTGCTTGAAGGCGGTCTCAAAATTCGGATGCTTCTTGAACCAGCCCTGATCTCGAAGGAGTTTCTCCGCGGCGTGCGTGGCAGGGAAATACCCTGTATCCTCATGCCATTTCGCCGACTGCTCGGGCTGGCCGATGTACTTGAAGAACTTGGCGATGGCGTCCAACTCCTGCGGAGAGCGTCCCTTGCCCTTCAGCACCCAGAGCGAGGCACCGCCGATCACGGATTTGCCCTGCGGTTTCCCCTCGATGCGAGGGAGAAAACCTGTCCCCACGGCGAAATTGGCCGCCTGCTCTATGGTGCTCACCTGAGAGGTAGACTGCAGGAGCATGGCGACTTCACCAGAGAGGAACGCCTTGTTCGGGGCGTATTCCCGGCCGCCGTACATCAACAGACTGTCATCCGCCCACTTCTTCCAGCGGTTCACCACCTCGGCGCCGAATGGGTTGTTGAAAAGGACCTGGGTCGCCCGTCCCTTCCGGCCGTTCTCGTTATTGGCGTAGAGCTGGTTGTGGAAAGCGAAGGCCTGCTCGAGCATCCAGGCCGGCCAGCCGAAGGTGATGGCGGATCGGGCAGCCCCGCTGGCCACGATCTTCTTGCCCATTTCCTCGACGTCTTTGTAGGTCACCGGCGGCTTCTCTGGATCCAGTCCTGCCTTCTTGAAGACGTCCTTGTTGTAGTAGAGGATCGCCGTCGAGGAGTTGAAGGGCATGGAGTTGAGCTTCCCGTCGACGGTGTAATAGTTCATGATCGGCTGGAAATAATCCTCCCACTTGATCTCGCCCGGCTTGACCACGTCCGTCACCGGGATGATCGCACCGCTGTCGATCATGGTCTGCGTCCCAACCTCGTACACCTGGAGGATGTGCGGAGGATCGGCAGCCCGGATCGCCGCAATCCCCTTGGTCACGGTCTCGGCGTAGCTCCCCGTGAACAGGGGTTCGATCGCGTAGCTGGGATAGGCCTTGTTGAATCCCTCGGAGATGTCCTTGGTGATTGCCTCGTAGCGCGCACCACCCATCGCGTGCCACAATTTGATCCTGACCTGGGCCGCGGCCGGACCAGACCACACCAGGATCGCCGCCACGAGTACAACGAGTATCACTCCCCATCGTGATCGCATGAGCCTCTCCTCTCTTCTTCGGGGGGTCCCCCTATCGAAGCCATCCTCACTTCTGGCCGAGGGGACCCCTTGACAATTCACCGGTCCCGGGATCTCCTGCGGGCGTCGAATTCTCCGCGATCGTGCGATGCTGGTCCGCTCCGGGTCAACGCGACGTCAGTCTATTTGGAACCGCATGGGGTGTCAAGCACCCGGGGCGTTCCTCTCGGGCATGGTCCACCCGGCCGCACGAGCGACGGCCCGCCGCCAGGTGGCGTACTGGTGGTCGCGTCGGGCTCCGTCCATGCTGGGAAGGAAGCGTCGCTCCGCGGCCCAGTTTTGCGCGATCTCGTCCCGAGTCGTCCAGTATCCGACGGCCAGCCCGGCCAGGTAGGCCGCGCCCAAGGCCGTCGTCTCTTTCACCACCGGCCGCACCACGGGCGTCCCCAGGATGTCCGCCTGGATCTGCATGAGCAGGTTGTTGGCCGTGGCCCCGCCATCCACGCGCAATTCTGTGAGATTGAGGGCCGCGTCGGAGGCTGCTGCTTCCAGCACCTCGCGCGTCTGGTAGCCGATGGCCTCCAGCGCGGCGCGGACCAGGTGCGCGCGGGTGGTCCCGCGGGTCAGGCCCAGGATCGCGCCGCGCGCATACATGTCCCAGTGGGGCGCCCCCAGCCCCACGAAGGCCGGCACGAAGTACACA
This sequence comes from Methylomirabilales bacterium (SeqCode), assembly GCA_044451055.1. Lineage (GTDB taxonomy): Bacteria > Methylomirabilota > Methylomirabilia > Methylomirabilales > 2-02-FULL-66-22 > 2-02-FULL-66-22. The sequence goes on from JBIOJT010000151.1 coordinate 5,425, forward strand.
CCGCCCGTGTCCGGGACGGAGGCCGCCAGCAGTTCTGACTCGGCCGTGGTGGCGAGAATCTGCAAGCCGTCGCGGAGCCACTGGATAGCTGCCCCCGTGATGAAGATGCTCCCCTCCAGGGCGTATTCGGCCCGTCCCTCCGCCGGGCTTGCCGCAATGGTCGTGAGCAGGCCGCTCTTCGAGGCCACGGGGCGCTCTCCCGTGTGGACGAGCAGGAAGCAGCCGGTGCCGTAGGTATTCTTGGCCATGCCGGAGTGGAAACAGGCTTGGCCGAACAAAGAGGCCTGCTGATCCCCGGCGATCCCGGCGATGGGCACCTCCGCGCCCAGGAGATCCGCGACGGTCCGCGCATAGACCTGGCTGGAGGGCCGCACTGCGGGGAGCATCTGCATGGGCACGTCCAGCGCCCCGCACAGATCCGGATCCCACGTGAGCCGGTGAATGTTGAACAGCATCGTCCGCGAGGCGTTGCTGTAGTCGGTCACCCAGGCCTTCCCGCCGCTCAGCTTGAAGACGAGCCACGAGTCCACGGTGCCGAAACAGACCTCACCGCGTTCCGCCCGCGCCCGCAACCCCGGCACCTTTTCCAGAAGCCACCGGATCTTCGTCCCGGAGAAGTAGGCATCGATCACCAGGCCGGTCCGGTCACGGACCATGGGCTCCCAGCCAGCCGCCTTCAAGGAATCGCACAGGCCGGCCGAGCGGCGGCACTGCCACACGATGGCGTTGTGGACCGGTTGGCCGGTGGCCCGGTCCCACACGATGGTCGTCTCGCGCTGATTCGTGATCCCCACGGCCGCGATCTGTGACGGCGCGATCCCGGCCTCGGCGATGGCCTCGCGGGCCACATCGAGCTGGCTCTCCCAGATCTCTACGGGATCATGTTCCACCCAGCCCGGTTGGGGGTAGAGCTGCCGGAACTCCCGCTGGGCCACGGCGACGATGCGCGCCTGCCGGTCAAACACGATGGCGCGGGAACTCGTGGTGCCCTGGTCCAGTGCAAGGATGTAGGTGTCCATCGATTCCTCTGACGATCCGGCAATCGGGCGCACCCAGAGGGTACCCGGCGACCAGGACAAACCCGGAACTCCGAATTGCCGGGTTGCCAGGATGCCCAATCACCTATTTTTCCGTCTCGATGAGCCCCTTCACGAACCAGCGTTGCATGAAGATCACCACCGCCACCGGCGGCAGCATGGCCAGGATGGTGGTCGCCATGATGAGATTCCAGTCGGTCTGGGCGTCGCTGGTCCCGATCATCTTGACGATGCCGATGACGATGGTTTCCATGTTGCGGTTGGTCGTGATGAGGAGCGGCCAGAGGTACTGGTTCCAGCCGTAGATGAACAGGATCACGAAGAGGGCGGCGATGTTGATGCGCGAGAGGGGAAGCACCATCTTCCCGAAGAAGCGCATCGGCCCGGCCCCGTCGATCTTGGCCGCCTCCACCAGCTCGTCCGGGATAGTCATGAACACTTGCCGGAAGAGCAAGGTCGCCGTCGCCGAGGCGATGAGGGGGATCGTGAGACCAGAGAACGTGTTGATCATCCCCAGGTCGGTCACGACCTTGTAGGTGGGAATGATGCGCACCTCCACGGGCAGCATGAGCGTGATGAAGATCATCCAGAAGAAGAACATCCGCCCCGGGAAGGCGAAGAACACCACCGCGTAGGCGGAGATGATGGAGATGGCAATCTTCCCGACGGCAATGATCAGGGCCATGACCAGGCTATTGAGCATCAAGCTCCGGACGGGGGCCGAGGATACTCGCTCCCCCGAACCGCTGGTCAAGGCCTGCCAGTAGTTGTCGAGCATGTGGCCCCCCGGCAGGAGCGGCATCCGCCCGGTGGCGATCGTGGCCGCGTCGTGGGTCGAGCCGATCAGCGCGAAGTAGATCGGAAACGCGAAGACCACCACGCCCATGATGAGGACGAAGTGCGGAAGGCGGCGATGGCGGCCACCATCGTCTCGGGGTAGCTCCCCTTGAAGGTGGCGTTCACCTGGTACTTGGCCTGGGAAGCGTTGAAGCCGGCGACAACCTTCTCCAGCATCCCGCCCTCCGGTTGGGAGAGGCCGTGCCAGAAGTCCACCTGCACCCGCTGCTGGGCCTCGGATCGCGCCGGGACCAGCGCTGCGATCATCAAGAGGCCGATGGCAAGTACCGCCAGTCTTCGAAAGCGGACCTTCCTCAGCATAGCTGCCTCCTCCTCTCCGGGAGCGATGACTTGCGCTACCGATGAGCCTTCAGCAGATTCAACAGCCGATCCGGAAAGTCCGTGGCGATTCCATCGCCCGCCATGGTTCCGATCCCCAGAGTCATCAGCCGACGCATTTCTGCATCCTCATTGACGGTCCAGGGCACGATGGGGATGCCTGTGTGGTGTAGCTGCGCCACCGCTGCGGCGGTCAGCTGCCGAAATCTGGGGGAATAGTAGTCCGCGTGATATTGCCGGACCAGGCCCACGGCATCCTGAGGGGGCTGCTGACCCCCCTCCAGCAGGCCGGTCCGTATCGTCGGCTCCAGCACCTTCATCTTGACGAGGGATGGGTGGTGAAAGGAGATGACATTGACCCGTTCGACGAAGCCGGCCCGACGCAAGACCTCCAGGACGCGCTCCTCGAAGTCCTCGGGCTCCCCTTCCTGCCCCTCGCCGAACTTGATCTCGAGATCCAGCCGGATCCGGGTGTTCCCGCTCGCCTCGACCAGTTCGATGACTTCACGGAGGGTCGGGATCCGCTCGCCTCGGAAGGCCGGGGCAAACTTCTCCCCGGCGTCCCAGCGCTGCACCTGTTCCAGGGTGAGGCCGGCGATGTTTCCCCGGCCGTCCGTGGTCCGGTCCAGGGCCTCGTCGTGGATGACGACCACTTCTCCGTCCCGGAGGACGTGGAGGTCCATCTCCAGGGCATCGACGCCGAGCGCCATGGCCTTGCGAAATGCGGCCAGCGTGTTCTCGGGCGCCAGACCGGCCGCGCCGCGATGGCCATGGACATCAAGGAATGGCGGCCTGCGGTCCATCGGGCTTGCTGCCATACCGGAGCCCTCTGTTCCGACCAATCCGACAGCGCACACAAGCAGCCATGTCAGGCGGGGGGAAAAGGCACGGGGGCGAAGGGGCCGCATGCCCGCAACTATAGCACAGGCCCGATCCCCTCTGCCCCCGAAAACCCGCTACCGCTTGATCACCGCTTCCACCTGCTTCTGCACCGTGACCATGGCTTCCTTCGGGCTCACTCTACCGTCCACGGCATCGTCCAGTTGCTTCTTCAGGATCTCCCGGATCTTCTGGAAGTTGGGCGCCATCATCTTCCCGGCCGCGTACTGGAGCTGGTCGCGCGCCACCAGGTAGCGGGGATCCTTGGCGACGGACTCCTTCATGGCCGGGATCTCGTACGCGGATTTCCGAGTGGCAATGTAGCCGGAGGCGATGCTCCACTGAGCCGCGTTCTCGGCGGAGGTCATCCACTCGATGAACTTCCAGGCGGCATCCTGCCGCTCTTTGGGGATCTTGCGGGAGATGGCCAGGTTCCCGCCGCCCACCTCGGCGCCGAAGGTCTTGTTCTTGGGCATGAAAGCCACGCCGAAGTCGAACTTGGCCGAGGTGCGCAGGAAGGTCAGGATCCCGGTGGAGTGGTACAGCATGGCCGTGCGCTGGGCCACGAAGTCGGGCGGCGTGGAGCCCCAGGTGGAATGCGGCGGGCCCACCTTCTCCTTGTACATCAGGTCCACCCAGAACTCCAGGGCCTCCACCGCCTCCTTGGAATCGAAGTTGACCTTGGTCCCCTCGGGGTTGATCAGCCAACTCCCGTTCTGCCGCACGAACCCCTCAAACTCCCAGTCGTTCCAGCCGCCCGAGATGGTCACGCCCCACTGCTTGACTTCATTGCCTTCCCGCAGCGTGAGCTTCTTGGCGGTCTCTTTCAGCTCCGCCCAGGTCTGCGGGGGCCGCTCGGGATCCAGGCCCGCCTTCTTGAACAGCTCCTTGTTCCAGTAGAAGACCGGCGTGCTCCGCTGGAACGGGATCCACCAGATCTTCCCCTTGAGCGTGCTGTTCTCGCGGAAGGCCGGGAAGAAATCGTCCCAGTACTTTCCCCCCTCCGTCTTCTTCACGTACTCGTCGAGGGGGATGATGGCGTTCATGGCCAGGAGTGTCGGAAGCTCCGAGATCTCCACGATGAAGATGTCGGGCGGATTCCCGGCCATGACGGAGGTCTGGACCTTCTGGAGGGTTGGGTCATAGTCGCCCGAATACACCGGCACGACCTCGATCCCCGGGTTGTCCTTGTTGAATTTGTCGGTCATGTCCCCGATGACCTTGGCCAGGGGGCCGGCGACCCCCACCGGATAGTAGAAGGTGAGCCGGATCAGCTTGCTGGCCGCCTCCGCCGTCCCGGCGGCGCAGGCCACGGCCAGCACCAGCACCAGCAGTCCCGCCATCCATCCTCGTCGCATGACGCGCCTCCTCTCGTGATTCACCCGCCACTCCTCACTGCGCCCTGGCCCGTCGATCGTCGCTCCTTCGGGCGTCAGCCTTTCAAACCGGAGAACATGAAACTCTCGATGAACCGCCGCTGGAAGACCAGGAAGATGACCATGAGGGGCGCCGTGACGAAGGCCGTCGCCGCCATGAGGAGCGTCCAGTCGGCGCCGCTCTCCTGCTGGACGAACATGCCGAGACCGATGGTGAGCGTCCGGACGTCCGGCGTGTCGGTCACGATCAGGGGCCACAGATAGTCGTTCCAGTGGCTCACCAGGCTGATCAGGGAAAACGCCAGCAGTGTGGGCTTGGCCAGCGGCAGCAGGACGTGCCGCAGGAATCGCAGACCGCCGCAGCCATCGATGACCGCCGCGTCTTCCAGGTCCCTGGGGATCTGCTTGAAGGCCTGGCGCAGCAGGAACGTCCCGTAACCGCTGGCGAAGAACGGGAGCATCATGGCGACCCGGGTATTCAGGAGGTCGAGGTTGCGCAGCGTGAGGAAATTCGGCAGAAACGTCGCGTGGATCGGGATCATCATCTGGATCAGGAAGAGGAGGAACAGGAGATCCGCCCCCCGGAACTTCCGCCGCGCAAAGACGTAGGCCGCCAGCGTGACCGTCAGGAGCTGCACCCCCAGGA
>JBIOJT010000152.1:0-10456 GCA_044451055.1 Methylomirabilales bacterium (SeqCode)
CGTCCAGGGAGTCGTCGTAGCCCATCCTCGTCTTCACGTTACAGGCGTTGTAGCACAGGAAGCCCGCGACCGCGCCAATGACGATCGAGGAAAGGGGTCCCACGAATCCGGAGGCGGGCGTGATGGCCACGAGGCCCGCCACGGCACCCGAGGCGGCGCCCAGCACGGTCGGCTTACCCCGGGCGAGCCACTCGGTAAGCATCCACGACAGCGTGGCCGCCGCTGTGGCGATGTGGGTGGCCACGAATGCGCTGGTGGCCAGAGCGCCCGAGCTGAGCGCGCTCCCGGCGTTGAAGCCGAACCAGCCCACCCACAGCATGGCGGCCCCGGTGATGGTGAGGGGCAGGTTGTGGGGCGGCATGGGCTCGGTGCCGAAGCCGCGACGCTTCCCGACCATGAGGGCGGCGGCCAATGCGGAGATGCCGGAACTGATATGCACGACTGTTCCGCCGGCGAAGTCGAGGGCGCCCAGGTTCCGGAGCCAGCCGCCGACTCCCCAGACCCAGTGGGCCAGCGGATCGTAGATGAAGGTCGCCCACAGGAGCGTGAAGACCAGGAAGGCTCCGAACTTCATCCGCTCCGCGATGGCGCCGGTGATCAGGGCCGGCGTGATGATGGCGAACATGAGCTGGAAGATCATGAACGCCTGGTGGGGGATGGTGGCGGCATAATCCGGGTTGGGCGTGAGCCCCACCCCTTTCAGTCCCACCCACGAGAGGTTGCCGAACAGTCCACCAACGTCGGGTCCGAACGCCACACTGTAACCCCACAGCACCCACTGGATGCTGATCAGTGCCATGATGATGAAGCTGTGCATGATGGTGCCCAGCACGTTGTGGCGGCGGACCATGCCCCCGTAGAAAAGGGCAAGGCCCGGGGCCGTCATCATCAGGACCAGCGCAGCCGACGTCAGCATCCAGGCGGTGTCGCCGCTGTCAATCTTGGACTGGGAGGTCGCCGGGGTCCCCTGGACCGGAGCCGCCACCGGGGCGGGTGGAGCGACCGGAGACGGGCTAGTCTGCTGGGCCGCCGAAGTGGATGTCAAGACCCAGAGGGCCACCAGCACGACGGACGCTCCGAGAAACCGGGATTTCCACCATAGTCCCATAACAATTCCCTCCCTGATCATTTGATGATGTCTGGTCCGAGTGGCAGGAGGAGGTACGAGTCCGTCCGACTGGGTAAACTGCAGCGTGCGAAGCTCTGGGTTGGAAAGCGGTGCGCTGCGCTGGCAGGCGGAGGGAATTCACCGGGACCGGCCGGGCACTCGTGTGCACCAACCTGCCTGAGTTTGAACTCCATAGGATGCCCGAGTAATCGAGCAACTTTGCTCATGGTCGCGCCACGCTGCGCACGGATTCTTGGAGTGACACAGCATGCAGCGTGCCTGGCTGCGAGGAGGCCCCTCTCTCGCGTGGCGGCCGATCCGAAGGGTTGGATTTTGTTGAGGAAGCAGACGCAGTTCAGCAAGAGATCCCTTCGGCGCGTGAATGCTGGCGTGCCTCCCCAGTAGGCAATTCTCCCGCAGCGTGCCTATCCTCTGGGCGGGTAGACTTCGGCAGCGCGATAGTCTGGGCCGATCCTCACGAGCGAACGAGGCGCGCCTCTGCGCGTTGGGCGAGGAGGGAGAGGGGGTAGCTGAGGCAAAAGTAAATCGCGGCGGCCAGCAAGTAGATCTCGAAGGAGCGAAAAGTGCGCTCGATGGTTTCCTGGGCGGCGCGGGTCAGCTCGAAGACTCCGATGATGGCGGCCAGCGACGTGTCTTTGATCAGGATCGTGCAGAGACCGACAAAAGGCGGAAGCATGCGGCGAATGGCCTGGGGGAAGATGATGTATCGCATGGTCTGCAGTCCGCTGAGTCCGGTGGAGCGGGCGGCCTCCGCCTGGCCCCTGGGGATGGACTGGATCCCTCCTCGGACCACTTCGGCTGTGTTCGCCATCATCCAGAGCGACATGGCCAGGACGGCAGCCGGAAAGGTCGGGATCTTCAGCCCGATGGCCGGCAGGCCGAAGAAGATGAAGAAGATCTGGAGCAAGAGCGGAACGGCGCGGATGAATTCCACGGCCCAGCCGGTGCCGGCCTGGACGATTGCCCAGGGAACGAAGCGCAAGAGGCCCGCCAGCACCCCTGTGCTCGTGCCCAGCACGATGACGGCGGCCGAAATCTCCACCGTGTTCACGGCGCCGCGAAGCAGATAGCCGGCATTCTCGCCGATGACCGACCAGTTCATACCAATATGCCGCTGGACTCTCAGGCTGCCGAGTGGCCGGAAGGGGCCAGGCCTTTGCGCAGGACGCGCCCCTCGGTCAGATTCAGAACCCGCGTCAGGCCGAGGACCAGGATCACGTACAGCACGGCGGCCATGCCGTAGATCTCGAAGGAGCGGAAATTGTTAAAGGAGATGTCGTTGGCGACGAACATCAGCTCCACCATGCCGATGGTGGAAACCAGGGAGGAATTCTTCACGAGGGAAACGAGGTTGTTGCCGAGCGCAGGGAAGGAGATCCGCAGGGCCTGGGGGATGATGATGTAGATCGCCTCGTGGAGCGGGGTGAGGCCCGTGGAACGCGCCGCCTCGTGCTGGCCCTTGGGGACGGCCTCCAGGCCGGCCCGGAAGATTTCCGTGTTATAGGCGGCCGTGTAGAGGACAAGCGCCGACAGGCCAGAGAGGAAGGCGGACAGCTTGAGGCCGAGCTGGGGCAGGCCGAAGTAGACGATGAAGATCTGGATGAGCAACGGCGTGTTGCGGAAGATCTCGACGTAGGCCCAAGTGAGCCCGCGGGGGAGGCGCCAGGGAAGCTGGGACAGAAGCGCCGTGATCATCCCCAGGATCAGCGCCAGGAGCATGGCCACGGCGGAAATGAGGATGGTCAGGCCGGCGCCCTGGAGCAGATAGGGCAGCCCCTGCCAAATGGCCAACCAGGAGAACGTCATGGGTGAGCGATTGAGAAGACGGGTCAGCCCCGCCCTACCGGCAAGGCCTGTGGTCTCCCGGTGGGGCGGGGAAGGCCGACCCGTGACGGATCAGGGCTTGTACAAGTAGGCCTCGACGTCGCCGAAGTATTTCTTCCAGAGCTTATCATAGGTCCCGTCTTTCTTCATCCTGGCGAGTTGGCCGTCCACCCACTTGATGAATTCCATGTCGCCCTTGCGCACGGCTATGCCGTACGGGCGAGGAGTGAACGGCTTGCCGACGGGCTTCAGGTCCGGGTTTTCCTTGGCCAGCGTCAAGATCAAGATGTCGTCCTGGCAGAAGGCATCCGCCCGCCCGCCTTTCACCGCCAGGACTGCCTCGGACACCTTCCCGAACTTCACCCGGTCGGCCTTCGGCGCCAGTTGCTCGATATCCTTGTCCTGGATCGCACCCTGGATGACTGCCACCGTCTTGCCGGCCAGATCCTCGACCCCTTTAATCGGGCTGTTCTTGGGGACGAGGAGCAGGCCGCCGGACATGAAGTAGGGTTCGGAGAACTCCACCACCTGCCGGCGCTCGTCGGTGACGGTGACCGAGGCGATGATGATGTCGATCTTCTCGCTCTGCAGGAACGGGATGCGGTTCCCCGACGTGACCGCCACGAGTTCCACCTTGTTCTCGTCGTCGAAGAGGGTCTTGGCGAAGAGGTGGGCGATATCCACGTCCAGGCCAAGGTTCTTGCCCGAGCTGTCCACGTACCCGAAGGGCGGGAAATCGGTCTTGACGCCGGCGATGAGCTTCCCTCGCTTCTTGACCTCGTCCAGCGTGCCGGCCATGGCCTGGCCCGCTAGGGCCAGGGCCAGTAGCCCGGCCACGAGGATCAACCCGACTCGCGTGGCAATGCTTCGCAGGCTACGCATCTTCGCCCTCCCATCTAGTGAGTTTAGCGTGAGTTTAGCGCTGCTCGTTCCCACAAAGAAGTATCGGACCTGCTGTCTGCACCTCGAATCGCGCCAGATCAGGCGGCCGCCGCGCGGGCCGCCTGCCGCAGCGCAGCGCGCCTGGTCGGTGCCCGCTCCGGTGACATCTTGACCTCTAGCCACTGGCTGAAGCGGGACATGCTATAGGTGAAGATCCAATAGACCACGGCGATGAAAAGGTACATCTCGAATGGGCGGATCTCTCGCTGGCTTACCGTCTGGGCTGCCTTGGTCAGATCCATCATTCCGATGATGGAGGCTAACGAGGTGTCCTTGAAGAGGACGATGAACTGGGTCACCAGCGAGGGGATCATGTTCCGGATGGCCTGGGGGAGGAGAACGTGCACCATCGTGTGGCCGTAGGACAGGCCCCCCGCCGTGGCCGCCTCGATCTGGCCGCGGGGAACAGACTGGATGCCGGCCCGGACGATCTCGCCGAGGTACGCCGCCTCGAAGACAACGAAGGCGGTGAGAGCCACCGTGTACTCCGGCGGGTGTTGGCCCGTGATCTGGGGGATGAGGAACCAGAACCAGAAGATCACCATCACCAGGGGAATGCCCCGGAAGAATTCCACGTAGACCACTGCCGGATAATGAATCCACGGGCGGTGGGCCAGACGGCAGAGACCGATGATGACGCCCAGGAGGAATCCCAGGATGATGGCGGGGATGGCCAGGCGCAGCGTCCCCCCGCTGAAGTTCCCGAACCCCAGGAGGCCCTGGACGATCAGGAACTTCCAGTTAGCAGCGATGACTCCCCAGTCGAAGCTCAATGCTCAGCGCTCCCGGCGCGGACGATCAGGCCTGGGATCCGGTAGTGCCGCTCCACCTGTGTCATGGCGGCAGCGATGCCGAGGCACAGCGCCAGATAGATGAGCGTCCCCGCCGTCAGGGCCTCGAAGGCCTTGGCGGTGTAGGTCTCAACCTGCCGAGTCATGAAGGTGAGTTCAGCCACGCCGATCGTGAGGGCCAGCGAGGAATTCTTCAGAAGGTTCAGCGACTCGTTGGTTGCGGGCGGAATGATCAGGCGTAACGCGACGGGGATGATGATGAGGCGGTATGCCTGCCCCACAGAGAGGCCGGTGGCGACGCAGGCTTCCAGCAGCGTCCTGGGGATGGACTGGATCCCGGCCCGGATCACCTCGGACATCCGGGCCCCGTGATAGACGCTCAGACCCACCACGGCCGACCAGAACTCCGGACCGTGGACGTTCAGCCAGTCCTGGGCCACACGGGGCAGCATCTGGGGGGCGCCGAAGTACCAGAAGAAGAGCCAGACCAGGAGAGGGACATTCCGGAAGAACTCCACGTAGAACGTGGCCACGGCTCGCAGGGCACGGAACGGGACAGTCCGGAGCGCCCCCGCCAGGATCCCCAGGAAGCTGGCGAAGAGCCAGCTCAGGGCGGAGAGGCGGAGCGTTGTCACGATCCCCTGGATGAGCCACTCCCCGTGGCCTCCTGTCCAGAGGATGCTCCACTGGAAGTTGTACTGGATGCCGAGGAATGCGGTTAGGGGCATTGGCCAGGACCGCGACGCTCCCGGGAAGGAAGCAATCCCCTTCCCGGGGGTCGCGCCGTGAACTGCGTGTTACTTCGGCACCACCTGGTACATCAGGAAGCTCTTGACGCTGTCGCTCAGTGGATACGGGGTATCACTCTTTGGACCGAACCAATTTTCGTAGATTTTGAGGTACTCGCCGTCCTCAATGGCTTCCATCAGGGCGTTGTTGACCACTGCCCGGAAGTCCGAGTCGTTCTTCCGCATGGCCATCCCATACGGCTCGTAGGTATAGAAGTCACCCACGACCTTCCATTCGTTCGGGTTGGGGGCCTTGTACTTCAGTCCCCAGAGCTGGATGCCATCGTTGGTGTAGGTGTCAACCCGCCCCTGGACCAGGGCCGTGAAACCCGCCGCCTGGTCCGGGAAGACCACGAGCTGGGCCTGGACCCCTCGCTCGCGGAGGGCCCGCTCGTTGGTCGAGCCCTGCTGGGTGCCGACCCGCTTGCCCGTGATGTCCTGGATGCCGCGGATGGGGCTGCCCTCTTTCACAAGGAACTGGGCGCCGGTGACGAAGAAGGTCAGGCTGAAATCCACGCTGTCCCGCCGCGGACGCGTATCGGTCATGGTGCCGGCGATCAGGTCCACGGCCCCGCTGCTGAGCAGGGGGATGCGGGTGGCCGGCGTGCTCTCCTTCAGCTCGAACTTGATAGACTTGTTCAGCTTCTTCTCGATGTTCTTGTGGGCTAGTTTCGCCAGGTCAACGGAGAACCCGACCCATTCGTTCTGCTTGTTGATGTAGCCGAAGGGCGGCGACGCCGTCCGGGTCCCCACGGTGAAGACCCCGGTTCGGTTGATCTTCTCCAGGGTGGTTTCCGCCCAGCCCGACGCCGTCAGGCCCAGGACGAGCGCGGCTACCGCCGCAATACTCAACACGCGTCGCATCTGCCTCCTCCTCTCTCTTTTCCGATTTTGGATTGAGGGTTGTGGATTGGCGATTGAGCAAGGATTCAGAGCAATCAGCAATCACAAATCCAAAATCGTCAATCCAGTTCAATGGACCAGGATCTTGCTCAGGAAGGTCCGGGTCCGCTCTTCCCTCGGGTTGGCGAAGAACTTCTGCGGGTCGCCCTCCTCGACGATCCGGCCCTCGTCCATGAAGATGATCCGGTGGGATACCTTCTTGGCGAAGCCCATCTCGTGGGTCACGACGATCATGGTCATCCCCTCTCTGGCTAGGTTGACCATGACATCCAGTACCTCGTTGATCATCTCCGGATCCAGGGCCGAGGTTGGCTCGTCGAAGAGCATGATCTTGGGCTGCATGGCGAGGGCTCGCGCGATGGCCACCCGCTGCTGCTGGCCGCCGGAAAGCTGGGCCGGATAGTCGTCGGCCTTCTCGGGAATGCCGACCTTGACCAGGAGGTCCCGGGCGATCCGCTCTGCCTCCCCTCGGGATTGCCTCCGGACCTTGATGGGGGCCAGGGTGATGTTCTGGAGGGCGGTCATGTGCGGGTAGAGGTTGAACTGCTGAAAGACCATCCCGACCTCGGCCCGCAACTTGGTGATGTCGGTGGAGGAGTCGCCGAGCGACATACCGTCCACTACGATCTCGCCCTTTTGGATCGGCTCCAGCTTGTTGATGCAGCGGATCAGGGTGCTCTTGCCGGAACCGCTGGGGCCGCAGACCACCACCACCTCTCCGGCCTTCACGAACAGATCAATGTCGTTGAGGACGTGGAGGGGGCCGAACCATTTGTTGACGCCGCGAAACTGGATCACGAGAGAAGACCTCCATCAGAGAAGGGCGGAAAGGACCGTCGTCTCATCCCCGATCTTTGTAGCAGCGCTGGCTGGCGGCGAGTGGCCGATCCTGGTCCAGGGCGCGGCGGACCGCCGCCTGGGCCAGGATCCACGTGGGGTCAATGACGGGCACGGGCAAGTCACCGTCCTGGAGGACCAGGGGGACCTCGGTACACCCGGCGATGATGGCCTGGGCCCCGCGCACTCGGAGGTGCTCCGCCGCTTCCCGGATCAGGCGGCGAGGTCGCTCCAGGGGTTCCCCGTGCTTGACCGCATAGATCGCTTCCATGACGTCGGAAACTTGGACCGCGGGTTCAGGCGTCAGGATCGAAAAGCCCCGGGGCTCGAAAAAGCCTTCGAACAGACGACTCTGCAGCGTGCCAGTGGTGGCCAGAAGACCCAAGCGGCGAAGTCCGGGGTATTTGGCCAGCACGGCCGTCACCGTTTCGCCGACCAGATGCAGGATGGGAACAGTGATCACCCGCTGTAGAGCGTCATAGAAATAGTGGGCCGTGACACACGGGATGGTGATGAGGTCGGCCCCACCCTGGACCAGGACCTCGGCCCCGGCCACCAGGACCGGCAGAGGGTCCGGCCCCTCCCCCCGGATAGCCGCCGTCCGGTCCGGCACCTGAGGATTGCTGAAGATGAGGACCTTGAGATGCTCCTGGTCCGTCTTGGCCGGCGTGGCCCGGATGATCTTCTGGTAGAAGTCGGCCGTGGCCGCTGGGCCCATCCCTCCTAGGACACCGATGATTTTGGCCATTTTCCGCTCTCGAGAACATAGCCTGTCAATCCCTTCTATCATCGCGCCCTGCCTCTGTCAAGGAAGAGCGAGACGCTGGGAGTCGCCGGCACCCTCTTGACCCAATCCCTCAGTTCGCGATATGAATGCTGCAATCCGGGACCCATCCGGACGGGTGCGTGCTGCTCCGCGATCTTGGGTCCCGTCTCGCAGCAAATCTTGGGATGGGCCTCGACCGGCAGGGGATACCTTCCCAAGCGCCGTGTGGATTGTCTGGAGGGGGCCAGGCGACCCGGCCAGGGGGGCACTGGCCCGGGAAGCGACTGAGAGGTGCCGGATGCTGACCACGGCAATTCTCTTCGCCTTGGGCGTGGGCATCGGGGTTCTCGGGACCCTCATCGGCGCCGGCGGGGGGTGGATGATAGTTCCGCTCCTCCTGCTGGGATTTCACTTCACCCCACAGCAGGCCGTGGGCACCTCCCTCGCAGTCGTCTTTCTGAACGCGCTCTCGGGCAGCATCGCCTACATGGTGCAGCGCCGCGTGCTATACGCGATGGGGCTGGCCTTCGCGGTCGCCACGATTCCGGGGGCCCTGCTCGGAGCCTGGATGGTGCAGTATCTCAACTCCCGGTGGTTCAGCGTGCTCTTCGGCGGGTTCCTGTTGTGCATCGTCGTGTTCCTCAACCGCGGGGAGCGATTGTTCTTTTCCCGCAGGCCACTGGAACATGTGAACGCCAGGGACCTGAAGTCGTTACGATCCCCCACGCTCCGTCTCGGGATCGCTATCAGCTTCGTGGTGGGCATTTTCTCCAGCCTCTTCGGGGTCGGGGGCGGGATCATCCACGTGCCATTCCTGATCGTGGTGCTGGGCATCCCGGTCCACACCGCTACCGCAACGTCTCATTTCGTGCTGGCAATCACCAGCCTCACCGGGTCCCTGATTTTCTTGCGGCAGGGTCAGGTCCATCCGGCCGCAGCGGCGAGCATGGGTCTCGGCGTCCTGATCGGGGCGCAGGGCGGGGCATTCCTCTCCACACGGATGCCGGGAGAGCCCATCCGTCGTCTCTTGGCAGTGGCCCTGGGGATCTTTGCAATCCGTCTGGTGCTTCGGGTCGTGTGGTGACGCCCTCCATTCAGGGTTGTTACCATTGAGCGTCTCACGGAAGGTCTCTTCGTGCGGTACGGATTCGCCATTAACCATCGCAAGTGCATCGGTTGCCACGCCTGTACCGTGGCATGCAAGACGGAGCACGAGGTCCCTCTAGGGAGTTTCAGGACCTGGGTCAAGTACGTGGAGCGGGGATCGTTTCCCAACACTCGCCGCTTCTTCACTGTGCTCCGGTGCAACCACTGCACCGACGCCCCCTGCGTTCCGATTTGCCCCACGGTGTCCCTGTTCAAGCGAAACGATGGCATCGTTGACTTTGATAGGGACCGGTGCATTGGCTGCAAGTCCTGCATGCAGGCCTGTCCCTACGACGCCATCTACATCGACCCGAACACCAATACCGCGGCGAAGTGCAACTTCTGCGCGCACCGGGTAGAGGTTGGGCTGGAGCCGGCGTGCGTTATCGTTTGCCCGGAGCGTGCAATCATCGCCGGGGATGTGGACGACCCCAAGAGTGAGATCGCCCGCCTGGTCGGCCGCGAGCAGGTGGAAGTCCGAAAGCCCGAACAGGGGACGGGCCCCAACGTCTATTACATCGGGGCCGACTCAGCATCCCTCACACCCACGGCCATCGCCAGGGGGCAGGATTACCTCTGGTCCCAATGCAGGACGGACGTGCTGCTGCAGCCGCCCATGGCGTCGGCAAATCCACCAGCATCCAGCGGTGTGAATCCCCCGCCTCTGGGACGGGTCACATATGACGTTGACCATCCGACTCCGTGGGGGTGGCGCGTGGCCCTGTACCTCTGGATGAAGGGGATTGCGGCCGGCGCGCTTCTGGTCCCGTGTCTTCTGGTCGGCCTGGGTCTCACGCAGGATTTGCCCCTTCTCGGGATTTGGGCACCCGTTGTAGCGCTCGCGTTCAATGGTATCACCGCTGCCCTGCTGATCGCCGATCTGAAGCGGCCCGAGCGGTTCTACTACATCCTGACCCGTGGCAACTGGGACTCGTGGCTGGTGCGGGGCGCCTACATTCTCATGGCTCACGCCGGGGCCTCGGGTGTTTGGTTGATCTTGGCGTGGGCGGATTGGTCTGCGCAACTCGGCTGGCTCGCCTGGCCGGGCATCCTGATCGCGCTGGCCGCGGCCGGATACACAGCCTCCCTGTTCGGTCAGGCCGAGGGTCGGGATCTGTGGCAGAGCCCTCTCTTTCTTTGGCACCTCCTCACACAGGCGATCCTGACCGGTGGGGCGGTGCTCCTGCTAAGGACTTATCCTAAAACCTCTTGACAGCGACCCAGCATGGGTGCATCCTACCTTTCCCAGGAGGTGCGCCCATGCCGACCAGCGCCAAGACACTGCCCTGGGAGTTGTCGGACGAGTTGTGGACGCAGGTTGCGCCGTTGC
>JBIOJT010000153.1:0-10395 GCA_044451055.1 Methylomirabilales bacterium (SeqCode)
CCAGGACACGGCTGAGGTCGATCCGTACCGGCGCCGAGCGCGTGGGGCCCATAGTCCCTCCTTTCCTGGGAAGGTCTATGGGACCTCAGTATAGCAAAAGCCAGTAGTTGCAACTGAAACATAATTAACTTAGCGGCGATGACTGTTAATCCGGCTTCCATGCAGATCCCCTCGGGTTGAGTCATCCTAGCCTGCAAGGCGATGCTACCATTGTTCCCTTCTCTCGGGATCCCGCTGGAGGCCGGGGGAGGAGTCGAACCTCCCTTGATGGTGTTTGCAGCACCACCGGAACCCGGTTCCATCCCAGCCGTATCAGGTGTCTCCCGCCCCCTCAAACGCTGGAGGCCAACCCGCCCTTGCGGATTGGCCTCCAGTCATCCGGTCGGCAATCGCGGGCGTTGCCTGCGCTACGTGGCCTCCATACACATGCAGCCACAGCACATGTGAGTCATGGCTCAGTTCCCTTTCCTCACCGTCTCGGTTATCTGTCTAGGAGGCGCACTCACCCACGCCGGTCTGAACCTTGAACTGTTCCGTCCCGCCCCAGTCGAGATACTTCTCCGGTGCCTGCGCCTGCGCCGGGAGGTCCGTCAGGTCCCTGACCACCTCCCGGATCTTGGGCAGCCCGATTCGCTCCACGAAGGCTTCGAACTTCTCGCCTTCGAGCCGCTCCGCCTGGTAGAAATCCAGCAGCCGGGCCACCAGGGCCGGGCCGTTCTTCGCTGGGACCTTGACCGTTGGACGTGCATACCTGGTCGCACCGAGGTTGAGCGATGCGCCTAGGAATACCTGGTATGTCGGCACCTGCTGCCCGTCGAATTCTCTCGAACCACCCGAGAAGCCGATGCCCGCAATGTGGTGATGCCCGCAGGAGTTGGGGCAGCCCGAGATCTTGATCCGGAGGCCGGCCTCGTCGGCTAGGTGCCCGTGCCCGTTCTGGAAGACCTCCCCGATGGCCAGCGCGAGCCCGCGGGAGGACGTGATTCCCAGTTGGCAGGTATCCGCGCCGGGGCAGGCCGTGATGTCGGCCAGCCGATCCGCGGAAGGCTCGGCCAGTTTCGCCCCCTTCAAGAGGCGGTACACGGCCGCCAGCCGGCCGTTCGGGATCCATCGGAAAAGAAAATTCTGCTGGTTCGTCGTCCGGCCCCAGCCGTCGGCGAACTGGCGCGCCACGAAGGCCAGGACCCGCAACTGCTGGGCCGTCACATCACCCAGCGTCAGGCGCACAGTCACCATCGAGTACCCTGCCTGCTTCTGCGGCCGAACGTTGGTGATCCACCATCGCCGGTATTCCGGTCCCCCGTTCGCCGCGCCAGCGTGCTCGGCCTCCGCAGGAGCAGGGCGCGACACCTCTGCCGGGACACTGATCGGAGGAATCTTCCCCGCCAGGACCCCACGCAGCCCCTCGCGTTCCTTGAGGACCAGATCGCGGAACTTCTCGATGCCGAGATTGCGAATCACGAACTTGAGGCGCGCGAGGCTCTTGTTCTCCCGGTTGCCGGTCCGATCGAACACCCGGACGATGGCTGCGATCGTGACCAGCAAGTCGTCGGCGGGGGTGAAGTCTTCCAAGAGCTGGGCGACCTGCGGCGATGGACCGAGCCCGCCCCCGACGAAGAGCTGGAATCCCGGCCGGCTCGTCCCATTCTCGCCGCGCACCACCGCCAGCGCCCCGATGTCTTGGATGGGGGCGAGGCCGCAGTGAGCCTGGCACCCGGAGAAGCTGACCTTGAACTTCCGGGGGAGGTTTTGGTTCATCGGGTTGCGGAGGAGAAAGCGCGCCGTCGCCTCCGCATAGGGCGTGACGTCAAACGGCTCCTCCGGGGCGACGCCTGCGTGAGGGCAGGCCACCACATTTCGGACCGTGTTCCCGCAGGCCTCGCGCGTCGTGAGGCCCACGTCCGCCAAGCGGCGAAGCGTGTCCACCAGGGCCTCCGGCTTCACGAAGTGGAACTGGATGTTTTGACGGGTGGTGATGTGCCCGACACCACGGGTGCCCTCTTCGGCCAGCTCGGCCAGGCGCTCGAACTGTCGCGCGGTGAGGCCCCCCCAAGGAATCTTCACCCGGACCATGTGGAACCCTTCTTGGCGCTGGCCGTAGACGCCGTGCTGCAGGCGAAATCGCTTGAACTCCTCCGGCGTGATCTCACCCCGCCAGAACCGTTTGACAAAGACATCAAAGGTATCTATCTCGGAATCGTCGGCCCAGGTTTCCGGTTCCACAGAGACCTGCCCCGGCAGTTCGTCGGCTTCGGGAATGTGGAGGTGTGGCTTCTTCGTCTCGGTCGTTGTGGGAGCGCTCATTGTCCCCTCCAAGAGAAAAAGGCCAACCCCACCCGCGGTGGAATTGGCCTCCAGTTGACTGGTCAGCCTCTTGCGTGCAACGCGACCTAGGCCAGCCTGACCTTCTCCGTCTTGTCTATTTGGACAACGCGTGAATCCTGGATGATGATCTGGACCTGGCCGAACCGCACACTCCGGATCGCGTCGATGATCTGGCGAACGATATCACCCTCCTCGGAGAGATCCGGCCCTCTTGATTGATGGGCTTCGGTGTTCATCGCTTCCTCCAGCTACTCTGCAATCTCATTAGGGGTACCGGAGTTTCTGGCGAAAAATGTCGCCACAACTCGTGGAAGCGACAACACATGCCCATCATCGGATTCCCCCTACTGCGGCTCAATTTCTCCTCCTCGCACTCAAACATACAGCCCCTTCCCACCGTAACGATGAGAAGGGGCTGTGAAGGTTCTCGTCCCCGTCTCATCTCTCCCCGCCAACCCCCGCGCACGCGTTACGCCGGTTGTCTGGGGCAGGAGTTGGCACCCGCGTACCACCTTTGAACGGGGTTGCCGTGGCTTCTTCGGGCCAGTCCCTCTGCCACTCTGGATGAGAAGTAGCGAGTTTATATCCGAAGTGAATTCTGACGTCAAGAAATATTTTCAAATCCCGACTGGGATATAGTAGATTCATCAGTCTAAAACTCTGAACGAAAACACGTCAATACATTCAAGTAGTTGCAACCATCTGAGTCTCAGTGGTCATTGTGAGTGGGGGGAAAGGAGTGACAGGTCTCCGACGATTCTTGGTCGGATCAGACCAGCTCGTTGAGTTATCTAGCTCATCGATGTGAAGGTTGATCGAGGCTGCACAGTCAACCGACACTTGGTCACGAGCGGCCGGTGATGCATAACCTCGATACTGGTTGTGACTCTCTCCCGAAGTCGGACCCGGTTCGTCTTGACTCTCGGACACAGGAGATCTTGATGTTGACAGTGGCTTTTGGGAGGCGGTAGCTTGGCAGAGCCCTATGAAGTCGTCGAACCCAAACAGGGGGAAAGGAGACCCGGAATGTCGACGCGACTCACTGCAGAGCAACTGGAAGAGCTTCGCTCGGTGGATTCGCCTACAGTGGCCAACGCCATCGAGGTCTTCAAGATCCGCGACGATACCGAAGGGTACATGGGGATGGACATCTCCTGTCTCACCCCGGAGTTCGGGGTCATGGTGGGATATGCCGTGACGGTCACCGCCGACAGTACGACCCCAGGACGCGCCCGGAACCGCCAGGGCCACGTGAAGGTCTTTGACGCCATCGCCGCATCACCCAAGCCGGCCGTCCTGGTCGTTCAGGACGCGGGCCCGAAGCGCACTCATGCCTGCTTCTTGGGTGACGTCATCGCCACCCTCTCCCGCCGGCTGGGCGCCATCGGCATCGTCACGAATGGCGGCGTCCGCGACCTGGACGGCGTCCGCCCCCTCGGCTTTCACGTGTTCGCGGCGGGTCTCGTCGTCGCCCACGGCACTTTCAATTTTATTGATGCTGGGATTCCCGTGGAGCTAAGCGGCGTGCGTGTTCAGCCTGGCGACCTCATCCATGGCGACGCCAGCGGGGTCACGACCGTTCCCGTGCAGATCGCGGATAAGGTCTATGGCGAATGCCTGAAACTGCGCGAACGCGAAGCGGCCCTCCGAGATTACGCTCACAACCGGGATTTCTCCCTCGACGCGCTGAAGGCCAAGCTGCTGGGGAAATAATGATTATGGAGACGAACCGGCCGGGAGGCTGACAAGCTGGGGATGCCCCGTTTTCAGAGGCGGACATCCGACATGGACAGCCGGCGGAAGCGCCAACTGACGATGGTGCAGCGCGCGATCCAGTCGAGGACCATCGTCGCCCACACCATCGTCATGCCGAGGTTGGCCCTCACCCCACCGAGGTAGGCGGTGGGTAGACGGACGAGCCAGCCTCCCACGACCGCAGCCAGCAGGACCACATGCGTCTCGCCGGCACCGCGCAGCGCCCCCGACATGACCTGGGCAACCGCTAGAGGCGGCTGCAGCAGGCCCATCGCCGTGAGGAGGGGGACGCTGTATCCCAGGACGTCCGGGTCCGACGTGAAGAGTACAACCCAGGCCCTGGGGAAGAGGACGAAGCTCGCGCCGCACGCGGTCATGATTCCCGTGGCCAGAAGATTCGCCTGGCGCGCAGAGAGGCGTGCTCCGTGTGGGTCCTTTGCTCCAAGCCGCTGCCCTACGAGCGCCGTGGCTGCCTTGGCGAAGCCGAGGCCCGGGAGCCACGAGAGGGATTCGATGTTGAGGCCTACCTGGTGCGCGGCGTACGCGGCCACGCCAAAGCCGATCACGATGCTGGCGAACACCAGTTGCATTCCGTTGGTGATGAGCCGCTCCCCCACTGCCGGAAGGCCCACCCGCAGGATTCTCCAAAGCTCCTCGAGACCCCACGCATCCCACCGCCGACCGAAAAATCCGCGACGCCTTGCCTGCCAGAGAAGCCAGGCTGCCCCTGCCCCTTCGGACAGCCCCGAGGCCAGGGCGGCCCCCACCACGCCCATGCGCGGAAGCCCCACCAGACCGTATATGAGCGGAACTGCCACCAGGACGTGGAGGACATTCACTCCGACCATGATGCGCAACGGCGTTCGCGTGTCCCCGACCCCCTGGAAGATAGCCGAGCCCAGGTGAAGGAAGACATAGGCCCCGAAGAGGTACCAGGTGATGTGCAGGTAGTCCAGCGCGAGATCCAGGAGGCGTCCCTCGGCGCCCATGAACGTCGCGACCGATCGCGAGAGGAGAATGCCGGCGCCCCCCAGACTCACGGTCGCCGCCACTCCGATCAGCAGGCTCGTGCGAGCGGCCCAGATGCGTCTCCTCTCGTCCCCGGCCCCGGTGTGGAAGGCGACCATCACCGTGCTGCCTACCCCCAGCCCGTACACCAGGGCCATTGTGAACATCAGCAGCAGCTGGGCGAGCCCCACGGCGGCCAGTTCTGCGGCGCCGAGCCGTCCCACCAGCAGGGCGTCCACCACGTTCACCCCCCGCTGCAACAAGTCGCTGCCGACGATGGGGAGAGCCAGGTGCAAGACGGCGCGGCGCAGTTCACGCTGGTCGGCCCATTCAGCTAGCTTCGCCCCAGCCCGCCCGCGGAGGTTCATGCGCTCACGTGCTCCGACATACCGATCTTTTGATACAGCAAGGCCGCGCCTCAATTTTTCGGGGCGCGGCCTCGGATGCTACCACACTTCGTGCTAGGACTTCCCGCCAGAGGCTTTCTCGACTGGTGACGCGCCGCCCATGGCCTTCTTCGCCTCTGCGATGAAATCCTTCGCCGTCTTGCCATCCTGGCTCTCCGCCCCCACTACCTGGATGAACGTCTCCCAGGTCTTGATCGCGCCGCCGTAATCCCTCTTCACCTGCTGGAGCAGATTGGCCTTGTCCCACAATGCGTGCACGTAGCGCGGCTCGATGGCCAGCGCCTCGTTGTAGCGCGCCAGGGCCGCGTCCACTTGGCCGCGACCCAGCAGCACCGTCCCCATGTGCGTGATGGCTTCGGTGTTCTTCGGATCGATCGCCAGTACCTGCTGGTAGAGGGACTCCGCTGAATCCAATTGCTGCTGGTCGAGCTGCACGTGAGCCAGGCGCAACAGCGCTTCAACGTCCTTCGGGTTCTGGAGGAGCCGGGCCCGCCACGGCGCGGCCGGGTCAGATTCAGACCCACCGACGGGAGCGTTTGTCGGCCCCACGGCGCGATAGACGAGGTACCCGCCGGAGATCCCGATGGCCAAGGCGATCGCCAGGAGCCACACGACGGTTACCACGGACGGCCGGCCAACGAGCAGGCGCTGAAGTTCGCCACCCACATCGTTCCTCGCCGTCTGCACCGGAACCTTTTGTTTCTTCTTTCCCATTACCATCACCACCATCAGCCGGGGAGCCTTGGCTCCTTTGGCACCCTCGCGGCGAGCCCCCTGGCATCTGTCCTTCCGCTAGAACTTGAGCAGGCTGCGCTCAATCTGGAACAGCCACTCCGGCGTCAGCGAGAACGCCAGGCGGCTCAACACCGTGAAGTAATCGAACACCAGCAAGAGGCCCAGAGCAATCAGGATGAGACCGCTAACCCGCGTCACCACCGGGATGAATCGCTTGAACCGGTCGAAAACGACCACGAACCGGTGGATCGCCAGCGCACTCAGAAAGAAGGGGATGGCGAGGCCCAGCGAGTATGCCGCCAGCATCTTGATTCCGGTGCCGGCCGTCTGGGTAACCGACGCCAGTGTCAGGATGGACCCGAGGATCGGCCCGATGCAGGGCGTCCAGCCGGCCGCAAAGGTGATGCCCACCATGAGCGCCCCCAGATAGCCCGCCGGTCGGTCCTTCAACTCCACCCGCCATTCCCGCATGAGGAACGGGATCCGCAGCCAGCCGGCGACGTACAGCCCCATGAGGATGATGAAGACGCCGCCAATCTTCTGGATCAGCCTTTGCTGCTGAAACAGGGCCTGCCCCACTAGCGTTGCGCCCGCCCCCAGCGCGATGAACACCAGGGAGAAACCCAGGATGAAGAGGAGGGAGTTAATAAGGATGGCCCGCTGCGTTCGGGGGTTGGCCACCGTGCCCTGGACCTCTTCAAGGGACACCCCGGCGACGAAAGAGATGTATGACGGGAGGAGCGGCAGGACGCACGGGGAGAGAAACGACAGGAGCCCGGCCGCCATTGCCACCAGGATGTTCAGGTTAGGAGCTGGCATGACTCTCCGCCCATTTTGGATTTCGGATTGAACCGCACGGGCCGAGACCGGCACTCGCCTTTCATCGTGTGCCATCCGCCAGGATGCGGCCGAAGTACTGCCGGGCATCGCTGTGATCCCACTCCCGGGACCCAAAGGCCCGCCAGAGAATTTTCCCATCGCGACCGATCAGGTAGGTAGCAGGAACCGGCCGGATGCCATACGCGGAGGCGACGGAGCCGTCCTTGTCCAGGAGGGCGGGGAAGGAAAGCTTCAACTCCTGCGTGAAGGCCCGGACGTCATTCGCACTCTCCTGAATGTCCACTGCCAGCACGACCAGCCCCTTGTCCTTGTAGGTCCGGTGCAGCTGCTCCATGGCCGGCATCTCCTCCCGGCAGGGCACGCACCAGGTGGCAAAGAAATTCAGGAATACCATTTTCCCACGGAAGTCCCTCAGCCGAGTCTTCTTCCCGGTGAGGTTCGGCAGTGAGAAATCCGGCGCCTCCACCGCCTCCTTTGGCGCTTCCAGGCCCAGGGACCTCACATCATGCGCCGTCGGGGCGGCGGCCGTCGTGAACGCGAGGATCGCCCCGAGGCCCAAGGCAACCAGGCAGCCGCGAGGCCCCGGTGTGCCGCCGGACGCGTTCCGGAAAAGGCCGAGGTCGCGGGCCTGCGCCGGACGACGGCAATCATCTGTGCGGGGTCGCGAATGAAGCGCCATGCGTGGGCACCTTCGACTGTCGAGTGGACCGGGCCGCGTGGCCTCCTTTTTGATCTTCGCTTTCGTCCTGTCCACCACCAGCCGCACCGCCCCACCTGGGGGATGGGGCCATGCGTATCATCCCGTGTGAGCGCCGGACGGCCAGGCCTGATGGTGGCCCGGGCTCCGCCGCGTCGGGTTGTGCACACAACCGGCCGGACTCACTCTTCAGCGCTGGCCCCTCGCTGGACCTCCGGCATCGCTTGGAGCGACCGACTTGGTGGGCACCAGGGACGCCAGCGTCGAGAGGCGCCGCGGGGTCCCGTGCGGAGGCTCGTCCGTCGTCCCTCCATCCGCTCAAGAGGAAGCACTGTCCAGCACGCTCGTACTGTCCGCGATCTCGATACTACGGCGCCGCATCCTCTGCAATGCGGCTCCCCGTCTCCTGTCGTTGGCGGCTGCGACAGCGTCACGCAGGACGGTGACTCGGTATCCGCGCCTGATCGCGCCCATGGCGGTGAACTCCACGCACGCATTCGCGTACACGCCCGCCAGGATAACATGCCGCACCTCGCGCGATTGGAGGAACTCGTCCAGGCGCGGATTCGAGAAGGCATTGCCGCGGCGCTTGGGGAAGTATTGGTCGTTGATGACGATCAACCGGTCATCCAGCCGGGCCCCCGGCTGACCCCGGACGGCGGCGCTGCCGCGAAACCAGTTGGCGGGAATATCCCACGGGCTGAACTCGTTCCCGATGTAGATGACTTCCATTCCGCGCGCATCCGCAGCCCGGATCACCCGGTTCGCGGCCTCGAGCATTCCGGGCACCTGGTCCTGCGCCACCGGAAGTCGCCCGCCAGGTTGAAGGAAGTCCACCTGGAAATCGAGGACCAGGAGGGCCGTCCGCGCTGCCCCCTCGCCCCTCGCGGCGCCCGTCACACCCAGGCTCCCTCATACGACGTGGACCGACCCTTCATCTTGCCTGCATCGCGATGTACCGCGTGGCGTCGCCCCGGCGCACGAGGAACAAGATACCCTTCTCTCTCGATCGCTGCCGCAGAGCGATCTCGAATGCGTCCCGGGTCTTCACGGGCGTCCGATCCACCTCGAGGATCACGTCCCCCTGCCGCAGGCCGGCATCCTCGGCCAGACTTCCCGGGCTCACCCGCGCCACGACAACGCCTTGCCCTCCGGGCACTCCGAGACCCTTCGCCAAATCGGGGGTAAGCTCCTGCACCACGAGGCCGAACTCCGGTTCCTGGGGGCGGGCCCGGGCGACGCGCCCCTCCCGAAGCTCACCCACGCGGATGTGCACCGTCGTCGTCTTCCCGTCGCGCTGGATCACCATGTCCGTCTCCGTACCCACCGCCGTCTCCGCCACGAGTCGCGGCAGGTCCCGGACCTCCATCACCGGTTTCCCGCCGAACCTGAGGATCACGTCCCCCTGCCGGATCCCCGCCCGCTCCGCGGGAGAATCCGGGGTCACCTCCGCCACGAGGGCGCCCTGGGCGTCCTTGAGGCCCAGAGGTTCAGTCGCCTGGGGGCTCACTTGTTGGACGACGACACCCAGCCACCCACGCGTTACCTTGCCCCGCGCCTTCAACTGGAGGAGGATCCCCTTCGCCATGTTGCTGGGGATGGCAAAACCGATCCGGCTCTGCGGGATGATGGCCGTGTTGATCCCGACAACCTCCCCACGCAAATTGAACAGCGGTCCTCCCGAGTTGCCTGGGTTGATGGCGGCATCCGTCTGGATGTAGTCGTCGTACGGCCCGGCGCCCAGCACCCGTCCCTTTCCGCTCACGATCCCGGCCGTTACCGAATGGTCGAAACCGAATGGGTTGCCGATGGCCAGGACCCAGTCCCCCACTTCCAGCTTGTCGGAGTCCCCGAGGGGAACGACCGGCAGCGGGGCGTCCACCCGAATCTTGATGAGCGCCAGGTCCGTCTTGGGATCCGTCCCGATGATCTCGGCCCGGTATTGCTTCCCGGTGGACAGGAGCACCTGGATCGCGTCCGTACCCTCCACGACATGATGGTTGGTCACGATGAAGCCGTCCTGATGGATGACGACGCCGGAGCCCAGGCTCCGCTGGTTGAACTCCCGGTCCCGTCCCCCGAAGAACCGGTCGAAGAAGTCGTGAGGATCTCGCCGGTCCAGCGTGGGGCCTTCGACGTCCGGGTGGTCCTTGGGCAGACGGACCGTCTTGCTGGTATTGATGTTGACCACGGCCCCTTTGATCCGCTTCACCAAACCCGCGAAGGAGTCCGGGTGACCCGGAATGGGCACCTCAGCCTGGAGGACAGAGGATGGCTCGGTCCAGAAGCGCTCAGCGGTCGCTCGGTGCGTGAGGCCAATGCCGGTGGCCACCAGGATGCCGGCCACCAGCGAGGCCACGGCTACCAGGAGCACGGTGGGAAGGGAAACCCCGCGCCGGCCAGGCCATCGATCACGCATCCCGATCTCCCGTGGCTACCCTTCCCTCAATCGGCGAGGCAGGACACTTACTGTGCGGTGCCTAAGAGAGGCGACAGTTCCCCCAAGACCGCACAGTCCGCGGGGAGAGTCCGAGGAGGGGCGGCGGCCCGCCCCTCTCGGACGGGTACCCGCGCCGCAGGCGTGGGTGCGCGGGGAGGGCCGAGCACTTGCGGCGTGCCTTGTGCAAG
>JBIOJT010000154.1:0-10218 GCA_044451055.1 Methylomirabilales bacterium (SeqCode)
GCGTTCATGCTGGCCGCGCCCTTCCCCATCCCCCCGGTGCGAGCGAGGTCCGCGATCCACTGCATCACCCGCTGTCCGGCCGGGCTGTTGAAGGCCGCCTTGCCCTTGGCGTCCAAAAGGGACCCGCCCGCCCCCCACAGCAGGGGCTCGAAGGTCTCGACGAAGGCGGCCGCCAATTGCGTATCCGACAGGCCCACGACGAACCCCTGGAGGCGATCCGAGCTGATCTTCTGAGCCACCTTGGCCAGTTCGTCGAGGGTCTGCGGCGCCTTCACCCCTGCCTTCTCCAGCAAGTCCTGGCGATAATAGAGAAGCCAGACCCGGGTTTCCCACAGGAGGGCATAGACTTTCCCGTCGTATGTCGTCTCCTTGGGCGGGATGATGTAGTCATTCTTGTTCTGGGCGTACCACTTCTCCGCATATGCGTTCAGGGGAGCGACCGTCTTGGCGTTGACATGTTTGGTGAGCTGCACGCTGTAGACGTTCAAGACGTCCGGTCCGCCGCCTGCAGCTGCCGCCTGAATGGCTAATCCGTCAATCTTCCCCCAGTGAATGGACTCAGTCTTGACCTCAATATCGGGATTCTCCGCCATGAACCCGTCGATGGCCGCCTTCAGGGCCTTGGACCGAGGATCTGCGGCCTCGGGGTTTAGAAAGGTCCAGAAAGTGATCGTAGTTTTCGCAGCGCCGCGGGCCGGCCCACCAACCGCCAGGAGCACCGCGACCGCAATAACAACCACCCGCAATACTCTCCACTGTCCACCATCGTTTCGCCACATGGTTTTCCTCCTTGTTTCCAGTTCTCACTACCCCTTCATTGCACCGGCCGTGAGACCACTGATGAAGTGCCGCTGAAGCGCTAGAAACATGCCCAGTACTGGGAGGAGGGCGAGCATCACCGCGGCCATCAACTCCCCCCATTCGATGCCGTACTGGGAGATGTACTGATACAGCCCGACCGCCACGACCCGGCGGGAATTGCTTACCGTCAATGTAAAGGCAATCAGGAAATCATTCCACACAAACACGAAGGTCAGCAGCGCCGCGGCGGCAAGGCCCGGTCGTGCGAGCGGGAGGATGACGCGATAGAACGCCGTCCATCGGGTACACCCATCAATGAGCGCGGACTCGTCCAACTCCCGGGGGACCGTCTCAAAGAACCCCTTGAGCATCCACATGACCGTCGGGACTTGCCAAGCCGTGCACACGATGACCAGGATGCTGTAGCCGTCATAGAGCTTGACCTTGGATGCGAGCGCGTACAGGGGCACCAGGATGGAAATGCCAGGGATCATGGCCGTCGCTAGAATGCCGAAGGCGAGCACGTTCTTGCCGGGAAACCGGAACCGCGCGAGAGCATACCCAGCGTGCGCTGCGATGCCCAGCGTCAGCACCACAGAGCACAGCCCAATCAGAAGGCTGTTCGCAAAATATCGAGGCATGGACGTCTCTCGGATGACCAGACTGAAGTTCCGAAGTGTGGGGCTCTGGGGGATCCATCGCGGGGGGTATTGCACCACCTCCCCCTTCGGCTTGAGCGCAGTGCTCAGGCCCCAGAGCAAGGGCACCACCGCAAGGACGACAACGCACACGAGGAGGACATAGACCAACGCTTTCGTGGTCATTGGAGGCCCTCCTGGCGGAGAAGGCGGATGTAGAGCAGGCTGAACACCACATTGAAGAAAAAGATCACGATCCCCAGCGTGGCCGCATAGCCCACGTGCCAAAAATCAAACCCTTCTTTGAAGGCGCGCAGGCTGAGGACCTCGGTCGCCCCCAAGGGGCCTCCGCCGGTCAGAATCAGGACAAGCGTCACCATGTTGAAATAGAGGAGGGTCAGCATGATGGTCGCCACGAGCAGGGTCGGCTGCACCAGCGGCAGCGTGATGTGGACGAAGTGCTGCCATCGGGAGGTCCCATCGACGCGCGCCGCTTCCTTCAACTCCTTGGGAATTGTCTGCAAGGCTGCCAAGAGAAGGATCACCGCCATGGGATACGATCCCCAGACATTCACCCCAATCAGCGTGGGGAGCGCAGAACGCGAGTCGGTGAACAGGCCCACCTTCCCGACTCCGAGGAGTTCGAGCGCATAGATGCCTGGCCCGAAGTCGGGATTCAGCAGCCATCCCCACAAGAGGGCAATGATAGTCTGCGAGACCACCCACGGGAGGATGATCAGTGCTCGAAACACGGCGCGGTGCTTCACCCGCTGGTTCAATAGGATGGCGACGCCGAGGCTAAAGGGCAGCACCACAATCAGCGACCCAAACACATATGTGAGCGAATAAATCAGATTCTGCTGGTAGGCGGGATCGGCGAAGAGCTGCCGGTAGTTCCCGAGACCGATGAACGCGACTCGCTCCAAGTAGCGGGTCCGGAAGAGGCTCAAGAAGAACGCATAGGCAATCGGGTACAGGGACACTGCGCCGGCCAGCAAGATCGCAGGCAGCATGAAGAGATAGGCCTGTGCGTGACGTCCCAAGAAGCCCCTTTGAGTATAACCGGTCGAGGGTTCCATGATCATCCGCACCTCAAGACGCAAGGCCTGCGATCCAAACGAGCGTAGGACCTCAAGTGTGTCGCTTGAACAAGACTTCTTCCGCCGCGGAGGCGCCTTCTAAACCTTGCTCGACCACCGGCACCCTATCCGCCTCTATGGCCCCCACACGTCAGAGCAGCCTCAGCTCCTTCAGGCGCTTCCGGATCGCCTCCCGATCGGCTGGACCGGGGTCGAGGAGCGGGGCGCGCACCCCGCCGATGGGGATCCCGCGCTCGCCCAGGACGTACTTGTACCAGCCCAGGCGCGCCCCGTTTCCGAGAGCCTCCTGCATGGCGACGATCCGCGCCTGCTCCGCCTGCGCCTCCGCCAGCCGGCCGGCTTTCCAGGCGGCATGAAGCTCCAAATATAGCTCGGGAAAGATCCCCGCGCCCGATGAGACGATACCCGCGGCGCCGTCCTGAAACGCGCTCAGGTCCGTCTCATCGTTTCCGCACACCACGGCGAAGCCTGGGCCCATGACCTTGACCAGATCGGCGATCCGTCCTGGAAAACCGCTACTGTCCTTGATCCCTGCCACGGTCGGGATGGTCCGGCGGAGTTCCGCCACCAGCGCGGGGGAGAGATCATTCCGGGCATGGCTGGGGATGTTGTAGAGATAGAGCGGCAATGGCTCCGCCGCCTTGCCGACCGCCGTGAAGTAGGCGAGCAGCTCCTCCCGGGTCATGCTGTAATACGGGGGCGGGATGGCCGCCACGGCCGTGGCCCCGGTCAGAACGGCCTGGCGGGCCAGCGCCTCCGCCGCCGATGTGGTGAGCGCACCCACGTGGGCCACCACCGGAACGCCGTGCGCGGCCTTCACGACCGCCCGCGTCAGGTCCCGATGCTCCTCCGGGCTGAGGTAGAGTCCCTCACCCGTGGTGCCCGCGATGTACAAGCCGTGGATCCCCCGCTCCACGAGCCAGGCCACCAAACGGAGCGTGGCCTGGAGATCGATCTCCGTCCCCCCATCCCGCATCGGGGTGAGCAGCGCTGCTATCACCCCGGCAAGGGCGGGCTTCCGTCCTGCGTCGGAACTAGACATAAACCTCGGCCTCCATTCCCAGGATCTTGCAGACCCATTTCAACTCTTCCACGTAATCGCCGTAGACCCCGTGGATGTGGTTCGAGCTGTACGTGGCGATGAACCGCTCGGGCGGCACGCGGAGCTTGGTGAACGCGTGCGGCCACTCGCCGGTGGTCGCCTGCGCCTTGGCGAGGGCTTTCTTCTCCGGGAAGGCCAGGAAGTCCGCCGGCAAGATGGCCATCCAGTATTTCCCGTTCTTCCGGGTGAGCCGGCCCAGCGTGACCTCGCCCGGGGCCGCGATGTGATGCACGGCGGCCCCGCCCGCCGGGAAGTAGAAGATCTCGGGAAGCAGCTTCACCCTGGGCAGGTTCACCTTGGGGTCGAACGACCGGCCCGCGAAGTACGTCGCGTGCTGGCCGGAGTTGACCATGTCCCAGAACCCTCCCTCGGCGTCGTAGTGGCGCACGTCAGCGAAGAGGACGGGGGTGCCGGCCAGTTCCTTGAAGATCTCCATGGTGAGAGCACCGTCCGAATCCGCCTCTGTGGCGCACACGATCGGCTCGTGGGGGCCTTCCCAGTCGTACGGGTCGTTGAGGAATGCCTCGGTGAGATCCATGGTGCAGAAGGAATTGGTCAGCTCGGGCTGCCCCTTGATGCCCACGAAGTTCAGGTCCCACTCCTCGATCAGCTCGCGCACGGCATGGTAGCTCCGGATCTGCCGCTCCAGCGTGTCAGGCGTGAGCGCCTTGCCGTCGTAGGCCACCTGGCCGCAGTGCTTCTCCAGCCACTTGCGGGCCTTGGTGACCCGCCCCTGATCGATGGTCTCGGAGCGTCTCACGATCTCCCACTGGTCGATGTGCTCGATGTCCACCCCGAACTCGCGCCGCCACTGGTCCAGGGCGGGGACGGCGGTGTACATCCCCATGGAGCGGCCGCCGAAGAGGCCGTAGGTCTTGCCCCGCAACCGGTTCACCGCCGAGGCCGCGCGGAGGAAGGCCATGACCTGCTTGAGGACCTTCGGGTCCTCCACGTCCCCTGACACCCGACCGTGGAAGACCCCGATCTGGTTCAGGCTCCCCGCGGCTGCCAGCATGGCCACCAGGCCCGGCGCCTGTGGGTTCACGTTCGACAGGCAGAGGAACGGGCCGGGGGCGAATTCGGTGGCGATGGCCGGCAGGTGCGGAAAAGCCCAGATGGCGAAATTCAGGATCGTCGCCTCGACGCCGGCGGCCGCCAGCTTCTTCGCCTCGGACCGCGCCAGCTCGGGTGTCCAGATGATCTCGCCGGTCACGCACTCCACCTCGCCGGTGGCCTTCAACGTCTTCGCCAGCTTGTCCTGGAAGCCCTTGTTCATCTTGTACTGCAGCTCATGGGCAAACTTCCGCCCGTCGGAGAACGTCAGGATTCCAATCTTGCGTTTGCGCATCGTAGCCTCCTTGCCCCAGTCGACCCGACGCCAGCCTGCCCAGCATGCCCCGACTGAATGGCCGGGGATCGTGAGTTCCTCCGCTCCTCAGCCCCTTCGCGCCTCGGCTTTTGCGCTCAGCTTCCCAGCTTCGCCAGTGTGTGCATCGCGTCCCGCGCGGCCGGATAGAGATCCACGTACTGCCGGTACAGCCTGTCGTAGACCCCCCGCCGCTCGGCGACCGGGGTCACGGCTCGCTCGATATGCACCATGCGGGCAATGGCGTCCTCGTAGCTCCGAAACACCCCGGCACCCAGACCGGCCCAGATGGCGGCGCCCAAGGCCATGGTTTCCTTGTCGCGCGGGAGGTGGATGGGGTGGTCCAGGACGTCGGCCTGGATCTGCGTCCACAGCCGGCTCTTGGCCCCGCCGCCCCCGGCATAGATCCGCTCCAACGTGAACCCGTGGGTGGTCATATCCTCCAAGATTTGCCGGGTTCCAAAGCAAATCCCCTCGTAGACCGCGCGGTAGAGGTGCGGCAGCCCGTGCTTCAAGGTGAGGCCGATCACCGTCCCGCGGGCCAGGGGATCTTTGTACGGGGTGCGGTTCCCCTGGAAGTAGTCCAAGACCAGCAGTCCTTCGCTCCCCGGCGGGACCGCCTCGGCGAGACCGTCCAGGTAGGTGTATACGTCCTGGCCGCGACCCTTGGCCTGGCTCGCCGCCTCGGCCCCGAAATGCTCGACCAGCCACTGGATGATGCTGCCCGTCGCCGTCTGCCCGCCCTCCAGCGTGAACATCCCTTCCACCAACGCATCGGGGTACGGCCCCCAGATGTTGGCGAAGACCGGGACCCTGGACTGGGCCATGTGGCAGGTGGAGCTGCCCAGGATGAGCGCCAAGTCTCCCGCCCCCACCGCCCCCAGGGCGATTTCGCCGGCGTGGGCGTCGATCCCGCCTTGCGCCGCCACGGTCGCCGGGGAGAGTCCGACCTCCCTCGCCACCTCCTCCTTGATCCGCCCCAGGGATCGCCCGACCGGCAGCACCTCGGTCGGCCACTTCTCGCGGAGGCGCTCGGCCTTCGCCGCCCTCAGGAAATCGGCGGGCCAGCCCCCCAACGGGCGGGCGTAATTCCACTTGGCCGTGGCGTTATCCAGGCTGGCCGTCATGCGGCCGGTGAGACGGAACGTGAAGAAGTCGGCCTCGTCCACGATCCAGCGGGCCCGGCGGAACACGTCGGGCTCGTGCCGCTGGATCCAACGCCCCTTGGCGAGCATCCACTGCGGCGAGACCTTGCCGCCGCAATACTTGAGGATCTCATGGCCGGTTGCGGAGACCTCGTCCGCTTCTTCGTAGGCGCGCTCGTCCATCCAAAGGAGCGCCGGGCGGAGCGGTCTGCCGTCCTCCGTGAGGGCCACCACCGTGCAGGCAGTGCAGTCGTAGGACAGGGCGGCGATCTCCTTTGGATTGACCTTGGAGATTTGGAGGATCTCTTTCAACGTCTCCACCGCGCCGCGCCACCACTGCTCGGGGTCCTGCTCGGCCCAGGTCGGCCGAGGAAACGTTGTCGTGAGGGGCCGGTTGGCCGAGGCGACTACTGCGCCCTCGAGATCGAAGAGGCAGCTCCGAACGCTCTGCGTCCCCACGTCGATGCCGATCAGGTAGGTCATTGGCGTCCCTCCGCTGGCTGAGCCACGCGGACCCTCCGACGCGCTGCGGCGGAGCGGATGCGCCGGGAGGGCGGTCCGCAGGAGTCCCGGAGGATCAACTCCGGCTTCAGCACCACACGTTGCGGGCGCCGCTTTTTCTCCCTGCCGATTTGCGCGAGGAGCAGCCGCATCGCCTCCCGGCCGAGATCGTAGACCGGCTGCCCGACCGTGGTCAGCGGGGGATGCGTCAGCGTCCACCACTCCATGTCGTCGTAACCCACCAGGGACAGAGCACCGGGGATCCGGACCTTCCGCTCCCGCAAGGCCTGGAGGGCCCCGACGGTCATCAGATTGTTGGTGCAGAAGAGGGCCGTCGGCGACGGCGACACCTCCAGCAGCGCCTTCGTCAGCTCATACCCACTGTCCTGCTTGAAGTTGCCCTCGCGGATCAACTCGGGGATGGGCCGGATGCCTGCGGCCTTGAGGGCGGTAAGATATCCCTGCAGCCGCTCGGCCCCTGTCGAACGCACCAATGGTCCGTGGATGATGCCGATCCTTCGGTGGCCGAGGCCGAGGAGATGCTCGGTCGCCAGCCGGCCCCCGAGGACGCTGTCCACCTTCACCGTGTCGGTGGCCACCCTGGGGAGTTCGCGGTCGAAAAGAACCAGCGGGACCCGCCGCCAGCGGACGTCCCGGACCGCCTGCAGGCTGCCGGCCGTGGTGGCCAGGATGATCCCGTCCACCCGCTTCTCCATCAGGACCCGTAAGTACTGGGTCTCCTTGACCGGGTCCTCGTCGGTGTTGCACAGGATCACGTTGTAGCCGTTCTCCTGCGCCACGTCCTCCACGGCGCGGACCGCCCGGATGAAGAACGGGTTGGCGATGTCGGAGATAAGGAGGCCCACGGTGTGGGTCCGGCGGGTCACCAGCCCCCGCGCGAGGGCGCTGGGCTGGTAGCGGAGCCGGGTGGCCACGGCCAGGACCCGGCGTCGCGTCTCCTCGCGCACGGCGGGGCTGCCCCCCAGGGCCTGCGAGGCCGTGCCGACCGAGACCCCCGCCTCCCGCGCCACGTCCTTGATCGTCACCACCATGCGAAGCTCCGAGAGCTGAAACGTTTCAATCTCGGCGCCGTGATCCG
The DNA here is from genome assembly GCA_044451055.1 of Methylomirabilales bacterium (SeqCode). Lineage (GTDB taxonomy): Bacteria > Methylomirabilota > Methylomirabilia > Methylomirabilales > 2-02-FULL-66-22 > 2-02-FULL-66-22. Next base: position 7,753 of record JBIOJT010000154.1, read on the forward strand.
CCCCGATCGGCTACACGTCGGAGAGAGGTCGGAACCGCGGCGGGCACCCCGCGAGGGATCCCCGCGGGGTGGCGAGAAGATAGACAAGACCGGTTCACTGTGTCAAGCGAAATCTCTGAAACGTTTCAATTGCGGGAGCAGCCGTCAGCCCGGTGAAACCGGAGGCACTCCACCCCTTCGTGGGCGACGTGCGCTCGGGCGCGTTTCCCTCACTCTGCGTCCTACCGACACCGCCATTGCGCGCACCCTTGGCACCATCAGGAAGTGCGCTGTGTCGTGAATCCCTCGTAGCGGCCACCTTTCACTTCGACTCTCTTGCTGCGTAGATTTGACATCCAGCCGCCCTGTGCTCCGCAAGTACTCCGTCCGTTCTTGCCTCGTCCCCCATACACTCCGCTGGAAGGCACCATTTCATGTCACCGTATCAAGGTATTGCAGACCACAGAGAGAGTTGGATCATTACAGAACCCGAGCATGCATGAGCATTGCACACCGGAGAGTGGTGCATCTTTTCTGCAAGCGGTTGATGTGCTACATAATCACACGATCCTCGTTCTCCCAGCGTCTTGTCTACACGTAATACCCGTCCGAGGCGCGACGGCGCTCGCATCGGGTCGGCGGTTGCGGGCGGTGCGTCTCACCCCATAGGGCATCCGCCAAGATGATGGTTCGCCAGGCCATAGATGATGGCGCTGCTTCCGGGGCGACGGAGAAACCAAGCCTCGTGAGGAGATGGGCCGGTCCTGCGGTAATGATCGTTGCAGGGTTACTGGTCGGGCTGGCTCTGAGCGAGCTGGTGGCCTCCCTCCTCTATCCGAGGCCGCAACAGTTTTACGTGCGGCGCCCGAACCTGCGCCGGACCTTCTCGCCCCTGGAGGACGTGATGCCGGGCGTGAGGGGTCCCACGCGGTTCATCACGAACTCCCTGGGCATTCGGGGCGACGAGTTCGCAGAGAGCCAGCAGTACCGGATCCTCGCGGTGGGCGGGAGCACCACGGAATGCGTGTATCTGGACCAGGACAGGGCGTGGCCGTCCCTCATCCAGCGCATCCTGGTCGAGGCGACGGGCCTCCGGGTGTGGGTCGGCAACGTCGGGGTCAGCGGGCACACCACGCGGGACCACATCGTGTACCTGAAGTACCTCTTGCCGCAGTATCCGAGAATCGACGCGGTCGTGGTCCTGGCGGGGATCAACGACTTCTCCCTGCGGACGAGCCATGCCGACTACGACCCGCTTTACCTGAAACGACCGGGCGCAGAGCGCGAGGTGATGCGGAAGGCGTTCTACGTGCTGCCGAGTAGGTTCGAGGGGGCGATCTACCGCAAGACGGCGCTGTGGAACCTGGGGCGGCAGATCCAGCTGTATTTCTCCGGACCGCGGCAGGACCGGCGCGGCGAGGTGTACCGCACGTGGCGGAGCGATCGCCAGCAGGCAACTCTGGTGGACCAGCTGCCCGACCTGGAGCCGGGATTGGATGAGTTCCGACGCAACCTGACCACCCTCGTGGACCTCGCGGCCACCCGCGGCGTGCGGCTGATTTTCCTTACGCAGCCCTTTCTCTGGCGGGATGACCTGACGGTGCGCGAGACAGACCTCCTCATCATGGGACGGGCCGCGTCGAAACCCGGAGAGGAGGAGAGGCGGTATTACACGGTGAGAGCGCTCCAGGAGGGGATGAGTCGGTATAACCAGGCGACGCTGGAGGTATGTCGGGCCCGCGGCGTCGAGTGCATTGACCTGGCCGCTCGGGTCCCAAGGACCCTGGATGCTTTCTTCGACGACGTTCACTTCAATGACGGCGGGGCGAAGTTGGTCGCCCAGATCGTTAGCAACTCCCTGCGCCAAGGGATCCTGGGGGCCGAACAGCCGACCGGAAAACCCTAGCTGGCCCATATCTGACCGGGTCCCAGTTCTTCTGATCAGTCTGCCTCCGAGCCCCCTGGCTCCGCGGCCGCGAGCGCGTCAGAACAGGGTGTAGATGAACGGCGCGATCGCGGATGTCTGGGCGAAGATCACCAGGACGCCGAAGAGTAAGAGCGCCACGATCATGGGCGTCAGCCACCACCATTTACGTTGCCAAAAGAACTGGAGCAACTCCCCCGCGATCCCCATCCGACTCGACAGACTTTCCCCCCACCGCATGAACGCACGCTCCTCTCCCCGTCAGCGCGGGCGCACCGACGACTTCTCGACTACGTAGTCGCCCAGGATCAGCACGTCCAGCCCGCTCCGAGCGAAGGTGGACAAGGCCTCGCCGGGTGTGTTCACGATCGGCTCCCCTTTGAGGTTGAACGACGTATTCAGCACCACCGAGGTCCCGGTGGCCTGCCCGAAAGTCTCGATGAGTCGCGCGTAGCGTGGGTTCGTCTCCCCGCCTACGGTCTGCAGTCGCGCCGTTCCGTCCACATGGGTGACGGCGGGCAGCCGTTCACGGTGCTGCTCTCGGACCCCAACCACATAGAGCA
>JBIOJT010000155.1:0-10212 GCA_044451055.1 Methylomirabilales bacterium (SeqCode)
GGGATGGGAGGGGTGCCGCGGTGTCCACAGACCTTTGAGCACTCTTGTAGCTTTCGGCCAGGAGTTCAACAGGATGACAGACCCTCATGCAGACGCCTCGTTCCCGAAGCATGGTACGGAGTTGCGATATGCAGGACGGGCAGCCGCTCGCGACCACGTCTGCACGGGTCGCCAGGATACTCTCGACTTTTTTCGCGCCCACCTTCTCCGACAGATCTGGATGCGTGAGGCAAAACGAACCTGCACCGCCGCAACAGACGTCGGCCCCCTTCATTTCCACGAACTCTAGTCCCGGGATGGACTTCAGCAAGTCACGAGGTTGCGTCTTCACGCCCTGGCCGCGCCCTAAGTGACACGGCTCGTGGTACGTGACCCGGAGAGGTACTTCGCCCCAGGGACGGGTAAGCGGGCCCTTCATCAGGAACTCGGACACATCGGTGACGCGGGCGGACACCGCGTGCGCCCTCTCCCGATAGCTGGGATCGTCCGCCAACAATTCGCGGTATTCCTTGAGGGCCGCTCCGCAGGAGGCACAGTCCGTGACGATGACCGCATATCGCTCCAGCACTAGGATATTCTGGCGCGCAAGGCATCGTGCTGCATCGACATCGCCATAGACCCGGTGCGGCATCCCACAGCACATCACTGGCGGAGTCTCTACACGGTACCCGCCGAGAATGAGCGCAAGGCGCGTGGCTTCCGCTACATCTGCATAGCCCCAGTTCATGAAACAGCCCGCGAAGTAGGCCACCGTGCCGGGCGTGCTTGCCCCCTCTGTATGTTGGCGCGGCCGGCGCGGCCGGAACGCTCGGGCGGGGACAGCCGGCGCTGCCCGCATTGCTGTCTTGATGGCTCTGGGCATGAGCCCTTGAGGAAACCGCTCTGTGATTCGCGCGAGACCAGAACGCTGTGCGAACCTTAGCCATGGCATTCCGACCGCCATGAGGCGCGGAGAGCCCAGCGCGTACAGCAGGACGCGGATGGGCAACGGGAGGCCGAGGATACTCGCCAGCTCCGCCCGCGATTCCAGGAAGAGGTCGGTGGTGGGAACCAGGCTGGGACAGTTTTGGGCGCAGGCCCCGCAGAGCAGGCAATCCTCGATCTTCTGCCGCAAGCCCTGCGAGGGCGCTAAGACTCCATCCATCACGGCTTCCAGGAGGGCCAGCTTCCCACGGGCAGCCATCCCTTCGTTGACGGTCTCCTGGTACAGTGGGCAGACCGCCGTGCAGGCGCCGCACTTGTTGCATCTCCAGAGTCCGTTCAGGTGGGCAAGCTCCATCTCATGCGCTCCCGAAGATCTTGCCCGGATTTAAGATACCCCGGGGATCCATCGCCCGTTTGACGTCCTCCATCAATTGGATGGCCTCGGGCGAGAGGGCCAGCCGCAGGAATGGCTGCTTGCTCAGGCCAATGCCGTGCTCGCCGGAAAGCGTCCCTCCCAGTCCGACCGAGGCCTCGAAGATGGCCGCGATGGCCTTTTCCACGCGCTCCATCTCCACGGGATTCCGCCGGTCGGCGAGGATGTTGGGGTGCAGGTTCCCATCTCCCGCATGGCCGAAGATCGCGATGGGAAGATCTTGCTCCCGAGAGATCCTCTGGATCTCCCGCACCATTGCCGGGATCGCGCTCCGTGGCACGCTGATGTCCTCGCCGATCTTGGCACGTTTCACCTGAGAGATCGCCGGGGAGACGGCCCGGCGGGCCTTCCAGAGGGTGTCAGCCTCCTTCTGATCCCGGGCCGCCTGGAACGACCGGACGCGTTTCTCCTGGCAGATAGCGGCGATGACGTCCGCCTCTGCCTCTACTGCCTGAGGCATCCCGTCCACCTCGATGATCAGGAAGGCCTCGGCATCACGCGGCAAGCCAAGCTGCAGATAATCCTCGACGCAGTTGATGCACGTCTTGTCCATGATCTCCAGGGTAGTCGGCGTGATGCCCCCGGCCATCACGGCCGCTACCGCATCTGCCGCATCCTCCAGGCGATTGAAGATGGCCAGCATCGTTTTCTTCGCTGCGGGTCGTGGCAGGAGGCGCAGGATCACCTCGGTGATGACGCCCAGCGTGCCCTCGGATCCGACGAAGAGCTGCACCAGATTATACCCGGTGACGTTCTTGACTTGTTTGCCGCCCAGGCGGACGATCTCACCCGTCGCCCGGACGACTTCCAACCCCATGACGTAATCCTTGGTCACCCCGTACTTGACGGCGCGCGGCCCACCAGCGTTTTCCGCGACGTTTCCGCCGATCGTGCAGTAATTTAGGCTGGCGGGATCGGGCGGATAGAAGAAGCCGGCCTCTTCCACTGCCTTCTGCAGCTCCCCCGTGATGACGCCAGGTTCACACACCACCAGCATGCTTCCGGAGTCAATCTCCTTGATTTGGCGCATCGAGGCCATCACCAGCGCGATCCCTCCACGCGCGGGGACCGATCCGCCGGAGAGGCCCGTCCCGGCCCCCCGGGGGACGACGGGCACGTCGTGGGCCGAGGCGAATCGCAGGACCGCCGCGACCGCCTCGCGCGAAGGCGCGATCACCACCATGTCGGGCAGCGCCTTGGCGCTGGTGCCGTCATAGGCGTACAGCGTGCGATCTTCGATCGTATCCAGGACCTGCCCGACGGGGATCGCCCGGCGCAGGTCAGCCGCCAGTGAATGCTTCAGCACGGAATGCCCTTTCGACCTCGAGGCGAGGAACCACACCTATTATGGATTGGGAGGACAGTCGCCGGCCAGACAGAAGCTGAGGGCGTCTCAGACCCCATACAACTTGTAACAACTGACGCACGGCTCAGGTGGAGGAGGGGGATCGACTCCTCGATCCGCGCCGCCGGCCGCCGCGAACAACGCTCCCGTCGCGGCCACCATTTCGCGCTGGACGAAGCGCCTGCGAAATTCGCAAAGCGCCCGCCCCTCCCAGATCTCCATCAGGTCCTGGTCCTGGAGGTTTCCGAACCGCGGAATGGGCACCATGACCTGCCTGCCCTCAAACCACCGAGGGATTTCGCGCTGCCCGGGGAGCGACAGGTACGTGCAGGGGGCGACCCAGCCGTCGCAGGAGACGAACAGGATCTTGGTCGGATGCGCCTCGCAGACGGCCACCTCTTCGAGATCGAGGGGATACGGTCGAAACGTCAGGCGCGCCCGCCGGGCCCGCCCTCGCGCCTCGTCCACCGTTCGGCTGAACCCCTCTCGCAGGGCAGGCCGGCCGAAGACTCTACGCTGGTCATGGGCCGGCGTCACCACGTAATCGAGGTTGATGGCATACAGCTCGTCCACGCCGAGGGAGACCGCCAGATCCACGGCGTCCGGCAGCTCCCCGATATTGGATTGCGTCATGAGGTACGACAGCTCCACCTTGGGTCCCCCGCCTCTTCTCTCGGCGCGCAGCGCCAGAAGCGCTCGGACATTTTCGAGGATCAAGGAGAAGTCGGATCCCACCCGGATGCGCTCGTGGACCTCCCGGGTCGCACCCGCAATGGAGACGGAGAGCAGATTCAGTCCCACCTCCAGAAGTCGCCGGCTCGTTCCTGGATCGAGTCGCATGCCGTTCGTGGTGAGGCCCACCCGGCAGCGCGCGTCCTTGGCCCGGGCGATCATGTCGAAAAGCCGCGGGTGGAGAAGCGGCTCGCCCCAGCCCTGCAGGTGGACGTGCTCCACCTCGGGAAAGGTCCGCGCAACGCGCTCAAAGATCTCCCACGGCAAGTCCAATTCAGACCATTGCCCGCCCAGGGCGCTCCGGGGGCACATCTGACACCGTAAGAGGCAGCGAGAGGTCACCTCGACCTGGAGGGCCTCGAAGATCCGTGCCCGTCTCCGGTTATTGAGCCAGTCGGTAACTCGCTCAAGCATCGATCGCTGACTCTCCGGTTGTCATCCAACCTCTAGCTCGTCCCCTCTGCCGCCAAGGCCTTCCGGTACCAGGCCACCGTTTCGGCGACGCCAGTGGCAAAGTCCACGGGGGGGACGTATCCGAGCTCCGTGCGGATCCGGCTGATGTCCGGCTCGCTGTCTCGATAGAGTGCACAGAGTCGAAGCAGCGTGGTCCGGGACGGAGGGAGCGGGCCCTCCATTGACTCCGGTTCAGGATGGAGCAGGAGCGCGACCCATGGGGCGACGAGGGCTTTCGGGAACCAGCGGCGCCGGAGCGGGATTCCGAGCGCGGTTGCCAGGGCCCCGAGGAACTCGCGGCAGGTGACGCCGAAACCGTCGGCGACGTTGTATGTCCGTCCTACCGCCTCCGACTTCACGGCCGCCAGCCAGCACGCATGCGCGATATTCCCCGCGTAGCTCAAGTCCAGGGTGTTCCGGCCGTTCCCCACCATGAAGAACAGCCGAGAGTGAAGGTTCCGAATCAGCACGGGTAGAACCACCCGCTCGCGAGGCCCCCACCCCATTCCCGGGCGCAGGATGACCGTTGGCAGCCCGGTCTCCTGCATCCGCCGGACGACGAACCGTTCGGCCCTAACCTTACTTTCCTCGTACGGTGCAACAAACGCCACGGCGCAGGCAGTGTCCTCGGTCAGGCCGCGGTGGTCGCACTCGATCCCGTAGACCACTGTGCTGCTCACGTAGACGAGCCGCTCGACATTAGCCGCCAGACACGCCTCCAGAACGGTCTCGGTGCCCACGACATTAACCTCGAGGTGGCGGTGGCGGGGCGCGAAAGGAGCGACCAGGCCCGCCAAATGGAAAACCGTGGTGGCGCCCGCGAAGGCCTCCCGGACCGCGGCCGCGTCGCGGATGTCTCCGACCCGGTATTCGACATCGGGTGGCAGCACGCTGGGCGGCGTCCCAGGCCGCAGGAGCACGCGAACCGCCATCCCGCGTTCTCGGAGCAGCCGGACGAGATGGGACCCCAGAAAGCCCGTTCCGCCGGTCACGACATTCAGCATGGGTCGGTCCGCCGTTTCTCGCCGAGCCTCATCCGACGTACCCCAGATCTCCGTGGCCGCTCACCGCCCGTGTCCAGCCCCGGCACTTCACCCTTGCATCTGAGGCAAGATTCTTGCCGGAAGAACGGCATGCCGAAAGTATTGAAGAGACGGGGCCTGCAGGCCAAGGAAAGCGAGAACTTGGGATTGCGTGATACCGATCAGTAACACGCAAACGAGAAACAGTCGCCGCTCAAGATCGCTCTCCAAGGGGATCACGGCTGCGCAAGCCGTACCGTTCATTCCGATTGAAACACAACAAGGGCGGTTCGTCCCTTGGACATGGCCCGGGTCACTCTCCTGCAACATGCGACAAGAAGATCGCGGGTGTTCTGAACAGATCCATGCCCACCTTGGCCGCCACCCCCAGTACAATGAGAGCCAGCAGGATCTTGAGCTGGTCCGCGCGCAGGCGCCGCCCCAGCCGGGTGCCGACCGTCGCCCCAACCGTCGAGCCCACGGCGAGCAGGAAGGCGAGCACGAAGTCCACGGTATGGTTCTGGGCGGCTTGCAGCACGGTGACGAGCATGCACGTGCACAGGATCTGGAACAGGCTCGTTCCCGCCACGACGTGCATCCGCATGCGGAGCACGTACAGCATCAGCGGGACCATGATGAAGCCGCCCCCCACGCCCATCATCGCCGCGAGGATGCCCGCGAAAACGCCCAAGACGGCCGGAACGAGGAACGACACTTGGACTTCCGACTTCGGAAACCGAATTCGGAATGGCAGGGAGTCAACCCAGGTTCGCGCGGGGATGGGCTGGAACCTCCGCTCGGACATATAGGCGCCGCGCCGCCACGTCCAGATCGACTCGACCAACATGATGCTTCCAACCACCCCAAGCATGACGACATAGAGGACGCGAATGACGCTATTGGCGGGTCCAAAGAGGTTAAGCCAATAGAGCAGTTCGACGCCGGCGACGCTGCCGATGGAGCCGCCTGCAAACAGCCAGAAGCCCATCTTGTAGTCGACGGTGCCCGCCCGGGAATGCTCGAGCGTCCCGGTCAACGACCCCGCGACTATCCCAGCCGATCCAGAGCCCGCCGCCACCGCGGGCGGCATGCCCAAGAACATGAGCAGCGGCGTGAGCAGAAAGCCACCGCCGACGCCGAATAGGCCGGACAGGAGCCCCACCACCCCGCCGACGCTTACCATCACCGGGATGCTCACGCTGATCTGTGCGATGGGGAGGAAGATATTCGTGGCCATGTCTCCAGTCCGAACGGTCGGGCCCAATCGGTGATTTGCCAGGGCTTGGGCAACAGCCGGTTCATGAACCGATCAGGGTGCCACAGGGCCGAGGACTCCCGGGAGGTACGATGCGTCGCCCGACGCTAGAAGTGTCTTGCCTCGGAGGAAAACCCGTAGGCTCAGGCAGGGCCTGAGAGACATCGATCGCCCCCTCCGTTCCGCGTCGTCCGCTGGATTACTTGACCGACCAGGACGTTGCTTGGAGCGTCGGGGTGCGGAGGGTGCGAGGATCGTACTGAGTGTCAAGAGTGGACATCCCCGCACGAACTGGGCGATTTCCCTGCCTGCCTCCACGGGTTTTGGGCTAGGACTGTCCCCCCGAGCCCTGTGCCGCCGATCTGCTCTCGGCTCCCCTCGCCGCCAGGGCCGCCGCCTCCGCCTCCACAAAGGTCGCCACGTTGCGTTTCACGTGGGCCTCGTCCGTCATCAACATGTCGAGCTGCGCCAGGAAGCGGAGTAGGTGCCCGATCGTGGCCAGCTTGTCGAGGCCGGTCACGAGGTCGAGCCCGCGGGCCCAGCCATTCAGGAGATCGCCCGTCACGTTCACGGTGAAGTGGTGCAGCCGCAGGACCTCCGCCACGAACTCCGCTCGGAGGTTGCGCTGCCACGGGGCGCCGCCGCCGCCCTTCAGGCGCAGGCTGATGTGGTTGCTATTCTGATTGTCGGAGAGGAACGCGTCGACAATGGCGAAGTGATAGGCCTGCCTGGAATTGAGGTTGAGGTAGCTGTCCGTGATGCAGGCGTAGTTGGGGGCCCCGAGCTCCCGGGGCGCGGTTGTGCTGATTGTGGTCGCGATGATGGACCCCAAAGGCCGGAGCGGCGTGTCCAGGCGGCGCCGCTCGAACTGGGGGTCACCGAGCCCCCGCCAGAGCCCCTGGAACGGGACCGAGACGACGTCCTCGGGGTGCACGGTCCGCTTAGATGCGACCTCGGGACGGAGCCCTCCCCCGAGGTCCACGAGGTGCATGTACAGCGGCGGGGGGCACTCGAGCCGCTTGACCCCCCCAATGGGCGAATCGAGAAGGCGATCCCCGATGTCGAACATCGCCTGAATGGCCATCTCATGGGCGAAGCGGATGACGTCATGCAGGGATTGGCACGCCCAGGTGCCCATGAAGCTGCTGCCGCTCAGCTTCGTGAGCTTCCCGGCCAGGATCTCCGGCAGGCCCACGGTGCGCCGCCCGAGCAGCGTGACGGGGAGATGCCCGCGTAGCTCGGGCCACAGGACCCCCAGGAAGACGCTGCGGCGGGCGGCGTCGAGGCTGACCGCCTGGCCGGGGATCAGCGTGTCGAGGGCACCCGCCACGCCGAACAGGCTCGGCACCCGGAACTCGCGCACGATGGACGCCGCGTGGCCCGTCACCGTCCCCCGCTCCACCACGATCCCGCATACCCGCGGCAGGAGCCGCACGCAATCGGGCAGGAGTTGGGGAACCACCAGCAGGGCGCCGGTCGGCGTCGCATCCTCCTCCTCCCGGCTCCTCGCGATGTGAACCGGGCCCACCCCTCGCCCTGGCCAGACAGGCTCTCCGCCGTGCAGGAGGAGCACCGCGTCCCGCGGCACGTCGCCGCGCACTGCCTCCGCCTTCTCGGTGCGAAGCGGTCGGGCCTGGAGGATGAAGAGCTCGCCATCCCCGTCGATGGTCCACTCGATGTCCTGCGCGCCGCCAAAGTAGCGCTCGATGCCGAGGGCCGTCTCCGCCAGCCGCAGGGCCTCCTCGTCGGGGATGGCGGCCAGCCCCTGCTCCTCGGCCTCCAGCACGAGCTGGGTGAGACCGCCGCCCTCTGCGCCCACCAGTTGCGCGGGCTTGCGGGCGATGTGGCGGTCCAGGATGCGGTGCGGCAAACCGCGCGAAATAACGAACTCGTCGGCGCTCGCGATCCCGGCGGACACCTCCGGGCCCAGCCCCCGGCCGGCCGTGATGAGGAGCACGGACGCCTTGGGATCGTCAGGCCGGCGGGTGAAAAGAACGCCCGAGGCGCGGGCTCGCACCATGCGCTGCACGAGCACGGCCATCGGCGTGTCCACCTCGGCGAGCCCCGCCGCCCGGCGGTAGAAGACGGCCCGGGGGGAGAAGCGGCTGACGACGACCCGCTTCCAGGCCTCCGGCACGCCGGATTCGGGCACGTTGAGGACCGTCTCGAACTGGCCGGCGAAGGACAGCTCGCTGTCCTCACCCGCCGCGCTCGACCGAACCGCGACCCCCTCCCCCGCCGGGATGCCGGAAGCGCGGGCCGCAGTGTGGATTGCCTCCACCACGGCCGGCGGCACCCGGGCCTCCCGGATGAGGTCCTGCGCCAGCTCGCAGCGCCGCCGGAAGTCGTCCGGTGCGTCGAGCCGCGCGGGCGCGAGGACCGTTCGCAGCTTACCGGCCAGCCCTTCATTATCCAGGAACAGGCGGTACGCCTCGGTCGTCACCACGAAGAACTCGGGCACGCGCACCCCGAGATCGCACTCGAGACGCGCCAGGTTCACGGCCTTGCCGCCCACCTGGCCGGCGGTCTTCGAGCTGATGTCGCCCATCTGGAGCGTGAGGCGAGGGTCCTCCTGATCGGGGACCTTCGCGAGGAAGCCCGAGACGTCGGCCCGCACGCTGGCGATGACGTTGACGAGGTCGAAGTAGCGGTCCCCGGTGAGCTCATTGAGGACCTGGACCATGTCGGCGGTCCCATCGAAGAGGGCCCGGATGCCCATGCGCACCCGCGGGTGACGAAAGGAGGACCACGACGATTCCTCCTCCAGCTCGGCCAGGAGCTCGAGGATCTCGTTGTTCAGGGTGAGGAGGGTGCGGAAGCATCGGTACTTCGCGTGCAGGCGCGCCACGTCCTCGGGGGAGCGGGGTCGGAGGCGGACGGCAACCAGGGCCTCGCTCACTCCTCGCGCAAGGCCGGCGAACACGCCCGGCCTGGGCGCGGGAATAGGCGCGGCGGAAGCCGCCGTCTCATCGAGTGGGGCCGCCGGCCGGCGCGCGCGCGCGGCCTTTTGGCTGCCGACAAAACCGATCACCAGCCCTGTCGTCAATGACACCAAGACCGCGAGGAACCCGAAGAGCACCCCGTGCTCGTGCGCGAGGCGATAGAGGTAGGCGGGCAGGCCGATCCGCCGGAGTCTCACCTGGGCCTTGTCCTCGCGGATCACGGCACCCCTGGCGAGTTCGAAGACGGCCACTTCCAGGTCGCCCGGAGGCGTTTGGACGGCTAGTGACACAGCAACGGAGAAGTTGCGCCGGCCATGCTGGGCGTCCTCGATATGCACCGCCCCCGGCGCGACGCGGTACAGGCCCTCGCCCTCCTTGAGGCGGACGAAGTGCTCGATCATCAAGCGCTTGTCCACCTGCGTCCCCTCAACCTCCATGTGCGCCTCGAACGTTTCGTAGCCGAGCTGGAGTTGGGCGCGCACGGTCGGATCGGCTGCCGCCGCCATGGCCGCCGAGGTGTAGACCCCGTAGAGGCTCGGCGCGTGCCGAAAGGTCACGTGCTCGATCCCGCCCCAGATGATACCCCCGATCTTGTCGCGGCGGTTGAAGGTCTCGGCCACGGACGGTCCCATCACCCGGATCACCACCTGGGAGTCCTCGCCGATGCTGCCGCGCACATGCAGGGTGGCACCGTTATAGAAGGTGCCGGCCGAGATGCGGGCAGGCTCGACGGTAGAGAAGGTGCCGGCACGCGCCCCGAAGGGAACAAGGCTGCACGCCAGTGCCGCTGCCAGAATCGAGAACCGCATGGCCCCAAGCAGGTTTCGTCGCCTCGACATCGCCAACCTCAATGCCCGGCGAGATGGGACAGGAGAATCCGGGGCGCGCTGACCAAGTCAACGCTGACCTTGGCCGCCACGCCCAGTACGATGAGGGCCAGCAGGATCTTGAGCTGGTCCGCGCGCAGGCGCCGCCCCAGCCGGGTGCCGACCATCGCCCCAGCCGTCGAGCCCACGGCGAGCAGGAAGGCGAGCACGAAGTCCACGGTATGGTTCTGGGCGGCTTGCAGCACGGTGACGAGCATGCACGTGCACAGGATCTGGAAC
>JBIOJT010000156.1:0-10157 GCA_044451055.1 Methylomirabilales bacterium (SeqCode)
ACCGCCGGGAGCTGGATCTACATCGGCACCCAGGGTATCCTCCAGGGCACCTACGAGACCTTCGCCGCCGCAGCCCGGAAACACTTCGGCGGGAGCCTCCGGGGCCGGCTGGTTCTCACGGCAGGCCTGGGAGGGATGGGTGGCGCCCAGCCGCTCTCCGTCACCATGAACGACGGCGTGATCCTCGCCGTCGAGGTGGACCCGAAGCGCATCGAGAAGCGGGTCAGGACCGGATACTGCGAGGTCATGGCGACGAACCTGGACGAGGCGCTGGATCTCGCGCTGACCGCCAAGCGGCAGGGCATCCCCAAATCCATCGGCCTGGTCGGAAACGCCGCCGAGGTGCACCCCGAGATCCTCAAACGGGGCATCCTGCCAGACCTGATGACCGACCAGACCTCCGCCCACGATGCCCTGAACGGGTATGTGCCCGCGGGATTGACCCTGGAGGTGGCGCGCGACCTCCGCGGGAAGAATCCCCAGGAGTACATCAATCGCGCCATGGACTCCATGGCCCTGCACGTCCAGACCATGCTGGACTTCCAGAAGCGCGGGGTCATCGTGTTCGACTACGGCAACAACATCCGGGCCCAGGCCGTGGCCCGCGGCGTGAAGAACGCCTTCGACTTCCCCGGGTTCGTGCCCGCTTTCATCCGGCCGCTCTTCTGCACCGGACGCGGGCCGTTCCGCTGGGCCGTCCTGTCGGGCGACCCGGCCGACATCGCCCGCATTGACGAGGTCGTCCTGCGCGAGTTCAAGGACGATGCCTCGCTCGTCCGCTGGATGGCCCTGGCGCGGGAGAAGGTCCAGTTCCAGGGGCTCCCCGCCCGGATCTGCTGGCTGGGTTATGGCGAGCGGGACCGGCTCGGCGTCCTGGTGAACCGCATGGTGCGATCCGGCGTGCTCAAAGCCCCCGTGGTCTTCGGCCGCGACCACCTGGACGCCGGCTCGGTGGCCTCGCCCAACCGCGAGACCGAGGCCATGCGCGATGGAAGCGACGCCATCGCCGATTGGCCCATCCTGAATGCCCTGCTCAACACGGCCGCCGGCGCGTCCTGGATCTCCGTCCATCACGGCGGCGGGGTGGGCATCGGGTACTCGATCCATGCGGGGATGGTAGTGGTGGCCGACGGCACGGCAGAGACCGAGTCGCGTCTCCAGCGGGTGCTCACCACCGACCCCGGCACGGGCATCATGCGGCACGTGGACGCCGGCTATCCCGAGGCCATTGCCGCGGCCAAAGAGAAGGGAGTCAAGATCCCGGGCCTCCAGGCCTAGGGGACTGATCTTCGAACTGTCCGGGCAGGACAGCAAGTCCCTTCGGGCATTCGGCCGGTCGCAGATCAACTCCGGTCGTCCGGTCACCCGCTCTCAACGCGGGCCGAGACTCTCTCCTGCGTGTGACTCCGGACCTTCCGGAGATGACCGTTCTTTTGTGGCAGGCCAAGACCCACACTTCTCGGGCATGATCGCTATCGCCATGCCGTACCCGAACTACCTGTTCTGCCTCTGCTGTCCTCGCAGGGGGGATCCGCGTTCATTCTTTCTCCAGACTGGAGGGAAGCCATGATCCCTTATCGCCAGTTCCTCATCCGCCACCGCAGGAAGATCATCATCTGGACGGCAGCCTGCCTGGCAGTCTTCGCTCTCGTGGGATTCTTCGTCGTTCCCCCGATCCTCAAGTCCGTCTTGACCAAACAACTGACTGCGACGCTGCACCGGGAAGTGAGCATCCGAGAGGTGCGCGTGAATCCATTCGCGCTCTCCGCCACCCTGAGGGGCTTGGCGATCAAAGAGCCCAAGGGCCCCGAGAGCTTCGTTTCATTCGAGGAGCTCTATGCCAACCTGGGGAGTACGTCGCTCTTCCGCTGGGGGGTCGTCATCAAGGAACTCCGCCTGACCAAACCCTTCATCCGCATCGTCCGTCGCCAGGATGAATCGTACAACTTCTCCGATCTCCTGGCAGGTCAGGAATCGAAACAGAGCCCGCCGCCGGCGAAGCCGCTGCGTTTCTCGATCAACAACATCAGGATCATTGATGGAGGGATGGATTTCCAGGACGACCCGGCGCAGAAGAAACACACCGTACGCGAACTGAATGTCGGCATCCCATTCTTCTCCAATATCCCTTCCTACGTTGAGACCTTTGTCCAGCCGGGCCTCTCGGCAGTGATCAACGGGACGCGGTATACCCTCCAGGGGAAAACCAAGCCCTTCGCCGACTCCCAGGAGACCACGCTGGACGTCAATATTGCCGACCTGGACCTTCCCTACTATCTCGCCTATGTCCCCAAAGACCTGTTGACGTTTGCCTTGCCCTCGGGACGACTGGACGCAAAGCTCGCCATCATCTTCGTTCGGCAAAAGACGACAGGACAAACCCTCAGCGTGAAGGGTGACGTCGGCCTGCGGGACCTGGCCGTGGATGATAAGGGAGGCAAACCGGTCGTCAGGATTCCCAGCTTCGACCTCGGGCTCGCCTCGGTCGAGCCGCTCGTCCGGAAGGTGCACCTTGCCAAGATCTTCCTCCAGTCCCCGGAACTCACGGTCCGCCGGGAGAAGACGGGGACCACCAACCTGGAGACGCTCTTGCCCAAGCGGGCGCCAGCCCCGCAGGCGACCGACAAGGCACCCGAGCCCGCGGGCGGCGGCCTGATCCTGGATGTGGACGAGATCAGTATCGCGGGAGCGAAAGTCCTCTTCTCAGACCTATTCACCAGGTTGCCTTTCAAGACCACCCTCGACCCGATTGACGTCAAGGTCCTCCAGCTCAGCAACCGTCCGGACGCAAAGGGCATCTACAGCCTCTCCGTGAAGACCGAGGCGGAAGAGGGGGTCGTCATCGAGGGGGAGATGTCCCTCACGCCGCTCTCGGCGGAGGGCACGGTTGATGTCAAGTCCGTCCTCCTCAAGAAGTATGCCCCCTATTACAGGGACAGCATCCTCTTCGACATCGAGAGCGGAAAGCTCGACCTCTTCAGCAAGTATCGGTATGCGCAGGGCGAGGGAAATCCCGAGATCGTAGCCACCGAGGCGGCGGTGTCCGTGAGCTCCCTCCGCCTCAAGCGGCCCGAGGAGATAGGGGACTTCTTGCGGATTCCCACCCTAGCCGTCAAAGATTCCATCGTTGACCTCACCCAGAGGCGTCTCACCGTAGGATCGCTGTCCACGCAGAAAGGGACCCTCATAGCGAAGCGATTTCCCAACGGGGAACTGGACCTGCAGAAGCTCACTCCCCCTGCGCCACCCCGTGATGCACAGGTCACGCCAGCGCCAGCCGAGACAGAACAGAAGCCGTGGGTCGTCACCCTGGGTCGCCTAGCTCTGGATCAGTATGCGGTGACCTTTGAAGATCGGACGCCGTCTGAGCCCATCATCCTGACCGCCGAGAAGATCCGCGTGAACGCCGAGAACATCTCAACGGCGAAGAACACCACCGGAAAGCTCACCCTGAGTATGCTTCTGGACCAAAGCGCCACCATAGCCACCAATGCCGCCATCGGCCTGGACCCGATGCGGGCCGACGGGAAGGTGGAGGTCGCCGGCGTTGTCCTGAACCGCTATGCCCCGTACTACAAAGATCTGGTCGTGTTCAATGTGCAAGATGGCACCCTCGACCTGGCAACCAACTACCGCGTCACGCAGGGCAAAGACGCTTTCGACGTCAAGCTGGCGGGCCTTTCAACGTTGGTCAAGACGTTGCGCTTGAAGACGCGGGACACGAATCAGGAGTTTCTAAACATTCCCACCCTGGCCGTCAGGAATACCGTCGTGGACCTGTCACAACAGGATGTGCTGGTTGGCGATCTGGCAACAGAGCGAGGAACGGTCGTCGTTGTGCGATCGCGCGAGGGAGAGATCAACCTCGCGAAACTACTTCCTCGCACCACCGCTGGCGTCTCGTCCCTGGCGGGGAGTCCGGGAGGCGTGCAACCCTCGGGGGCTCCCCCCTCTAGCCGATCAGCGCGCCCCTGGACGGTCCGGGCCGGTTCCATCTCGGTGAGCCAGTACCGGATCCAGGTCACCGACGAGGTGCCTGCTGAACCGGTCAATATGGTCCTGGACGACCTGAGCCTAAAGGCGGAGAAGCTTTCGACGGCGCTGAACAGCACCCCCGGAAAGGCCGCCTTGACGTTCCGTCTCGACAAGGGCACGGTCTCGTCCGAGGGGACGCTGGACGTCGCACCCATCGATGGCGATTTTCAACTCGCGGTGAAGGATATTGATATCCGGCCATTCCAACCCTACATCACCGACCGCGTGAGAATCACCATCACGGATGGGCGCCTGTCAACCAATGGCCGCCTGCAGATCAGCACCAAGGCGCCGGAGGGACTTCAAGTAAAGTTCAACGGAGAGACGAGCCTCAACAAATTTGCCGCCATTGAGAAAGCCACAGCCGACGACGTCCTGAACTGGGGATCGCTCTCGCTGCAGAACTTGTCCGCCGGATACAATCCCCTCGTCGTCCACGCCAAGAAAGTCGCCCTAGCCGACTTCTCCGCCCGGGTGCTCATTCAGCCGAATGGAAGGTTGAACTTGCAGGAAATCCTCGTACCGTCGGAAGAACCGAAGCCGGCCGAGGAGTCAAAGCCTGTGCAGCCACAGAAGCCGGCGTCGCAGTCCAGCCAGGCCTCCAAGCCGGAGCCTTCCCCCCAAACGGCACCGGGAGCCCCCACGGACATTCAAATCGAGGAGGTCACCTTCCAGGGAGGGCGCATCCAGTTTACGGACCGGTCCCTCAAGCCGAACTACTCCGCGGACATGACCGAGATCGGCGGGCGAGTGTCGGGGCTCTCCTCTGAGGAGACCAGCTTGGCGGATGTTGAGCTTCGCGGCAAGATGAATAATTCGGCCCCACTCGAAATCACCGGAAAGGTCAATCCGCTCAAGCGGGACCTCTTCGCGGATGTCCGTGCGAGATTCACCGGTATGGACCTGAGCCCGACGTCACCCTACTCTGGAGAATATGTCGGGTACACCATCGAAAAGGGCAAACTCTCCTTCGATCTGAAGTACCATATCGATAAGAGGAAGCTCGATTCGGAGAACAAGGTCTTCATCGACCAATTCACGTTCGGGGAGAAGGTGGACAGCCCCAGCGCCACCAATCTTCCGGTAAGGCTGGCCGTGGCCTTGCTCAAGGACAGGAATGGAGAGATCCACCTCGACCTTCCCGTGACGGGAAGTCTCGATGATCCGAAATTCAGCGTGTGGGGGATCATCGTGCAAATTATCGGGAATCTGATTGCCAAGGCGGTGACATCCCCGTTCGCTCTCCTGGGGGCAGCCTTCGGCGGCGGGGATGAGCTGCAGCAGATGGAATTTGATTATGGCCTCGCCACCGTCCCTCCCGAAGGGGCGAAGAAGCTCGAGGCACTGGCGAAGGCCTTGGCAGAGAAGCCTTCGCTGAAGCTCGAAATCACCGGCTACGTTGACATGGAGGCCGACCGGGAAGGTCTGAAGCAGTATCTGTTGCAGCGGAAGGTCAAGGCCCAGAAGCTGAATGACCTGGTGAAGAAGGGGGCTTCCGCCGTTCCTGTGGATGAAGTTCCCGTGGCGCCCGAGGAATACGAGAAGTATCTCACCCTGGCGTACCGGGCCGAGAAGTTTCCGAAGCCTCGCAATTTCATAGGGATGCTGAAGAGCCTGCCTGTTTCGGAGATGGAGAAGCTCATCCTGACCCATATCGAAGTGGGTGACGAGGAGCTTCGCCAGTTGGCCGCCCAGCGGGCGAATGCCGCGAAGGAGGCCATCCTGCGTTCGGCGCAGATTGACTCGGAGCGGCTGTTCATCGTCGAGCCGAAAACCCTTGCCCCGGAGAAGAAGGAAAAGCTCAAGAATAGCCGCGTGGAGTTCAAGATAGGGTAGCCTGGGAAATACCCGGGCCGTGCCCGAAGCTGCTGGGCCCGACATGCGAATGCCCGGGTTCACGAGGCAGTGACAGCGGCCGAAGCCAAGACTGTGAAGATTCCGATGCCGGCGGGCCGACTGAACCGCCGAACTGTCGAACGGTCGAACGCTTTTGGGAGAAACGCCATGATCCAGGCCGATTTGATCATTGAAGGAGCGGCCGAACTGCTCACGCTGCGGGGGAACTCCATCCGGCCACGCCGGGGCGAGGAAATGCGGGACCTCGGGATCGTCCGGCAGGGCGCCCTGGCCGCCCGCCGGGGGAAGATCGCCTGGGTGGGACCCACCACCGACCTCCTGACCTCGGTGAGGCCCGTGGCCTTCTCCAGGCTGATCGACGCCTACGGCAAGACGGTCATGCCCGGCCTGGTGGACCCGCACACGCATCTCGTCTTCGCCGGCACCCGCGAGAACGAGTTCGACATGCGGATCCAGGGCAAGACGTACCAGGAGATCGCCGCGTCCGGCGGCGGGATCAACGCCACCGTGGCCGCCACCCGCGAGGCCAGCATGCAAGAGTTGAAGGTGGCGGCCCGCAAGTCCGTCGATCGCATGCTGGCGTTGGGAACCACCACCGTCGAGGCCAAGAGCGGCTATGGCCTGGAGCTGGAAACCGAGTTGAAGATGTTGGAGGTCATCCGGGAACTCGCCGAGGAAGGGCCCATGACGCTCGTCCCCACGTTCATGGGTGCCCACGAGATCCCGCCGGAGTTCCGCCAGAATCCCGAGGCCTACGTGGACCTCGTGATCACCCGCATGATCCCTGAGGTAGCGGCGCGCAAACTGGCCCGATTCTGCGACGTCTTCTGCGAGACGGGGGTGTTCTCTCTGGAGCAGTCGGAGCGGATCTTCCGGGCGGCAGCGGGCCTCGGCCTCGAGGCGCGGGTTCATGCTGACGAGCTGACCGACCTGGGCGGCGCGGCCATGGCCGCCCGGATCAAGGCGCGGACCGCCGATCACCTGTTGTTTGCCAGCGACGATGGCATCCGCCAGATGGCTGCGGCCGGCGTCATCGCCGTCCTGCTGCCCGGCACCGCCTACTTTCTCCACCTGGAGCGGTACGCCCGGGCCCGGGACATGATCGCGGCCGGGGTCCCGGTAGCCCTGGCCACGGATTTCAACCCGGGCTCATGCATGACCGAGTCCATGTCCCTGATCATGAACATCGCCTGCACCCAGATGCGGATGCTGCCCGCCGAGGCGATCACCGCCGCGACCATCAATGCCGCCTGGGCCATCGGCGAGGAGGATTGCGCCGGCAGCCTGGACGTGGGCAAGCAGGCCGACATCCTGATCCTGGATGCTCTCACCCACGAGCACCTGTGCTACCACTTCGGCGTGAACCTGGTGGAGACGGTGATCAAGAACGGCAAGGTCGTCGTCGAGGGCGGGCAGCGCGTCCGCTGAGAAAAAATGGAACAATGGATTGGTGAGTCAGTGGACTGATGCAGATTTGGCGGCTCCTGCACTGCAGGCTGCGCCCCCGCTCTTAATCCGGCGTGCCCAGGGAAAACGTCCAGAGGTAGTCCACGAGCGCCGCAAACTCCTCCTCGGTGAAGATGTTTCCCCAGTACGGCATCCCGGTCCCCATCCCGCCCCGACGGATCTTTGCCGTGTAGAGAGCCCGCGTGCCCGCCAGCATCCGCCGCGCGTCGGTGAAGTTCGCCGGCTCCTTGGGTTGGCTCTTGCCCCCGGGCCCGTCCCCAGCTCCGCGCTCGCCGTGGCAGGCGGCGCAGTTCCTTGAGAAAAGGCGCCGACCGAGGTCCAGCCGGTCGGGTGTAGTCCCGAGCGTCCAGAGATACGCCACGCCGTCCCACCGGTCCTGATCGCTCCAGCCCCGAGCGAATTCTGCGTGAGTCTCCTTCCTCTGGCGTGCCATCACGGATGCGGAAAGGTGGGGGGATGACTGGTGGGACGCCTTCGCTACAACAGCGCCCCCAAGCATCTGAAACACGGCAACGGGGCTCACATCCTGCAACAGTTCCCGCTTGGCAATGGCCAGCCCGCGGGCTGTCCCCTTGCCGCGCTCCCCGTGGCAGGCGGCGCACCGCTCCGCGTAGAGCGCTGCACCGCGCCCAGCGGACGGTCGAGCCGACGGGATCGCGCCCGCGTCGCGGGGCATGTCGAGGTCCCGGAGCGTCACATCCTGTGCAGAGGACGACGGGATCATAGAGGCTTGCGCGGGGTCCCGAACCTCCAAGGTACCCCGCATCCGAGGGTGATTGGGGTCACACCACGTGGTGCAGTAGAACGTGAACTCCCCGACCTGGTCCGCCACGAACTCGACGGTCGCAGTCTTCCCCGGCTCGATGGGCCCGACGTCCACGCCGAGGCGACCGATGGCGAATCCGTGGACGACATCCTCCGACCGAATGCGGAGGCGAACCCATTCGCCTCTGTTCACCACAATGCGGTCGCGTGACCAACCGCCGGCTGCCGGCTGACGAGCCACCAGCTCGATGGCTCGGTCGGATGGTCTCACCCTCCCCAGCCAGGCCATCAAGATAGCAAGGAGAAGCCCAACCAAGAGGACCCCGCCGACCAGCCGAACGAGGCGCTCCGGTCGCGATCCTCCGGAGGGAGACGAATTACACACGCTGCGAATGAAACCCGGAGATCTCATGCGGACGCCCCCAGGTACAGCCAGAGGAAGAACAGCGTCTCGGCCGTAAGCGCTGCGGCCTGGACCACCAGCCCACGCGGTGTCGCCCGGCCCCCGGTTAAGATTCGGAGGATCGCATCCGCCGTCTTTATGGACATCATCAACCCAACAATGAGAACACTCACCTGCAACCATGGGACCCAGCCCGCCAGATAGGGCTGCCAGGCCAGATCCCCGATGCCCAGGAGGTTCCATCCCCACCCGAGAGGATCGGAGAGCACCGGGAGAGCGTACGAGAGATTGGCGAAGACAAAGGACAGGGTGAAGGCCAGCCAGGCGGCCATGCCAAGAGGCACCAGGGGGTAGGCGAGCGCCACGAACAGCCTCCGCAAGGGCACCTCCCGCAACTCCTTCGCTCGTCGGACCAGCGCCGTGATCAGGAGGTGCACGCCAGGCACCCCCACCAGGTTGAGCGCCAGGAAGGCTGCGGCATACAGACCGAACCCCGGCAGCCACGCGAGATCCGCCCAGGACTTGAGCCAGCCCCAGGGGCCGAGCAGCACCACGGGATAGATCGCCGCACAGGCCAGCATGATGAACGCCTTGTATGCCTCGTCCAGCCGCCAGCCGCGCGCCACGAGAAGATCCGTCCCGGGCAGGCGCACGTTCACTGCCACGTTGTCCTTCGGGCAGCTTCGCAGGCACTCGCCACACAGCCCGCAGTACGCGTTTCGGTCCAACCTCCACGGCTGCTCGAGCCAAGGGCATCCGTAGCCCGACGCACTCCCGAGATAGCACTCTTTGGTAAAATGATTTTGGCAGACGACAGGGTCCTTGACTCGCAGCTCGAGAGGAGCCACCAACGAGTACAGCCCGATGAATCCGCCGACGGGGCAGACATAGCGGCAAAAGGCCCGTCGCTCGAAGACGAGAGCCAGTCCCAAGGCCCCGACCAGGAACCCCAAGAGGGCCCAGCCTGTGACCCATGGCTGGGTCAGGATGACGGTGCTAAAGAGCGCCACTCCCAAAAACCCGAAATTCTGAAGCCAGATGCCTTGCAGCCGCGCCGGCCAGCGCCATCCGAGGGTAAAGGGCACACCATTTGTCGAGCTGTCGGGTGCGCCGATGGCCAAGGGCAGGCCGGTTTCCCCCGCCACGGGAGGGCGAACCAGTGCGCCGCGCTGCACCCATTCTCCCGGCGCCGGGATTGGGCAGATCAGGCACCAGGCCCGGCCTCCCAGCGGGAGCAGGACGCACATGAAAAGCCCCCACCACACGATCCACACGAAGACCATGCCGAAGTTCGCGCTTCCCACTGCCGTGCCGGTGAGCCCGGACAGGACGGCGACCGCAAGACCAAGGATGGCCAGGGTCATCAAGGCCCAGTTCAGGAGGCGCTGTCGCAGGAGCGCCCGGACGACGGGCCAACGCGTCAGCTCCAATCGGGCCCGTGCAGCGGATGGGTCCTGCCGGGTCACCAGGCTCACGTACGGACCTCCCGCCGGGCCTCGGCGCGTCCGGCCATCAGGTACATCACTGTCCCCACTGCCGCCAGGATCGTGAGACCAACCGCCCGCCACCATGGCCCGTTCGGCTCCACGACCAACTCCCCAAGCATGAACGGGTGGAGGCTCCCGCACAC
>JBIOJT010000157.1:0-10149 GCA_044451055.1 Methylomirabilales bacterium (SeqCode)
CCTCTACACAGGGGAGGTCGGGGATGGCCTGGCTGAAAGTTGTAGACGCCCTCAAGGCGCCGGTTGGGACGGAGCTGACCGTCAAAGGGTGGGTGCGGACGCGGCGCGACTCGAAGGCGGATGGAGGACTGTCGTTCCTCGCGATCCATGACGGAACGTGCCACGATCCGATCCAAGCAGTGGTCCGCAATACCCTCCCGAATTACCAGTCCGACGTCCTGCGCCTCTGCACGGGCTGCGCCGTCGAGGTGGATGGTGCACTGGTCGCCTCGCAGGGTAAAGGCCAGGCGGTGGAGCTCCTCGCCTCGGCGGTCCGCGTGGTCGGGTGGGTGGACGATCCCGACACCTATCCGGCGAGCGCCAAGCGCCACACCTTCGAGTACCTGCGGGAGGTGGCGCATCTGAGAGTCCGCACCAACACCTTCGGCGCCGTGGCCCGGGTGCGCCATTGCCTGGCCGTGGCCCTCCACCGGTTCTTCGACGAGCGGGACTTCTTCTACGTGCACACGCCCATCATCACCACCTCGGACGCCGAGGGGGCCGGCCAGATGTTCCGGGTGAGCACGCTGGACCTGGTCAACCTCCCCCGCACGCCGGGGGGCGGCGTGGACTTCTCGCAGGACTTCTTCGGCTGCGAGGCGCGGCTGACGGTCTCGGGGCAGCTCAACGTGGAGAGCTACTGCTGTGCCCTCACGCGGGTGTACACCTTCGGTCCCACCTTCCGGGCGGAGAACAGCAACACCAGCCGCCACCTCTCCGAGTTCTGGATGATCGAGCCCGAGATCGCTTTCGCCGGACTCGGCGAGAACGCCGACCTGGCCGAAGCGATGCTGAAGTACGTCTTCGACGACCTGCTCCGGCGCCGGGCCGACGACATGGCCTTCTTCGACCAGCGGATCGAGCCCGGGGTGGTGGATCGCCTCCGGCACGTGATCGAGTCCCCCTTCCGCCGGCTTACGTACACCGAGGCCGTCGAGGTGCTGAAGAAGTCCGGGAAGACGTTCGAGTTCCCGGTAGAGTGGGGGACGGACCTCCAGAGCGAACATGAGCGCTACCTGACGGAGGAGTATTTCAAGCAGCCGGTCGTCCTGGTCGACTACCCGAAGCAGATCAAGGCGTTCTACATGCGTTTGAACGATGATGGGAAGACGGTCGCGGCCATGGACGTGCTGGTGCCGAAGATCGGGGAGATCGTCGGAGGCTCGCAGCGCGAGGAGCGCCTCGAGGTGCTCGACCAGCGCATCCAGGAGGCCGGCTTGCGGAAAAACGATTATTGGTGGTACCGCGACCTCCGACGGTACGGGACGGTCCCCCACGCGGGGTTTGGCCTCGGCTTCGAGCGGCTGATCCAGTTTTGCACCGGGATGGGGAACATCCGCGACGTCATCCCGTTCCCTCGCGCCCCGCGCCAGGCGGAGTTCTAGCAGGCTGCCGAAAAACCCGTTCTCGCCCAGGCTGCTCAAAAAGGTCCAGATGCAAGGCGGCGCGCCGGGTACCCATCCGGAGGATGGGTGCAGGTGCGAGGCGTACTTAGTGCGTACGTCGCAGCGCCGCGCGAGCGCGGGGGTACCCACAGAAGGTGGGTCTCTGCAGATGGGCCTTTTTCAGCAGCCTGCTAGGCGCGCCGCCCCGCGCCCGAGGAACCGGCCGACCTGCCCTGGCAAATCAAACCGTTTGCTCCCAATCGGTGCCCGGTGCCGTCTCGGACCATCACAGCTCGGGGGCGATCGAGCGCGCCGTCGATCCGCGCGGCAGCGGCGTTGTGGCCGCGATGTGACAGCGTTCCTTTTCCTGGCAATTTGTGATAGTAAGTATGGGCCCTGCCGTGCCAGCACCGCTGTGAAACAGCAAGGCTGACCGTCACAATTCGTTGCAGATCTGCGGGTCCCCCCCGCCAAGGAGGCATCCATGCGACGCGTCCAGTTGTTGCTCCTCATCCTGCTGGGCCTGAGCCTCGTCGCCAGCCAGTCCGCGCTGGCACAATCCAAGGAGCCCGTGCAGATCGGCCTGGCCGCCGCGGTCTCCGGTGGCTCCGCCGCCTCGGGCGAGGCCATCAAGCGCGGACTCCAGATCGCCATGGACGAGATCAACGCCAAAGGGGGCGTGCTGGGAGGGCGCAAGCTGGAGCTGGTCATCCGCGACGACGAGGGGAACCCGGCCAAAGGGGTGACCATCGCACGGGAGCTTGTAGAGCGCGAGGGCGCCGTCGTCATCTTCGGCGGCCTGCACACCACGGTGGCCCTGGCCCAGGTCGCGGTCTGGCAAGAGTTGAAGCGGCCGTACATGGGCGCGTGGGCCGCCGGAACCGAGGTCACACAGAACGGGCAGAAGCCCAACTATGCCTTCCGGGTTTCGGCCAACGATGATTACGCCGACAAGTTCCTGACCCGTTACGCGGTAGACGTGCTGAAGAAAGCCAAGCCGGGCCTCCTCCTGGAAAACACCGCCTGGGGGCAGTCCAACGAGGTCGGGCTGACCAAATGGCTCGGACAGAAAGGGATCAAGCCCGTGGGCATCGAGAAGTTCAACTGGGGCGATCCCGACATGAGCCCGCAACTGCTCCGCCTCAAGAATGCCGGCGCCGACCACATCATCATGGTGGCCAACGCCCCCGAGGGCGCCCAGGTGGTGAAGTCGCGCGCCAAGATCGGCTGGGAGATCCCCCTGGTCGCCCACTGGGGGATCTCGGGGGGTCGCTTCGCCGAGCTGACGGGCGATCTCTCCGACGGGGTCGTGTTCCTGCAGACGTATTCGTTCTTCGGCAAGCAGAACGAGCGCGGCGTCTCCCTCCTCAAGGCCCTCAAGGACAAGTACGCTGTGAAGGGACCCGAGGATGTCATCGCGCCGGTGGGAACCGCCAACGCCTATGACGGCTTGCACCTCACCGCCCTGGCCATCCAGCAGGCGGGCTCGACCGACGGGCCAAAGCTCCGCGACGCCCTGGAGAACCTCAAGACCGAGTACAGGGGGCTGATCAAGACCTACAAGCAGCCCTTCACGCCGGACCAGCACGATGCGCTGACCGACGATGACTACATCATGGTGGCCTGGAAGGGCGGGAAGATCATTCCCGTGGCGATGAAGTAGGGTGATCGTCCAGCTCGTCGTCACCGGTCTCGCCCTGGGGAGCATGTACGGGCTGGTGGCCCTGGGATACCACATCACCTGGGTCACCAGCCGCACCATGAACTTTTCCCAGGGGACCGCCGTGATGGCGGGGGCGGTGGTGGCCTACGCGACCTTCGTGGGCCTGGGCTGGTCCTTCCTGCCGTCCTGCATCGCCACCCTGCTGGCGCTGGCCCTCTACGGCGTGATCATCGAGCGCACGGCGGTTTGGCCGTTCTTCCGCGCCGCCTCCCCCGCCTGGCTCCTCTCCACGATCGCGTGCGGCATCATCGCCGAGAACACGGCCATGCTCGTGTTCGGCAAGGACGCCCGTGCGTTCCCCTCGCCGCTCACCCAGCGTCCCATTCTGGTCGGCGGGGCCGGGTTCTACCCGCAGGAGCTGCTGATCCCCGTCGCGGGGCTGCTGCTCATGGGGGGCGTCCAGCTCTTCTACCATCGGACCGGTTACGGCCGGCAGCTCAAAGCCGTGGCGTACAACCCCGAGGCCGCGGGCCTGATGGGGATCCACATCCCGCGCGCCGTCATGTTCGCCTATGCCTTGTCGGCGCTCCTGGCCGGCGTGGCGGGAGTCCTCCTGGCGCCCGTCCTCAACGTAGCGGCCACCATGGGGACGATCATCGGCCTCAAGGCGTTCGCCGTGGCCATCATCGGAGGCCTCACCTCGGCGCCCGGGATCGTCATCGCCGGACTCGGCTACGGACTGGTGGAATCCTTCGTGGCAGGGTACATCTCCACGGGCGCACGGGAGATCGTGGGCTTCGCCCTCGTGATCCTGGTGCTCGTCATCCGCCCGTGGGGCCTCCTGGGCTCCCGTCCCGCGAGGCGCGTCTAGTGCGTGGCTGCATAGGTTCTCGCGGTATCACCCCCGGGGACGATGCGTGCTGACACGACGTTCTGCAAGGGACAACTAGTGGAACGGCTGGGCTGGGCGGCGATCGCGCTGGCGGCTCTGGCGCTGCCCGCGCTCACCGCGAACACCTATTACCTCTACGTCGCGGCGACGGTGGGCCTGCTCGTCATCGTCACGGCCGGCCTCAACGTGCTGGTCGGCCTCACCGGCCAGATTTCCCTCGGGCATGCCGGCTTCTATGCCATCGGCGCCTACACGGCGGCGCTCCTCACGGCGCGCGCCGGGTGGAGTCCGCTGGCAGCGGTGACCATGGCCATCCTGCTCGCCGCTCTCGTCGGCGCGGGGGTGGCGGGGGCGGCTCTCCGGGTCTCCGGACCCTACCTCGCCATGGTGACGATCGCCTTCGGCATCATCGTCGAGGGTGTCCTGATCGAGTGGGTGTCGGTCACCGGGGGGCCGGGCGGGATTTTCAATATCCCGAAGCCCGGGCTGCTTCGCTCCTACTGGCTGATCCTGGTGACCGCGGCGCTGGCGCTCTGGCTGGTGGCGAACCTCCGTGCCTCGGCCTGGGGGCGAGCCTTCCTGGCCGTCCGGGGCAGCGAGGTGGCCGCTGAATCCCTGGGCCTTTCCGCGTATTACGTCCGGATCGTGGCCTTCACGATCTCGGCCGCCTTCGCCGGGGCGGGCGGGGCCCTGTTCGCGTTCCTGAATGGCTACATCTCGCCCGACAGCTTCACGCTCCAAACTTCGATCCTCTTCCTGTTGGCGCTCCTCTTCGGCGGCACAGGGTATGTGGCCGGCCCGGTGGTCGGGAGCCTGGTCTTCACCCTGCTGCCCGAGCTGCTCACCAGCCTGGCGGACTACCGGCTGATCCTGTACGGCGGGCTGCTCATGCTGTCCATTTACCGGCTGCCCGCCGGGGTGGTAGGGGCGCTGCGCCGGATCTTTCCACCCGGACACGCGCAGGCGTGGCCACAGACCGATCAGCCGCCTGCGGATGCTGTCCCACCCCACGACCGCCCCGTGGACAGCGCTCCCGAGCGACCCTTGCTCCGCGTGGAGGGTGCCAGCCTTTCCTTCGGCGGGGTCACGGCACTCGTCGAGGTGACCCTGTCCGTGCCGGCCCGCGGCATCACTGCGGTGATCGGTCCCAACGGCGCCGGCAAGACGACGCTCCTGAACGTCCTGTCGGGATACTATTCTCCCGACGCGGGCATCGTCAGGCTGGGCCATGAACCCGTCGCGGGTAAGCCTCCCTACGTCATCGCGCGGCTCGGCGTTGCGCGCACCTTCCAGACCGCTCAACTCTTCGGCGACCTCACCGTGCTGGAGAATGTGGCGGTGGGCGTGGCTGGCCCCAGGCTTGGCAGCCCGGTCTCCGCCCTCCTGGCGACCCCGCGGGCGCGACGTCAGGAGCGAGATCTCCTGCAGCGCGCCGTGGCGCTCATCGGCGCCATGGGTCTGCTGGAATGGGCCGGCCGGCCGGCCGAGGCGCTGCCGGCCGGCCTGCGCCGACGCCTGGAGATTATCCGGGCGCTCGCCCGGAGGCCGCGACTCTTGCTCCTGGACGAGCCGGCGGCCGGCTTGTCGGGGAGCGAGATTCAGGAGCTGGACGCGAATCTCACGGCGTTGCGCGATCGCGGCGGGCCGGCGATCGTCCTGGTGGAGCACCATATGGACCTGGTCATGGCCGTCTCGGACCAGATCAGCGTTCTCGACTACGGCCGGGTCATTGCCAGCGGGGCACCGGATGTCGTGAGGCGCCACCCCGCCGTGATCGAGGCCTACCTGGGAGCCGCGGCATGAGCGCCCTCGTCGTCTCCAACCTCTCGGTGGGCTACGGGGCCGTTTCCGTTCTCCATGGCATCTCCCTGACCGTGCGAGAGGGCGAGCTCGTGGCCATCGTCGGGGCGAACGGGGCGGGGAAGACCACATTCCTCAAGACGTTGGCTGGCCTCCTCGTGCCGGCAGGCGGCCGGATCATGCTGGACGGCACGGAGATCGGGGGCCGTCCATCCTACTGGGTAGCGCGCCGGGGCGTCGTGCTGGTGCCGGAGGGTCGGGGCATCTTCGGCGACCAGACGGTGCGCGACAACCTCCTCCTGGGCACCCTGGTCCGCCGCGATGGGCGCGATCCGGCCGCGGTGAGGCGCGAGCTGGAGCGGACCTTCGAGCTCTTCCCCCCGTTGCGCGAGCGCCTGGACGACCTTGCCGGAGGCCTTTCCGGCGGGCAGCAGCAGATGCTGGCGCTGGCCCGGGGCTTGATGGCGTGTCCGCGCGTCCTCCTGCTGGACGAGCCGTCGCTCGGCCTCTCGCCTCTCCTCATCCAGCAGATCTTCGACGCCATCGGGCGGCTGAGGGCCGAGGGGCTCACCATCTTGTTGGTGGAGCAGATGGCCGCGCAAGCCCTGACGCTGGCGGACCGGGCCTACGTCCTGGAGCGCGGTCGCATCACGCTGGAAGGTCCGGCCGCTACCGTGCGGGAGGACCCGGCCGTGATCCAGGCGTACCTGGGACGAGGGGGCTCTCGCTCCGGGTCGTGAAACTGCCTCGCGAAAGCGACCATGGCTCGATCTTCTGCGACGTTCACGTCGTTGCCCTCCGGCCCGCTCCAGGCTGGATGCGTTGCGGGCCGTCCCGCGGCAGGACCACCCCACATCCTTCGATGGAGCCCTGCCCTCCGCGAACGGATCCTGGCTGCGCCGCCCGAGGCCGGCCGGATCCACTCGATCTTCGAGCGTGCGCTGAATATCCTGTGGCACGATGGGGGATTGGTCACCTTGCATGGCCCGGGCCCACTGGCCGCGCCTTTCGCCGCTGCGGTCACGCGTCTGCCCGAGGCCGGGAGCTTGACTCCAGGCGCGGAAGTATTGTGGCACGACCGCCGCATTCTGCTCGGCCCATTCGTCCTCGACAGCGAGGGCAGCGGACTGGTGGACACCACGATTCATTCCACCACCGAGAGGCCTGACCCGCTCGCCTCTCTCCTGGCATCTACGCCGATGCCAGTGGTGGCTCCGGGCTTGTGCTCACCCAGCGGCCGATCGGCGCAATGCCGCCTGGCCGACGCGATCGTCACTCGTGACCCCCGGACCTTCGTCGAGGGGGCCTGTGCCTTGATCGGCCTGGGAGAAGGACTGACACCCGCGGGGGATGATTGCCTGGTCGGCGCCCTGGTGATCCTCCACCGCTTCACCCGCCGCTGGCTGGACGAGCACCCGGAGATCAGGGCCCCCATCGCGGATGCGGCCCGGGCGGGCACTACGGTGGTGGGGCGGGACTTCATTCTCCACGCCCTGGACGGGGCGTTCTCCGAGGTCGTTTTCCGCGTCGTCACCGCGCCCTCGGAACACGAGGCGCGCCAGGCGGCTGCGGCTTTGTCGGAGATGGGCAGCACATCCGGTGCCGACACCATGCGTGGAATGCGCATCGCCTTGGAGGCTCTCTCCCTGTGAGTGGCGGAACGATTCGCACACTGATCAAGAAGAGCGCCTATCAGGATTCGGTGACGCTCCTCGCCCTGGCGCGGCAGCTCCGCAGCAGCCACGGCATCATGGAAGCCGCCGCATTGATGGGGACGCCTGCCAACAAGGAGCTTCTGGCGCAATCCCGCCTCCTCACCCCAGAGGCGGAGACGGCCGGGGCCAATGACCTCGTCATCGTGATCCGGGCAGACTCAATCGCTGCCGCTGAGGCGGCTGTATTGCAGGCTGAAACCTTCTTCACCTCCAAGCAGAAGCGGCTCCAGACGGCGGGACGCCT
Organism: Methylomirabilales bacterium (SeqCode); assembly: GCA_044451055.1. GTDB lineage: Bacteria > Methylomirabilota > Methylomirabilia > Methylomirabilales > 2-02-FULL-66-22 > 2-02-FULL-66-22. Next base: position 7,739 of record JBIOJT010000157.1, read on the forward strand.
CCTCCCCCGCACCCTGGACAGTGCCCGCCGTCACTTCCCCGACGCCAACCTTGCCGTGATCTCCGTGCCCGGCCCCTTCGCGGCCAGCCAGGCACGCAAGGCGCTCTCCCTGGGACTCCACGTGATGCTCTTCAGTGATCACGTTGCCATCGAAGATGAGGTGTCGCTGAAGCGGCTCGCCGTGAAGAAGGGCTTCCTCCTGATGGGGCCCGACTGCGGCACGGCCATCCTCAACGGTGTCCCCCTGGGGTTCGCCAACGCGGTGCCGCGTGGCCGCGTCGGGTTCGTGGCGGCCTCGGGCACCGGGCTCCAGCAGGTGATGTGTCTCCTCGCAGCCTGCGGGGAGGGAGTCTCGCAGGCGATCGGGGTCGGAGGCCGTGACATGACGGAGAAGGTCGGCGGCCTCATGACGCTCCAGGCCCTGGATGCGCTGGGTGCCGACCCGGCCACGGAATGCATCATCGTGATCGGCAAGCCCCCTGCCCCGGCCGTCCGGGGGCAGGTCGAGGCGCGGCTTCGCGCCATCGGGAAGCCCGGCGTGATGGCACTCTTGGGACGCGATGTGAAGGTGAGACGGGAGGAGGAGGTCGCCACGGTCGCGACCTTGGAGGACGCCGCTGAGGCCGCGATTGCAGCACTCCAAGGCGTCGCTTGGAAGCCACGTCCCTTCAGCCCACCCTTGGAGGGGATCTGTCAGCGCGTCCGGGCGCTCCGTCGGACGCTGGCTCCCCAACAGCGGGCCACACGTGGGCTGTATGCGGGGGGCACGTTGGCCCATGAAGCCGTCCTCATCCTGGAGCCCCTCCTGGGCCCGGTGGCCACGAATCTCATGCCCGGGTCCGTGGGGCAGCACAGCGTGCTGGATCTCGGTGCGGACGAATTCACGGTCGGCAGGGCCCACCCGATGCTCGATTCGACGCTGCGGGTCGAGGCCATCCGCCAGGCGGCCCGGGAGCCCGATGTGGCCGTCCTTCTCCTGGATGTGGTGCTCGGTCATGGAGCCGCGCCGGATCCAGCCGGTGACATCACACCCGCCATCGAGGCGGCGCGGGCCGAGGCGCGCGCCCGGGGACGCGATCTCACCGTCGTGGCGAGTGTGATTGGAACCCCAGGAGATCCGCAAGGCCTCCAGGCCCAAGTCGCTCGGCTGGAGGCAGCCGGGGCCTGGGTGCTGCCCTCGAATGCGCAGGCGGTTCGCGCCGCGGCGTGCATCGCCGGCGGGGAGCCGGTCTTGCGGTCGCTCCTTGGCCTGGAGGAGGCATGATGGCAGCCGTCAACGACTTTTTCCGCCAGGAGATCCGCGTCATCAATCTCGGACTCGAAACCTTCGCGCTGGAACTCGAACGACTCGGCGTTCGGGTGATTCACGTGGCCTGGTCGCCACCCGCCGGCGGCGACCCGCACAAGGCGGCCCTCCTGGCTGCTCTTGCGGATGAGGCCGAGGAGGAAGAATGAGCATCAAGACCGCCAACCGGACGGCCCTCGAGCGGCTGGTCCACGCGCAGCCGGTCCTGGTGGATTGTCTCACAGCCGAGCAGGCGATGGGCCTCACGGGGCGGACCGTCCTCCACGCCGGGCCGCCGCTCTCCTGGGAGCGCGCTTGCGAGACGATGCGAGCGGCGGTGCTGTGCGCGATGCGATACGAAGGCTGGGCGGCAGATGACGCTACAGCCCTGGACCTCATCGGGCATGGGAAGGTCCGCCTCGGGACCTGCCATCACATGGGGGCGGTGGGACCGATGACGGGCATCATCACGCCCTCCATGCCTGTGCTCGTCGTAGAGAACCGCGCGCTGGGCAACCGGGCCTACGTCACGATCAATGAGGGCCTGGGCAAGGTCCTGCGCTTCGGCGCCAACGACGAGAGCGTGGTGGAACGGCTGCGCTGGCTTCAGCGTGAGGCCAGACCGGTTCTGGGTGCCGTGATCCGGGCGAGCGGCGGCATTGATCTCCGCGTCCTGATGGCCCAGGCGCTCCGCATGGGCGACGAGATGCACCAGCGCAACGTGGCGGCCTCGTGCCTCCTGGCCCGGGCCCTGATGGGCCATCTGGTGCGGGCGGGCGCGGACAGCCAGGTCGTTGCCGGGGTGGCGGACTTCATCGCGGGCAACGATCAGTTCTTCCTCAATGTCGCCATGGCGGCCGGCAAGGCCAGCACGGACCCGTGCCTTGCGATCCAGGACTCGACGATGGTGGTGACCATGGCGCGAAACGGCACCGACTTCGGCATTCGGGTCGCGGGACTCGGTGATCGCTGGCTCACCGCTCCCGTCGAGATGCCGGAGGGGCTGTATTTCCCCGGGTTCGGTCCAGAGGATGCGAACCCCGACATGGGGGATTCCGCCATCGTGGAGACCATGGGGCTGGGCGGCTTTGCCATGGCCGCCTCCCCCGCGGTTGCACGCTTCGTC
>JBIOJT010000158.1:0-10136 GCA_044451055.1 Methylomirabilales bacterium (SeqCode)
ATATTGCTCAGGATGACGGAGTCGTACTGGGTGAGGCCCGCCATGGTGGTGGGTAGGGATTCGGCGCCCACCATCTCGACCTGGAGGTTTTGGGCCCGCAGCGCCCGGAGCAGGTTCGCCCCCTGGTCGCGGTCTTTCTCGACGTACAGGACCCGTGGGCGCCCCCGGACCGCCACCACCCCCACGCCCCGCTTGTTCTCCTGCAGGAGATCGTCGGGCGTTTCCAGGCGGGCCTGGAAGATGTGGAAGCCGCCCTGGTCAATCGACTGCTGGTAGACGAAGACGTTCTTGCCCGACTTGAGCTTGACGGGCTCCGCACCCAGGAACTCCTTGTCCCGGTAGAGGGAAATCTTCCCCGTCGTTTCCCGGGGGCTCCAGGCCACAACGCGGACCAGGAAGGACTCGCCAAACTTCACCTCCTGGGGCACCACCAGGCTCTCCACGAGCGGCTCGGCCGCGCGATCACTCTTGAGTGGGACCGCATAGATGTCGGCTCCCTCGGCACGCGCCAGACGGGCGGCCTCCCGCGCGTCCCCCTGGTTCTCGTTCCCGTCGCTCAACACGACGATGCGCTTCGCCCCCTCCTGGGGGAACGCCGCCAGGGCCAGCTTGATGGCCGCCCCGATATCGGTCGCCCGGCTGTCGGTCACGATGGGCGGCTTCGATTCGAGCGGACCGGTCCCGACCGCGGTCTCCAGCACCGGGCTGCCCCCGAACACCACGACCCCGTACCGGTCCCGCGGGCCGGCCGCCTTGACCGCTTCCTCCACATACTGGCGGGCCTTCGCTCGGGTCTCGAGCGGGACGCTGTCCGAGGCATCCAGAAGGAAGAGGACATTGAGTTGGTCCGTGACGCGATGGATGCCCACCCGGAGTAGCCCCAGGATCAAGAGCACGAGCACGAGCGCCCGGGCGACGATCGCCAGCGGCGGCCACTGGCCCTGCGCCTCCCGATGGTAGAACGCCGCCTCGAGGAGGAGGAGCAGGAGTCCCAGGATGGCGAAGAGGCGCCACAGCTCCTGGCGCGATGGAAAGGTGGTGGGCTGGTCCTCGGAGGCGCCCTGGCCGGCCCGCTCCGGCAGGCCCTGGGCCCGGGGGGTGGTGTTCGACTCTCCCTCATTCAGCAGGTTCACAGCGAACTGCTGCTCCCACTTCCCCGCCCTCACCCGGTAGATTCCGACGTGCGTCGTTCCCCCGAAGCTCACCCGGCCGTCCGCATCGGCCTGGAGGCGATGGCTCTTGCCGGTGGGATCGGTGAGGGTGGCCTCCTGCACGCCTGCCGGGAGGCTGACCGTAAGGGCTTGACCGGTCCGCAATTGCAGGCCGGCGTCCTCGAGCTGATTGGGGTAGAGCCAGCGGAGGGCGTTGCTCACGAACAGGGGGAACGCCACGCGGAGGGGCAAATCGGTGCGGAACAGGTCGAAGCCGATGAAGATGGCCTTCAACCCGCGCTCATCCAGCGCGTAGATCAACGGCGTGAGATTGGATTCCACCAGGGCGCGCCCACTGCCCAGAGGGCGGACCCGCATGGCCTCCTGGATCGCCACCTTGGAGAAATCCAGGTACCGCATCGCCGGGTGCGTTCGGTCCCAGTCGATGATGGAGGGCTGTTCCACGCGCCCCTGGAGTTGGAGTGAGGTGCCCTCGGGAAGGGTATTGATGAAGAGGTACCGGCCGGCCGGCACCCGCTTCGCGGGCACGTTGTCGAGGATCACCACGTCGTACTCGGCTGCCTTGGCCAACAGATCCAGGGTCCCCCTTTCGACCTGCACCTGCGCGTCTGCCGCCAGGGCTTTCTCCAAGAACGGGTTGCCCGAACTGATCAGGAGCACCCGAACGGTGTGAGGCGACGGGAGCACGGCCACGGCATGCTTATCCACGGCCAAGTCACCCTCGGCCGTGATCTCGGCGCGCAGGATGCCGGCCGCGTCATGGGTGAAGGGGATGACGAACGAGCGCTTGACCTCGGGCCCCAGGGTGACCCGCTCCCGTTTCAACGGCTTCCCGTCCAGCGTCAGCACGAGGTCGAAAGTGGCCTCGTCTCTGCCATAGTTTCCGACCGAGAGAAACGCCTCGTACTCGTAGGCTCCGTGGTACGCCTTCCGCGTCTCGAAGACCGTGATGCCGACATTGCGGCCGCGCTGCCCGAACCGGTGCCAGCGGATGGCTGCCCCGCCAAAGTCCGGCACGCTCGGGGTCTCGAAGGCCCCGTCGGTGAACACGTGCACCACGGCCGTCCGCCCGCCCTGTTGGAGAGTGGCCTGGGCCAGGCGGAACGCCTCGGAGAGCCGACCCGGGACATCCAGGGGCTCCAGGGCCTGAATGGCCTGGCGCAGCGCCTGCCGGTCCTCGGTGAAGGGGAGCAGCACGCGCGCCTCCTGGCCGGACTCGATGACCATGGCCTCCTGGCCGGACCGGAGCTGCTCTACCGTCGCGAGGGCGGCATGCTTCGCCGCGGCGAATCGCGGGCCCGGGACGTCCCGCGCCTGCATACTGGCCGACACATCCAGGATGAGGACGTTCCGCTCGTATCCCGTCACCAGCACGGTTCGGACCGGCTTGGCCAGGGCCAGCGCCAGGGTCAGAATCGTCAAGAGCTGCAGCAAGAGGAGAAAATTCGGCTTCAGCCGGCGAAAGGGAGCGCTCGCCCGCTGCTCCCGCGGGCTGTCTTCCCAGAGCAGGGTGCTGCTGACCACCGCCTGTTGCCGGCGGACTTTCAATATGTGAAACAGGATGACAACCGGGATCGTGAGCAGTGCCAGAAACGCCGCCGGATTGAGAAACATCATCGCAGCCATTCCCCTCGTCGCCGGTCTCGCAGAGTTAACTCCAGGAAAGCGGACCCGGGCTAGCGAGAGCCCGCGTGTCCAGGTCAGCTCGCCTATGACAACAGATCAACATTGCGCATCCTGAGGCGGAGCGTCGCTTCTCGCTGGCAGGCTGGACCCCCGTCTCCGTGCCAGGTCGCACTCGGTACCCTCCAGGCAGATCAGACAACCCGAGCGAGATCTCCCCGGACGAACAGCTCATCACAACGCAATCAGCCACTCGCCTCTGGTCGTCCGAAGATGGCCTCTTCCCCTTCGAGAGCGCAATGCACCGTCCGTCGGGAGAAGCCACGGGCCCCACAGGTTTGGCTCCGTGGCATGAACCCCGGCGGACATCGGCGGGCTGGACCGGGCTTTCCGCAGGATGGCTGGCTCCGGTCAGGGCGAAAACGGACAGGCGCCGGATCAGCGTGGGCTCAGTCGACCTCCGATCTCCGTCAGGATTCGCTGGGCGACATCCACGTGGAGGAGGTCAAAGGACGAATTGGTCGCCAGCGCGCGCTGGAGATACGCGCGAGCCGTGTCATCCTCCCCCAGAGCTCGATGGATCACGCCCGCGTGGAAGAAGAGTCTGGCGTCCTTGGTGCCCGCCCGAAGCGCCTCCTTTGTCGCCCAGAGGGCATCCCGGGGCCTTCCGTTCTTGTAGAGCGCCCAGGCCAAGACATCGTAGGTGTATACGTCCCACCGCACCTCCAACTCTCGCTCGGCCAGCTCGAGTGCTTCCGAGAGCTTCAGGTCATGATCGGCGTAAATGAAGGCCCGCTCCCGATCGTAGACGACCTTGTTATGGATGCTGTTCAGATAGCCGATCCGCTCAACGAGGTCATACTGCCTCTTGGCGTCCTCCGGCCGCCCGATCTTCGCGTAGACGTCGCCCAGCGCGGCCGCATACCCGGGCAGCGGAACGACGCTGAGAGCCTCCTGATAGAGCCGGATCGCCTCCGGGTAGCTTTGCTGCGCTGCCCGGACCCGCGCGAGGCCGGCCAACGCCCGATGAAACCCCGGAAGGCTCTTGAGGGCATCCCGGTAGGCGCTCTCCGAGTTTGGCAAGTCCCCGACCTGGAACTGCAGCTCCCCGAGCTGGACCTGGCCCCGGATGAGATCCGCCTTGAGTGCGCTCGCTTCACGGAGCCCTGCAATGCCTCGCTGCATCTCCCGGATCGCGCCCTGGGGATCTCCCCGGAGGAACAGGAGGCGGGAGAGCCCACTATGGGGGTAACGCGGTCCACGGACGCCCAGCAGCTTCGCGTAGGCGTCTTCCGCCTTCTCGTACTCCCCGATTTCGACATAGACGTCCCCGAGGACTCCGTAGGAGAGGAGGTCTCGGTCGCCATACTCGAGGGCCTTCTGAGCGTGCGCGAGAGCGTCCTGGAACTGCTGCCGGGCAGAATAGACGACGGCCAGGGAGGTGTGGGCGGCGGCGGCGGAACCGGGATCCGCACCCAGCTCCAGCGACCGTTTCAAGGTCTCTTCTGCCAGGGTGTAAAATGTGACGTCCTCGGTCTCCTGCCCCTTTTGGAGATAGGCCGCACCGAGCTTGGCGTAGTTCGCGAAGTCACCGGGCGCCTTTGCCACACGCGACTGGTAGAACTGAATGGCCTGGTCGGTCGACCTCGACAGGGCGGCCAGCCCCTCCGTGGCAGAGAAGAGCAGGAGGAGGGGGCTCGCGACGAGCACCGCGAGCCGCGCTCTCATTGTCGTCGCCCTCTCCCGGGATCTTCCCATCCGTGTCGACGCGCCTCCCATATCTTCAAACACGGATCTGGATAATGCCGGCGGTCACAAGCGCCTGGACCGCGATCGCCAGGCCGAGAATCGTGATCAGCACGGAAGAAGTCAAGGGGAGCCAGCGCTGGATGAGTGGCCCCTGCGTCTGGAAGCGAGCCAGCAAACGCCGTGCGGAGACCATGAGCATCCCGACCGCGATCAGGACCGCCGCCAGGCCCACGCTGAAAGCCACGATGAGGGTCAGACCAAAGCCGACCCGGTGCAGGGAGACTGCGGTCAACAGCACCACCAGGGCCGCGGGACACGGAACCATACCCCCGGTGACGCCGAGCGCCAAGAGGGCCGGAAAGGAAACCACCTCGCCAGGCCCCGGGGAATGATGGTGGTGATGGTGAGGAGAAGCCGCTCCATGGTCGGGATGGGGCGGGTGCGAATGGTCGGCATGTTCATGAGAATGGTCGGGATGGTCGTGGACATGGGTGTGGGAATGCGCATGGTCGTGCGCCTCCCCGGCGTATCGCCGGAGGAAGAGCGTGAAACCGAGGACGGCGATGGCCAGGCCGGACACGACGCCGAGCCAGGGATAGAGGTGCTCGGGCACGATGTAGCGCGAGGCGAAGAGGGTCACCACGCCGAGAAGGAAGACCCCCGCCGTATGCGAGAAGGTCACGATGAGGCCGAGGAGGAAGGCGTGCCAAGCCGTCCCCCGGGAGCCGACCAAATACGCTGCGACGATGGTCTTGCCGTGGCCGGGTTCCAGGGCGTGGGCCGCCCCGAGCCCCGCCGCCACCGCCAAGGCAAACACCATGAAACTGAACGGCAGTTCCTTTGCGGTCATCAGTTGGGTAAAGGCGTCTCGCGGGGTCCCTTGCTTGTTGGCCCGGAGCCCGAGTGTCCCTCCCGACTCCGGGACCGCCGCATCGGTCCCCTCGGTTGCAGCCCCGGCGCCCGACGGCCCGGGGGGTTGGTCACTCCCGGGAACCGCGACGCCCCCCGAGTGCGCCGGGGCCTGGGTGTTCCCAGGCGACGCTCCAGACCGGGAGGGCCCCGACTGGTCTTCAGCGAGGGCCTGAGCGCCGCCGAACGCGAGCTGCGCCTCCAAGACCTGAGGCGGGCTGTTCAAGAGGTTCGCGGGGTAGTCCGATAGCTCCTGACTCCGATCCTTCTCGGGGACAGAGCTCTCCCTGAGCGTGATGTCTCGCTCTCCAACCGCGACGATCTCCTTCCAGCCTGCCCTGCCCGGGAAATTGCCGTCGCGATACGTGAGACGCCTGGCACCAGGCGCAGTCGGTTCGGGCAGCTTCGTCCGGAAGACCGCCCCGAGCTTCATCGTCGGCATCCCGCCGGCCCCGGGAGGAAAGATCACCTCGCTCGATTCGACGCGGAGACTGAGGCGCCGGCCGTCAACCTCCAGGAACAGGCCCTCCTTTAAGGTGTCGAGCTTTCGGGCCAGATATGCTTCGAGGCTTGGATGACCCACCTCCGGCACGATGCGTGTCGCCTGGATCTCCTGGTAGGTTGGGATCTCGGCCAGGTCAACGACGTAGCGCAACTCGATGCGCTCCGGGCTGACCCGGATGCCCGTATACTGGCTGATGCTGAAGTTTCCCAGCGGGTGGGCAGGGGCCGACGCCGGGCTCAGGGTGATGCCCACGATCGCCAGGCCGAGGACGCACAGGAGAAGGACTCGCTCGCCTCGGCTCCCCCGTCCCTGAGCCGGACCAGCCCGCCCACGCTGGCGGCGAACCGGGCACCCAAAACCTCGCGCTGGGATCAGGCACCGTCCCCGGTGTGCGCTCATCGCCTTCTTGCCCAAGTCATCCCGACCCCCGGGTGGCTGAGGGGAATTTGGTTATGGGCCGAAAGGCGCCGGGGAGCCGGCAACCCCGCTCGCGCCCGAATCGCGGCCAGACCACCACCTCTTTAGAGAAGACATTGGCCATCTCTGTGTGAAAATCTACGACCTTGTGGGATATTCGGGTAGCCACTCTCACCTGTCAAGAGGAAAGTCCACCTTTCCGCCCCTTGACGTCCCGTTAGAAATAGGGTAAGAAGTTATTGCAACTCGTCGCGATATCAACTGGGGTGAAATGCGGAATTGTCAGGAACTGATCAAGAGTCTGCGGAGGTACGGTTCTCGGGTGACACGCCAGCGCTTAATGGTGCTGTCGGTATTGGCCCAGAGCCACAAGCACATCACCGCTGACCAGGTCTTGCAGCGAACTCGCCGAGCCTATCCCTCCCTGAATAAGTCTGTGGTGTATCGCAATCTCGAACTCCTGACCGAACTCGGCCTCGTCTCGCGGACCGATCTCGGCCAGGGCCAAGTCGAGTATGAACTCCATCGGCACCCCCATCACCACCACCTCGTATGTCGTCGCTGTCGTCGCGCCGTAGAGGTCGTGCCCGACGCCTTTGCCGCGCTCGGAAAGGAGTTGGCCGAGCGCTATGGGTTCGCTGCTGATCTCGATCACCTGGCTATTTTCGGCGTGTGCCGCCGCTGCGGATCACAGAAAACACTGCGTCGCGCCCACCATCCGCAGCCGCAGCCGTACTCTCCGAACCCCGGAACCGCGCCATGAAGCGCGGTGCCGAACTTCGCCATGCCTTGCCAGCCCTCGGGGATGGGCGGCCTGGCCCGCGGCGCACAGGGAGGGAATGACCTTGGGGAGGCAAAACGACGTGGCTCGGACCGACGGAGACCTCCGCTGGCGATTCACCGGGAGCGAGTGGACTCGCCTGGCGGGCTTCTTCAGCATCATCGGAGCGCTCCACGTGGTGGGCTGGGGGTTGTATGCGCTCTACACACCGCGCTACGCCGCGATGGCTGGTCTCGGGGCGCTCGCCTACACCTTTGGGCTGCGCCACGCCTTCGACGCCGACCACATCTCAGCCATCGACGACACCACGCGGTTTCTCCTTCAGAAGGGGAACCAGCCGCTGGGCGTAGGCTTCTTCTTCTCGTTGGGCCACTCGACGATCGTGTTCTGCATGGCGGTGGCTGTTGCCATCACGACCAAGGCCGTACAGACAGAGCTGCCTGTGCTCAAGGGCTATGGGGCTCTCATCGGCACCAGCGTCTCGGGATTGTTCCTGTGGTTCATTGGGATTCTCAACCTGCTCGTACTGCTCGACATTCTCAAGGTCTGGCAGAAGATGAAGCGCGGCCGCTATGAACGGCAGCATCTGGAGGAGTTGCTGATGCAACGCGGATTCCTCAATCGGCTCTTCGGAGGCCGACTCCAGCGGCTCATCAACCATAGCTGGCAGATGTACCCGGTCGGCCTCCTGTTCGGCCTTGGCTTCGACACGGCGTCGGAGATCGCCCTGCTGGCGATCACCGCCGGCGTCGCAACCGGCGAGGTACCGTTTCTCGCGGTGATTTCCTTGCCGATTCTTTTTGCCGCCGGCATGTCCATGATGGATACGGCTGATGGCGCGTTTATGTCGAAAGCCTACCGCTGGGCCTTCTCGAGTCCCTTGCGGAAGATCTACTACAACATCACGACCACCGGCCTGTCGGTCGCTGTAGCGCTCATCATCGGCACGATCGAACTGCTTCAGGTGCTCACTGACAAGCTGGAGTTGAAAGCGCCGGTCTTCGTCGCTCTGGGGAAACTGAATTTCGAGATTCTCGGGTACGGAATTGTCGGCATGTTCCTTCTCACGTGGGGCTTCTCGGTGTTTTTGTGGAAGATCCGCCGCATCGAGGAGCGCTGGGGGGGCAACATCAGCGGAAACGCCTGAGCACCGAACAAGCCCGCTACAAATCACCGCCGTTCCCCCACTCCGGTTGCAAGCGATCGACCTCTGGTGAAAGGCTAATCTCAACAACCATCATGTCCGTGCTTGGCGATCGCGTCAGTTTCGTGGTAAAGATCCTGACAGGGAATCTATCCAGGAGGTGAATGGTGTCGGACCTCGCCACGCGCATCGCCGAAGCGGTCAATGCCATCGCTCTCGTTGATACCCACGAGCACCTCTTGCCCGAAGAGGAGCGGAGCCGCGCCGCCGTCGATTTCTCCTACCTGTTCCCCCACTACGCGGCCAGCGACCTCATCTCCGCCGGAATGCCACCGGCTCTGTTCGAGGCCGTCCGCCTGCCCATGCGCGCCGTACTGGTCGAGCGCGCCGTCCGGATGCGGCGACCCCGCCCGTACCCCGCGCCGGTCCGGAGCGACATGACCCTGGGGGAGCGCTGGGATGCCGTTGAGCCATACTGGGAGCGCATCCGCCATACGGGCTACGGCCAGTGCCTGCGCATCGCCGCCCGCGATCTCTTCGGCGTCCCTGATATCACCCGGGAGAGCTACCGCCGCCTCTCCGACGCCATCGCCGCGTCAAAGCGGCCCGGGTGGTACCAGCATGTCCTCAAGGACAAGGCCCGGATCGCCATCAGTATTCAGGATGATGGCCGGGCCACCGTGGACGGGACCTTCTTCGCCCCGGTGGTGCGGCTGGAGCACTTCGCGGCGGCGCGCACTCGCGAGGAGTTAGCCGTCTTGGAGGCGGACAGCGGTCTGACCATCCACTCGTTAAGCGACCTGCTGAGAGCAATGCACGTGGTGCTCCGGGGCTATCTGGCCGATGGCGCCATCGGCATCAAGATTGGCCTGGCCTACCGCCGCATCATTCGCTTCGAGAAGGTGGCCAGGGCCGACGCCGAGCGGCTCTTCAACCGCATCGCGACCCACCTGGGCGAAGGACTGTCCTGGGAGGAAGCCCGGCCGCTTCAGGACTACGTCGTCCACGAGATCATTCGTGCCGCCATCGAGCATGACCTGCCCATCCAGATCCACACCGGCCTGCAGGAGGGAAACGAGAACAACCTGACCAACTCCAATCCGATGCACCTGGTTAACCTGTTCATCGAATACCGCGAGGCGAAGTTCGACTTGTTCCATGGCGCTTACCCGTACATGGGTGAGGCCCTGGCGCTCGCCAAGAATTTCCCCAACGTGTACCTGGACCTCTGCTGGCTGCACATCATCTCGCCCACGGCCGGCGCCCGCATGCTGCACGAGGCGATCGAGACGGTGCCCGCCAACAAGATCTTCGCCTTCGGTGGCGACTTCATAATTCCGGAAGGCGCCTACGGCCACAGTGTGCTGGGGCGGAAGGTGGTCAGCCGCGTGCTGGCGGAAAAGGTTCAGGATGGCTCCCTCACCGAAGAGGAGGCCATGCATCTCGCCCGACGCATCTTGCGGGAGAACCCGGCGAGCCTGTTCCGGCTCAAGCTGGGAGAAAGGTGAGGCGGAGTGAGACGTGCACAAGATCTTCTTGAAGCGCTTTGAAGTCCCCCGCAAGGCGGGAGGGCTGTGCCCGGCGGACCATCCCGGGAAATAGATCGAATCGGTCATCGACCAGACAGTAGCGTGCGGGCCGGGCAGCCTGGAGACACCAATGGGGAGGGCCGCATGGCCCTCCCCCTTTTTTTTGTCTAGGAGCCTGTCGGAGTAATCCCTCGGAGTCCATTTCGGGGGGTCCTCGGATCATGGACCGCGCCGAGATCGTCGATCCTGAGCCAAATGTGGAGGTCGTTATTCGGTCGTACAGCCTCCAAACCCAATTCTCCGACAG
>JBIOJT010000159.1:0-10097 GCA_044451055.1 Methylomirabilales bacterium (SeqCode)
ACTCAGGACTATGCGTTGTTTCACTTTCTGAACGAGTACTCGCTGGAGCTGTGGGAGCGGCAGATTGAACTGGTCCGGCAAAAGCACGGGTTGATCAGCATCCTGACTCATCCGGACTACATCCTGAAGACAAAGGAACAGGAAACCTATCTTCAACTTCTGCACCATCTGGATAAATTGCGCCTGACGGAGAACGTCTGGATCACCACGCCTATGCACCTGAACACATGGTGGAGGGCTCGCAGCAAGCTCAGTCTGATCCGTGACGGCTCGGAATGGCGGATCAAGGGGGCAGGAAGCGAGCGCGCCCGCCTCGCGTACGCACGGCTTCAGGATGGCACCATTAGTTACGAAATCCCAGGATCTGGCCTGCCCCCATTGATTGGTCCACCTCGAGAGTTAGAACTTACCTACGACCTCCATGCTATGGAGGCCCCACAGATACTGGCCCTCCTTCCTCTGGAGTTCGACGAGTGGAAGCACACGCCGGGGACCAGCGGGTTGAAGCGATAAGTGGGCCATGGTGAGAGCTAGGGATCAATCCCGCCGGCCCTTGTATGGTGGGAACCAGCAATCAGCCGAGCCCGCACGCGAAAATTCATGATCGACCGCGTCGCGCCCATCAACCCTTTCCCCCCCACCCGTATGGGAGACGCCTCGAAGGCCTCAAACGCCTGTTCCCTGCAAGCTCGCACGGCCTTGATCGTCTTTGAAACCTCGCGGGCTTTGTCGGCTGCATACCTTTCGACGTCATTCGCCTGATAGAGCCGAGCCAGTCACTGACCACAGGTGGGCTCACCCTCCTCCTGCTTCCACCTGCTCCTGCTGTATCAGGATCTCCATGCAGTAAACCGCGCGCCGCCCTTTGATCTTCGTAAACAACCGTCTCCTTCGAATACAACCGGACGGTCGTTTGCGAGTCGAGACCACTCCGGACCCCATCATAAACAACCGGTGGCGGAAAAAGCACCGTCCGATTGTTTATGCGGAATGCGGTTGATTATGGTGAGGGGCGGCGGCCGGAGCCGGGCGGAGCGGGAGCGTCACGAGGAGCGCCAGCAGCAGGCGCGCAGGACACCAGCCAGGATCCGACACGGGCAGACGCCTCCAGCGAGCGCATCGATAGCGACAACCGGTCGCGGCAGTCTGGATCACCGAGTGTACCCGTGCCTATAGCGTAGGTCCCCAAAGGGCTGCAAGAGGAAACTCGCGACGTTTTCGGACAAAAAGCGACGAATCCGGCCATCCGGGCTCACCGGCTCCCAGAGGGACCGCTCTCCGAGCCGGGAGCGCCCTGAGTGGCGCGGAATTCGGACGGAGTGCGACCGAGATTGTGCTTGAACACGCGGGTGAATCGAAGGCCGCTGGGATACCCGAGTTGGAGGGCGATCTGCTCGATGCCGAGGGACGTGGTGCGCAGCAGGTCCGCCGCCCGCTCCATCCGCACGTCGGTGATGTAGCGCCGTGGGGTCTTCCCAGTCGCCTCGAAGAAGCGGCGGCGGAAATGCCGGTCGCTCAGGCCGACCTGTCGCGCGAGGCTCTCCGTGGTGTCTGCGCGACCGGGGTGCTCCTCGATCAGGCGCCGCGCCCGCTCCACGGGATCGGGCACCGCCTCGGCGGGTGACGTGAGGCGGGCCAACGCGGCGCGGAGCTCCAAAAGGTTCATCGGCTTCTTCAGGTACTCGCTCACCTTCGCGCGGAGTGCGCGGACGGCCACTTCCTCCGAGCCGTGGCCCGTGAGGATCAGGATCGGCGCCTGGGAGAGCGTCCGGAACCGCCCGATCAGGTCCAGCCCGTGCTCACGACCGAGCATGACATCGAGGACGATGGCTGCGATAGGGTGGCACCGGAGGATGTCGCATGCCTCGGCCCCCGTGGCGGCGACATGGACCACATAGGCGTGCTCGAGCGCCGCGGTGAGGGCCTCGCGGATGGAGGCATCGTCATCAACAATAAGAACATGCGCAGTGGAGTCATGCATGGCGCGCACGCAATGCCTTCCCCGTCCGTTGCTGACCGATCGTCGGCGGCTCAGAAGATGATGGAAGGTCCTCCGCGCCCGGGGTGGGGTCTCAGAACAAACGGTGGCGACCCTCACACCCATCGCACGGCCTCGCTCCTACGCGTGGATCAAGCAGGGAGCGTGCCAGCGCGACCATTCCGGCACCGCGTGGAAAAGACAAGGGAGATTCCCCTCTGAGCGGTACAAGCCGAAGAAAGTTCGTACGCTGATGGATACAGGCTCGTGTATCAATCGTCCGTCCTCCGGCGCTAGAGCATGCGCGAGCCATCCGCGGGCGCATTCTGCTATACCCTTCGGTATAGACCACCGCCGACTGTGGAGAGCCTGGAGGGCTTGCTACCTCACGGGTCCCTCGGTATGCGTGGAGATGTCGGTCTGCGCCGGATCACAGCGCGCAGCATTGACTTCCCGTTCCGGCACGCCGGGTGCCCCGGGCGCCAACCTGTATCCTTTCCTTCCTTGACGACCCTCGGGCCGGCTGCTAGGGTCTGACCGAATTCCCGGCCGGGAGCTTTCGGGCCTGGGGATCGCCTTTGGCTCATGGCTGATGGCCGGATTCGCTCATAGCTGATAGCTGATGGACGATGGTGGGAAAATGAGCGGACTGCCATGCAAAGCGTCCTGATCGCGGGTGGGGGGATCGCCGGGCTCACCTGCGCCATCAATCTGGCGGCGCGGGGGATCCCGGTCGAGATCCACGAGGCCAAGCGGTACTGTGGCAAGGCCATCCGGGACATCGAGTACCTGGAGAACTGGTCCTTCCCGGAAGACGCGCTGGACACGGTGAGGCGATGTGGGCTCCAGCCCACGTTCGATCATCAGCCGATCCATTCATTCAAGGCCTACAGTCCATCGCTCCGCGAGGTCACCGTCTCAGCCCGCGCTCCGTTGATGTACCGCGTCTGGCGGGGTCCGGCCGCGGGCTCGATCGACGAGGCCCTGGAGCGACAGACCAAAGACGCAGGCGTAACCATCCGATATGCGTCCCGGCTGCCGGAGGAGAGGGCAACCGTCATCGCCTGGGGGCCCCGGAGGCCGAACCTCCTGATTGCCGGCATCGAGTTCCACACGTCGGCGCAAGACTCCATCGAGGTGCTGACTGACGACGCGTGCGCGCCGCAGTTCTATGCGTACCGGATCGTGGATGACGGGCGTGGCGTCGTCGTCACGGGATCTCCGGCTGATCACGCCGACGGGCGCCGCCTCCTCGAGCGGACGCTGCAACGGTTCCAGCAGATTCGGGCCGTCCCCATGGCGACGATCCGGCGGTTCGGGTACGGCGGCGCCCTGCGGGTCCCCTCGACGGCGGTGCAGGATGGCCGGTTGTACGTGGGCGAGGCTGCGGGATTCCAGGACTGCCTCTTCGCATTCGGGATGCGGTATGCGATGCTCTCGGGCTATCTGGCCGCTCGTGCACTGGCCGAGGGCCAGGACTACGATCGTTCGTGGCGGGACGCATTCGAGCACCAGCTCTCGGTGGGGGCGAGGAACCGGCGGCTCTATTCCCTCTTCGGCAATCCGGGATACGAAGCGATGATTCGCATTCTGGCCAGCAAGAATCCGCTGGTGGCCCGCCTGCGACGGGGGCGGGATGCCCGCGAGCTCCTGGCCCACGTCTATGCGAGGCGGATGCCCCGCATCTTCCAGGTCGGCGCCTTGCTGGCGCGAGTCCTGCCTCGCAGGTGGTAGAAACAGGTATTGGAAAGCAGCATGGACTGTGTCGAGGATTCCAGGCCAATGCGACGGCTGCCGATGGGCGGCCATACGGTTCCGGGGCAGAGTAATCTGGAGAACACGAGGATCCGGACATGGAAACGGCCCTGGTGGTAGATGACGAGCGGTTCTTCCTGACGATCCTGGGAGACTTCGTCAGCCAGCGCCTGGGCATGCATCCCTTGCTGGCCAAGGACGGCACGACGGCCCTGTCGCTCCTGAGAAAGGAGTCGGTGGACCTCGTCTTCCTGAACATCATCATGCCCGGGATGGACGGCCTGGAGGTCCTGCGCCAGATCAAGGAGCGGCGGCCGACCCTCCCGGTCATCATGCTGACGGCCTCGGCCGCGATCGACAACGCCATCATCGCCCTGCGCGAGGGCGCGGACGACTTCTTCAGGAAGCCGGTGGACCTCGACGAGCTGGCCCTCTGCGTGGCCCGCGTCCTCGGCAAGGCGTGGGTGGCCAGGCGCCCGCCGCCGCCTCCCCCCGAACCCGGCAGCGAGCGGCGTCGGGCCCCGCGCGTCCGCATGGAGGACGGGTCGCCGGCCCAGCTTCAGCTCAAGGAGGTCTACCTCCTCGACATCAGCCTGTTGGGCGCCCTGATCGAGCACACCGAGCCCGTGAATCCGGGCGAAATCTACCGCCTCTCCTTCCCGGTGGAGGGCAAGGAGGTGCAGGTGCTGGGCCGCGCACTTCGCGAGTTCGCCAGCCATCGCATCACTACGCCCCGGGGGGAGCGGCGGATCGTGTACCGTACGGGGATGGAATTCGTCGGGCTCGAGAAGGGGGCCTCCGAACTGATCACCGCCTACGTCGAACGCCTGCGAAAAACAGGGAGCGGGGAAAAACCGGCCTGACGTTCGAGCCGTCGGCTGGATGCGTGCGGCCCCACTGGATTCCGGACTTCCGGCTTTTTCGCCTTCTGGCACTCCGGCATCATCAGTCACCTGATCTGGAAGTTCGTACCGGCAAGGGCTCCTCCCGAGTTTTCGTCTTGCCGGTTGTGTGTCGTCGTGATACCGTTCCACGAACGAAAATCGGGGTAGGGCAGGCGCCCGACCCGCGGGCCGGGGTTCTCATCCCGACGGCGTGACCCGGGTCCCTGTCGCCACGCGCGAGGCAAGCGGCTGCAGGCATTTTGCAGTTCTCGTTTGATGGAAACATGGATGCCCTGAGGCCACCCGGTCTCGGGGCTTTTTTCTGGCATGGCGCGGATGGCCGCGAGGCCTTGCGTGCCGGCGGGGTGAATCCAGGATGTTCCGGCTGTTCGAACTCTTCCGGCGAGCCGATCAGGAATTGTATCTGGTGGGCGGCGCGGTGCGGGACCACCTGCGTGGCGAGGCGTTGGAGGAGTTGACCGACCTGGACTTCGCCACCAGCGCGCCGCCGGCCGAGAGCGCCCGCATCCTGCGCGCGGCGGGCCTTCCGGTTTTCACGGTGGGCAGCCGGTTCGGCACGGTCGGGACGATCCTGGACGGCGAGGGGCGCAGGCGGGAAGTGCAGGTGACAACGTTCCGGGGCGAGATCTACGTCAATGGCAGCCGGAAACCCCGGGTGACGTTCGGGAAGAACCTGAAGGATGACCTGGCCCGGCGAGATTTTTCCATCAACGCCATGGCCATGACGGCCGAGGGCGACCTCGTGGACCCCTATGGGGGCAGGCGGGACCTCGATCGGAAGGTGTTGCGCACGGTGGGCGATCCGCGGACGATCTTCCGGGAGGATCCCCTCCGGACGCTACGCGCCGCGCGGTTCGTCGCCACGCTGGGGATGCAGCCGCAGCCGGACCTCGTCGAGGCCGTGTGCGAGCTGGCGTCCGAGATTCTCACGGTCAGCCGCGAGCGCTGGCTCCTGGAGATGAACCGCCTCCTGGTGGGGGCGGCTGTGGAGACCGCGCTCGGGTTCCTGGCGGACACCGGGCTGCTCAAGCACCTGCTCCCCGAGGCCCAGGCGATGGTGGAGTTCAAGGCGGGGCAGGGCAGGTACCACCACAAAGCGCTCTGGCCGCACACGGTGGCCGTCGTGGCCCAGGCGCCGGCCCGGCCGGCCGTCCGGTGGGCGGCCCTGCTCCACGACGCGGGGAAGGTCACGACCCGCTCGGTGGACGCCGCGGGCGACGTCCACTTCTTCGGGCACGAGGCGGTGGGCGCCGCCCTCGTGGACGAGGTGGCTCGCCGCTTCCGGTTCGACCGGGCGCTGTGGCACAAGGTCCGGCTCTTGGTCGCGATGCACCAGCGGCCGGCCTTGTACGAGGGCGCGTGGACCGACGCCGCCATCCGGCGACTGATCCGGGAGGCAGGCGAAGGCCTGCAGGATCTGCTGGAGCTGAGCCGGGCGGATGTCACCTCGCACCGGCCGGGAGTGCGCGAGGGGGCGCTGGCGCGTCTCCACGAGCTGGAGACGCGGGCAGCCGAGCTGAATCGCCTGGACGGTCAAGGGCCGCTCTTGCCGAAGGGCATCGGCCGGGCGATCATGACGCGCCTTGGAATCGAAGCGGGACCGCGGGTTGGCGAGGTCAAGGCCCAACTGGAGCAGGCGGTCCTGGACGGCCTCTTGCCGCGGAACGCGCCCGTCGAGGCGTACCTCGAGCACCTGGAGCGGATCGCCGGCCAGGGAACGGTTTCCGTGGGAAGATGAACGGTGTTGACGCTTGACCCCTGGTACCTGAGATGTCCCACGTCCTGCTGCTGAACGCAACGTACGAGCCGCTGCGGGTCATCTCCTGGCAGCGAGCGATCCGACTCCTCACCCTGGGAAAGGTGGAGGTGGTGGAGGAGACGGATCGGGAGATCCGGAGCGTCAGCTTCGTGATCCGCCTGCCGTCCGTGGTGCGCCTCTTGCGCATGATTCGGCCCAGGCGGCAGCCCCTGAAGTTCTCGCGACAGAACATCTACCTGCGCGACAACTTCCGCTGCCAGTACTGCGGGGTCCGGGTCAGCAGTCAGGAGCTGAACCTCGACCACGTGATTCCGCGCTCGCTGGGCGGGAAGACGAGCTGGGAGAACATCGTGACCTGCTGCGTTCCCTGCAACGTCCGGAAGGGAGGGAACACGCCGGAGGCAGTGCGGATGCGCCTGATCAGCCGGCCGCTGAAACCGGATCGTCTGCCGGGGCTGGCCATCACGATCAGTTGGCAAAACGCCCCGGACTCGTGGCGGGATTACCTGTATTGGAACGCGGAACTGGAGACGTAAATCACAAAAAAAAGCGTTCGGTGGTTCGGTCGTTCGATGGTTCGAGGGTTCTTCGAACAGCCGAACGACCGAACGGTCGAACTGCCGAACGATTCTAGATGACCGCCAGCGGCCGGACCGGGCTGGCGGTGCCGCCCCGGATCTTCAGTGGGACCATGACCAGGAGAAACTCGGATGTCCTGGTCCTGGCCAGCTCCTCCAGGTTCACCACCTCGAGCAGGTGCACGCCCTTTTCCACGAGGCAGTGGACGTGGACCGGCATCGTGTTTCCGGGTGAGGGCACGTATTCGACGGCGAAGTTGTCGCTGCCGATGCAGAAGGCGCCCTGGTCCGTGGCCCACCTGGCAGCTTCGGCGTTGAGCCCGGGCTGTCCCGACTGGACGCTGTAGTACTTGCGCGAGTCCGGCCAGAATTTGATCCATCCGGTGCGCACGAGGACGACGTCGCCTGCACGCACCTGCACCTTGGCGGCCTTGGCCGCGGCTTCCAGCTCGGCCGGGCCGATGGCCTGGTTTTGTGCGAGCATCTCGACGCCCTGGGTCGCGGCCACGTCCAGCAAGATGCCTCGGCGCAGGATGGGCGCCACCTGCTGGATGCCGCAGGTCTTGATCCCCTGCGTCTTGCTCTGACCCTCCTCCACCGGGGTGCCTCCGTGCAGGCAGAGGTTCTTGGCGAAATGGCCCAGCCCGTCCAGGTGGGTCCCGGTGTGGCAGCTCATCCCGAAGATGTCCACCGCCGCCGTCACGCCATCGCCGTACATGAGATCCCCGTGGGTCCGCAGCATCTGATACATGAAGGGGGAGTGCATCGGATGGTGCGGCATCCCGTGGTACAATTCCATCCCGAGGTCGAAGACCTTGCGTCCCTGCAGCAGCCCGGCCAGCGATTCTGAGGCCATGCGTTCCTCCTGATCAGGTGTGAGCGAAAGTCTGTGAGGCAGAGGAGCAAGGGGGCAGAAGCGCAGGGGGGCGCCATTCTGCGTGGATCGTTCCCCGAGGTCGTGGCAACGATTGTAGGCCGGTATCGGGCGAAGTCAAGCGCGTTGGCATCTCTTGCATGACCATGGCCACGAACACCGGGCTCCGTCGCGCGTACACCGTCTGGGCGGTCTTCTATGATTCCGTGGTGCGGTTTCTCCGCGGGAGCCGCCGCCGTTCGCTCGCCCTCCTGGATCTTGGCGCCGGGGATTCGGTGCTCGTCGTCGGGTGCGGGACGGGGGCGGACTTCGAGTTCATCCCGCGCGACGTGGAGGTGACGGCGGTGGACCTCACGCCGGCGATGCTGCGGCGGGCGGCGGCCAAGATCGGGGACAGGCACATCCGCCTCCTGGAGATGGATGCCATGGACCTCCGGTTTCCCGACGACACCTTCGACAAGACGGTCCTGCATCTCATCCTGGCGGTGGTGCCCGACCCGGTGCGGACTCTTCGAGAAGCCGAGCGGGTGACGAAGCCGAACGGGCTCCTGGTGGTGCTGGACAAATTCTGGAACCGGCCCACGCCTCCGCCGCTCCCGCTCCGGATGGCCAACGCGCTGCTGGGTGGGTATGTCACGGCCGTGGACCGCAACTTCCACGCGATCCTGAAGCGAACCTCGCTGGAGGTGCTGCGGGAGATCCCGCTGGCCTTTGGCGGCCTGTACCTCACTTATCTCTTGCGCAAGCCGGCGGCAGGAGGGGAGGCGCCGGGCCGGGAACCTTGACCCCGGCCCGGGTGGGCGGTAGATTTTTCACAACCGGGCCGGGCCATTCGGCGGGCGGTTTTTCCCCGGCGAACACCTGGCAATGACGGACGCCCGGGACTAGAATATAGGTGGGTGACAGTCGCGGCCGCACTCGGCCGGCTTTGTGAAGGAGGGATTGCCATGCCGATCTATGAATTTCTGTGCAACAAGTGCCAGAAGGAATTCTCGGTGACGATGACGATCCGCGAGCGGGAGAAAAAGAAGCCGACCTGCCCCACGTGCGGTGGGAGCGACCTCGAACCCCTCATGGCCGGCTTCTTCGCCAAGACCTCGCGAAAGAGCTGATCCAGCCTCAGCCCAAGATCACGAGGTCCGGCTCGCGACTCGCGCCGGGCCTTGAGGCACGGCGGCGGCTTGCTTCCGCGGATTATGCTTGCCCCTCAAGGCATCGGGACCGTCCAGCCCGCCTCACTGCGGGCCATTTCTGCCGCCTGTTCCGGCGGCAACGATGAGTCCCACAGGTTGGCGACGAAGCGGCCGCCGGTCACTTCGTCGGCCGCCGGCGACGCCAGCCACAGGAGCGGGGGCACCATGATCGCCGGATCGAGCAGGCGGCTGCGAGCCTCGGGCGCAATCCCGTCCAGCACCATCCCTGTGGCGGTTGCGCCGCCCGGCAGCAAGGAGTTCACGGTCACCCCGGTCCCGGCCAGATCCTGCGCCCAGATGATGGTCTCCGACTCGAGCGCCGCCTTGGACGGCCCGTAGGGCGAGAAGCCGGCCCGGCGCATCGTCTGATGGTTCATCGAGATGTTGATGATGCGGCCCCAGCGCCGTGGAAGCATGTGGGGCACCACGGCGCGGGCCATCAGGAACGGTCCATTGACATTGGTGTCGATGATCATCCGCCACACCGCCGTGTCGGTCTCCCAGAACTTCGTGGGCGTGTCGAAGAAGTGCTCGCTGACGAAACGCATGCCGCGGCCGGCGTTGTTCACCAGGATGTGCACCGCGCCGAACTCTCGAATGGTTTCGCTCACCACGCGCCGGCAGTCCTCTTCCCGGGTGACATCCGCCAGCAACGCGCGGACCGGCCTCGCCGGTCGGGTTTTCGCGGCTTCATCCGCCACCGCGTCGATCTCGTGGCGGGCGCGCGCCGCAGTAATCACCACGTTCATCCCGGTGCGCACCAAGCCCAGCGCCATCGCCCGGCCCAGGCCACGGCCACCCCCGGTGATTATGGCCGTCTTGCTTGAAAGCTTGCCGCTTGCCATTGTCTCCTTCTCCGTCAATCTCGAGAGCGAACCTTCATTCCATCCATCCTCGCCCGGTCGGAGTATTTCAACCTCAAAAATGCGCTATTGGGTCCGATTGGAATCCTGCTCCGAGGGGAGCCACAGTGGCCTCCATGACAAAATCACGGCATCGCCAACGGTCGGAGCTTGCTGGTCTTGCCCAGGGCGTGGCGAAAGGCTGACTCGAAG
>JBIOJT010000160.1:0-10078 GCA_044451055.1 Methylomirabilales bacterium (SeqCode)
CTTCGATGGGTACTGGGAGATCGACCAGTCACCCTGGGACATCGCCGCGGGAGGCCTGATCGTCGAGGAGGCGGGCGGCCGCATGTCCAACTTTCGCGGCGGCCCGTTCGACATCTTCGGGGGGGAGACCGTGGCCAGCAATGGGAAGATCCACGACCAGATTCTTGCGGTACTGGCCATGCCCGGCGGGATCCCCAAACGGTACCGGCCTCCCCTTGGGCGCCGCTGAGGCCACGACGCCGCGCACGTCCTCGTCACCGATCCCAGCTCGCCGCGATCCATGTCGCGAGCTATCCGGCGCCGCGGGGTCCAGGTGGTGGCGGCAAGCACGGCAAGGCGGTGAGTGGGGAGTAGGTAAAGGCAGTAGGAGGGTTCGGTCACACTGTTAGCACGGAAACGCCGACTTCCTTGGAGAGCAACTCAAAGTCCACGCGGTTCGCCG
Organism: Methylomirabilales bacterium (SeqCode); assembly: GCA_044451055.1. Classification (GTDB taxonomy): domain Bacteria; phylum Methylomirabilota; class Methylomirabilia; order Methylomirabilales; family 2-02-FULL-66-22; genus 2-02-FULL-66-22. The sequence goes on from JBIOJT010000160.1 coordinate 443, forward strand.
TGACCACAGTCGCCCCATGACGTCGGGCCGTCAAGGCGATTAAGGCGTCGTTCTGGAAATCGCGTCGCTTATTCCTGTCCCAGCCCTGGGCATCACCGACCGTCCGGATCAATCTGCCTGCTTCCCACCAATCTTCGACCGTTGGCTCCCATCGAACCGCGGCAAGCCGGTAGAGCCCTTCCACGAGCCGTTGGGCCTCTCGCGTTCGAGCGCCCCGGCGAAGTTCTGAGAGCACCACTGCCGAGTGCCGGATCACGTAGGCCTTCCGGAGGGTGGCCAATCTCTCCGGGTAAAGTCCCCGCTCCCAGTGGCCGATATAGACGGTCGTGTCCAGGATGGCCCAGCGCACCTTACGGGGCCTTTATGCTGCCGCGGCTGAGTGTGCGCCGGCTCTTATTCATGAACTGCCAAAACGCTTCCATCTCGCCGATCCGTTCCACCGACAGCCGAATGACCTCCGCGTCAGTCTTTGCCCCCAGGGCTCTCCTCGCCCGCTGAAGGGCAAGCTCGTCGACAAAGAAGGATTTTCGCTTCAGCTTGGCCTTGGTCGCCATGGCAACCTCCGAATCTCGGGTTTCATCTGACAGGCATACATTATTCGCGCGTGAGGCATATCTGTCAAGCTCTTCTTGGTCCGCTATCCTGGCCAAAGTGTGGCGGCTCGACGCGGATTATTGCCTTCACCGATCAGCCGGAGGTCATCGAGCAGACTCTGACCCACCTCGGCGGATGGCCAGTCACGCTCAGAAGCGTGGCCTCGGGTATCCTGAGACGGCGGCTGCATAACGGCGCGTGGGTTCTCGCCTGCTCTCGCACCTCTCCTGGCGGCCGGCCCTTCCTGGAGGGGCGACCCTGCGCGAGGTCTGGGTTTAACCCCCTCACCTCCGTTCTCCCGCCTTGACGTGCCCGATCCCCAACCGGCTTCCTGCTCCCTACAAGGTTCTCCTTGACACACGAGCGCGCCACGCGGCATGCTCCCAGCATTCGGGTGGCCTTGGGGGCGTACGGCACGCCTCGCGGGTGGTCCGGCCCGACGCCCCCGAAAGCATATTTGTCTCACTCATTCTCTTCCCACAGACCTCTAATCGTGCTACCTTCCGTGTGTGTGAGGTGTGAACATCCACTCATTTCCACAGAGTTAGCAAAGACCGAACGTGTTCTGTCCCCTCCGACAAAGTGTAACCCAGCGGTCCTGGACTCGTTGGAAGGAAATCCAAGAGAAGATGCCAACCGATTCAGTCGTTCGATAGACAGGGGGAGACACCCAGGCGCTTGCGGCGGCGAGAACTGTAGGCGCAAGGGTCATCCAGACAGCTCGTGACCCCTACTGCGAGATGGTGTCGGCCTCGAATGAAGGAGGCTCGGCGGCCAGCAGAGAAGCCCCGGTCACTATCTGCAGCAGATTGGAGATCAGCATGCTTGTGTTCTTAATCCACGTCCGTGATCCTCAATTTTGCGCACTTCCGACAAAAAGTCGCGCCAAGAATGGACATATTCGGGTGATAGGGTTTCCTCCGATCGGCATCATGTCGCTCTCCGCTGTGCTCAAACGCGCTGGCCATGACTGCGTCATATTCGATCAAGCAAATCCAGAAACGCCCAACGATGTCATCATTGAAGAGATCCAAAGACGACAGCCGGCCCTTGTCGGCCTGAGTTTCCTGAGTACGACCAGTTACCCGTACGCGAAGATCCTCGCCCGACAAATCCGCGCCGCGAATACGCATGTGCGGCTGGCGTTTGGGGGCGTGTTCGCCACCCTCAATGACCAATTGGTCAAGCTCCAGTGCCCGGAGGTCAATTTCGTATGTCGCGGTGACGGCGAACAGTTGATTCTCGACCTCGTCGAGCGCTTGGTGGATCCGGAAGACGTCGCCGGGCTCACCTGGGCAAAGGATGGGCGCGTCATTCAGAACCCCAAACGGACGATGGAGCGTCACCTGGACCAATGGCCGTTCCCCGACCGTGAGAGCCTGCCGTTGGACTTCATCGAATCCATGCCGCTCGACGTACCGGCGGTGCTGTCCATGGAACGCTTCACGACCATGCAGACGTCGCGCGGATGTCCCTGGCCCTGTGTGTTTTGCGACATTCCGATTTTCAATGAAGGGAAGTGGCGCGCCCGGAGTCCGCAACACGTCGTGGACGAGTTCAAATATCTCCAGCAACTCGGGTACGGATCAGTCTATTTCGTCGACGATCACTTCCTGCTGCAACCCAAGCGCATCGAAGCGATCTGCAAGGGTATCAGTGACAACGGAATCACCATCCAGTGGGGCTGCGAGGGACGGGTTGATTCAGTTGCGCAGCATCTGTTCCCTGCGATGGCCAAGGCCCACTGTCGCACATTGATGTTCGGCATCGAGAGCGGGAGCCAAAGGATCCTCGATCGCTTGAAGAAAGAACAAACACTGGCGGAGATTGAGACCGCAGTGACGAACGCCAAGCAGGCGGGCATTGAAATCGTGCACGGATTTTTCGTCGTCGGCAACCCGGATGAGACGGTCGAAGACCTGAGGGCCACGTTCGACTTTGCGTCAAGACTCCCGTTGGACACCTTCGGGTTCAACCGGCTGTGTGTCTATCGCGGGACGCCGCTGTGGCAAGAGTGCGTCCAGCGCGGCTTGGTGAGCGAGCTGACGGATTGGTACAAGTACTTCAAGTGCTCCGAGATCGACCCAACCTGCCTGCGCGGGGAGGTGATCCATGCCGAGCGCCGCGCAGGCCTGCGGCGGCTGTTTCTCTACAAGGTCATACATTATCCGGTTCAAACGTTCCGTTTGCTCCGTCGCTTCCTCCGCTATATGCCGGTGCGCGATGTGGCATACCTCATCCTCAAGCCGTTCCTCGGAGATAAGAAAGGGGCGACGAAGGCTGAAGCGCTGTCGCGCGCCGTTGAGCATGGAGCGATGAAGGATGCAGCGGCGGATCTGACGCACTTGACCGACGAGGTCCTCACAGACACGAGGCACGAATCGAGCGCCGAACGTCTCCGCATTCAAGGTGAAGCGGGGTGACCGCGGGAGGTGCTGTGGTATCGGCTCGGTGAAAAAAAGAACGGGCGGGATGGACGTGCTTCCCCTGTTTCGAAAGGTGAAAGCTCATCCTGTCGCTGACCAGCCTAGCCGTCCTCGGACCCCGACTACAGCAGTGTCGGCCGTGGGAAGCCGAAGAAGACGCAGGACAGGGCCCTTGGCGCAGCGCTGACAGGGGTCGTCGAGATTCCCTGCCCCCTTCGCAGTCTCTCTTTGAGAGCGGCGTCCGCCCCGCGTCGTCCTCCCGGTATTCGCATCAACCAGGGACGTGCGGCGCGCGCTGCCAGCGGCCCGCTCCACCTCCTGTCTCCGGGGAGCAAATTATCACCCACCTTCCACCTCACACTTGCTGCCGCACACTCAATCTTGAAATCCATTGAATTCGATCCGGGCATATGGTAAAGGGCAGCGACGCCTTGAATCTACATGAGTTGTGCGTCTCGTTTGGCTGTGCTTACTTCCATGCCTTTCCATCGGAGGAAGCGGACATGGGTGACAGCATGCGAGCCGTGATGTTGCCCGGGCCGAACCGGATGGAACTGGAGGAGGTGCCGCGACCGGTGCCACGGCCCGATCAAGTTCTGGTTCGGTACAGTGCTTGCTGCGCCACGGACTTCGATCTCATTGACGGGACGATGCTGGACCAGGCGAAATATCCCCTCATCCTCGGCCACGAGTGGAGTGGCCAGGTGGTCGAGGCGCCGCCAGAACTTTCGGCCCTGGTGGGAAAAGACATCGTCGCGGACAACCTGGTCACCTGCGGCACATGCCCTGCGTGCGTCGCCGGACGGCTCAACCTGTGCCGGAAGATGGACGAACTGGGCTTCAGCTTGAACGGGTCCCATGCGGAGTACCTGGTCACGCTGGCGCGGAACGTCCGGGTGCTGCCGTCCGGCCTCTCGCCGAAGGCGGCGGCCCTGGCGGAGCCGGTGGGCGTCGCGCTCTACGGGACGAGGCGCGCGCGGATGGGGCTGTGCGGAGAGTCCGGGTCTGGCCCGGGTTGCCGAGCAGGGAAAGAGAGGAGGCGACGTGAAGCTCGCACAGTTCTTCCTGCCCGGAAAGGGAAAGCGAGTCGGCCTGGTCCGCGGGGATCGGGTCCTGGATGTTACGGCGCCCGATGAAGGGGTCCACTCCGTCCTGGATCTCGTGGAGCAGGGAAAGACGGCCGAGGGCTTGGTCAAGCGGGCAGAGTGGCTCTCCCGCCGCTTGCGCCGGAAGGCGCTGGACTGGCCGGCCCTCCAGCGAACGCCGTCGCGGCGGGTGGCGCACCTGCTCATTCCGATCGATCCGCCCGAGGTCTGGGGCGCGGGCGTCACCCACAAGCGGAGCGCGGAGGTCCGGGACGAAGACGCCGATGCGGCGAAGGGGCTGAAGGGCATTTACGACTATGTCTATGAGAATCCCCGGCCCGAACTGTTCTTCAAGGCGACCGCAGGGCGTTGCGTGGGGCCGAACGCCCCGGTCCTGGTGCGAAGCGATTCCCGGCTCACCGCAGCGGAGCCGGAGCTGGCCGTTGTCCTGGGGGCCCCGGGAGCCATCGTCGCATACACGGCGTGCAACGACGTGTCGGCCTGGGACATCGAGCGCGAGAATCCCCTGTACCTGCCCCAATCGAAGATCTATCTGGGCTGCTGTGCGCTGGGCCCGTGCCTGGTGACGTCAGACGAGATCGGAAATCCCTACGCCCTGCAGATCCGGTGCAGCATCATCCGGAACGGGAAGACGGTCTTCTCGGAGGCGGCGAACACCTCCCAGTTCCATCGCCGACCGGAAGAGCTGGTGTCCTGGTTGCTCAGGGATAACGTCCTCCCGGCGGGGACCGTGCTCAGCACGGGCACGGGGATCCTGGTGCCGAATGACCTGGCCCTGCGGGACGGCGACCAGGTGGACATCGAGATCCAGGGGATCGGCAGACTCAGTAACCCAGTCAAACAGCTTAGAGCGTGAAGATTCGATAGCGATGGGGACAGCGACAGCGATTGGAATGGGACGTCCCTGTCGGATATCGCTGTCGCTGTCGGGTTCGTAAGTTAGCGGCCGGGTTGGAAGCGCTCTATGCCGGCCCATTTGCCGGTATTGGCGCTGAAGCCGATGGCGCGTATGGAGGTGACGACGGCCGCCACGTTGCCATCCATCCCCTGCTGAAGCATCCGCTCCCCCGCATCCAGCCGAACGGATATCCAACTCCCGCCCTGAGCGCTGAAGAACAAGATTTCGCGTGAAATGACGTAGAGCGCCACACTCCTCAGTGTCTCGTCCGCGGCGATGTCCGCGGCCATGACGGGGTGGATGAAGGCGCCTCCGAGGATGATCAGGATCAGGACCGATCGCGCGATTCGCCGGGCCGGGAAGATGCCGAGGACGGTCGAAGGGGGGCGGCGGATCATCTGCGGCTCACTCGACGCGCCCGGACCCCGGCCCGGATGCCTTTGCGTTCCATCTCCTTCGCCTCTCGTCTGGCGAGACCCTTGAGCCACTCGCCGAGCAGAACGTGGATGGGCAGGTCCATGACCTCGGATCGGTCCGCCAGGCAGAGGCCGTGGCGGGTGACACCAACCTTCCCGGCAACCCGCCGCGTCCACAGGACATCCGCTTCCATTCGCAACGGCCCGATGGCGGTCCGGATCTCGATGGCCACGCGAGTGCGGGGCGGCAGGCGGGTGGGCAGATCCACGGCGAGCCCGCCGCCACTGACATTGACCGTGCGCCCGCGCCACGCGCCCGGGGCGTGCCCGCTGACCGGCGTGCACCGGACCGGAAGGCTCACGCCGAAGCGCGAATGATGCCGGTCCATTACGGTGGTCGCGCGGACGATTCTCCTCTGTGCGGCGGCGCTGGACTTGCCCGTTGCGCGGCTCACGACCGTCCCTCCTCGGAGGATTCCACCTGCGATTCTGCTCGTAAGCTCAACCTGACCGTGGCGGGAACGTGCAGACGTCTCTCCCTCCCTGCCAGAGAGCACGGCCGCACCTCGGATTGTGTAGTGCATTTCCCCGGCAATGTCAATACGCCCAGGCTTTGGGCGTGCCGTCGGGAAAGAGCTTGACGCAATCGCCGCGCGCATTTACATTCAGGGTATGCGCGCGGGGTTGCTCGCGCAAAGAGGAGGATGGCGAATGCGCAGGATCTGGGTGGTCGTCGTGGCGCTCGCGTGGGTCGTCCTGGCGGTCGAAGCGCGCGCAGACACGGTCTATCTCACAAACGGGCAGAGCATTTGGGGAAGAGAAGCGTACGAGGAAGGTGACGTCGTTGTGATCGTGCGCCCTGGCGGGGACCTCAGGATCCCGAAGTCCCAGGTGAGAAAGATCGAGCGGGTTCAATCGACGCTCCCGCCGTTCTACGAACTGCCTGAAACCGCTCCGGCCGGAGGCCCGTCCACGCGCCCTATCGGATCGGCAGCCGCGCCGGGGGCCCCGGGTGCCCCTGGCACGCCAGCCCAGGTTGGAGTGCCGGCTCCTCCAGGTTCGCCCGGGGAAGAGGTGGCCCCTCCTCCACGACCTAGAGGAGCGCCGACTCAGCTTCCGCCGCCACCTGCGCCCCCGGTTCCTGGCAGGTGAGGTTCTTCGCGATGCTCTCTCCCCCCGGATAGGGGCGCGGAGCCCGGGGTGATCGAAGCCTCGGTGCGCCACCAGGCTGCCAAAGCACGCACGGGCTGCAGGTTCTCCTGCAGCCCGTGAATTTTTGGGGGCATCCACTTGGGTTGGCCGTTCGATTGTCCCTGTATCGCAAAACGCTCGAACCGCCGACTCCGCCCCGGGCTGCGGAGCGGAGCGGGGACAGCCGAACGCCTCTTGTTCCTATGCGCGCGGGTTGATCGCCACACGCAGCGCGTCCGGGCTCGTGGCGGCGAGGTCGAAGGCCTCCTCCCATTTCTCCAGGGGGTAGAAGTGGGAGACCAGCGGCCTCACCTTGACCTTCCCCTCGGCGACCAGCTTGATGGCAGTCTTCCACGAGGTCCACACGTGGGAGATCTCCCCGTACAGCTCCAACTCCTTCACGATGATCTTGCGGGTATCCAGTTGGGCCATGATCCCCCCCCGGATGCCGCCCCCGGAGATGAGGATCCGCCCGCCGTTTCGCGCGATGTCCAGGGATTGCTCCACGGCGCTGGCGGCCCCGGTGTTTTCGATCACCACGTCGAAGCCAAGGCCGCCGGTGAGTTCCTTGACTCGCTTCAGCAGATCCTCCTTCTCCACGTTGATGACCGCGTCGGCCCCGAACTGCTTGGCCAGGGCGAGCCGGGTCCGCTCGTCCCGCGTCAGGCCGGTGATGGCGACCGGCGAAGCGCCGCACGCCTTGGCGATCTGTAGCAGGATCAGGCCCCGGGCGCCCGGACCCAAGATGATGATGGACTCGCCCGCCCGGACCTTCATCCGTTCGATCATGCTGTGGACCGAGCCCGCCGTCGGCTCGATCAATGTCCCTTCCTCCAGGGAGATGCTGGGGGGCAGGACATGCACGTGCTTGGCCGGCCATACCGTGTAACGCGCGTACCCGCCACCCGTGACGTAGTGCGCCCGCTGCTGCATGGACGGCATGTTGCAGCAGATGTTGATCCGCCCGGTCTGGCAGTTGATGCAGCGCCCGCAGTAGAAGGTGACCAGCTCGCACACCAGCCGGTCGCCGACCTTCACGTCGGCCACCTCGGGGCCCACGGCCTTCGCGGTGCCCACGATCTCATGTCCCGTGACGACCGCAGAGGTGGGACTGCTCACCCCCTTCTTGTCCGAGTCTTTCCATTTGTGGACGTCGCTGCCGCAGATGCCACAGTACGCCACTTCGATCAGAACATCGTGAGGCGCATACACGTTCCGGCCGACCTGAGGCTCGGGCACTTCCTTCAGGGCATAGGATCCATCGGGAAAAAGGACCAGGCCTTTCATGCTCCCTCCTGTCGAGTTGGAACCCTCCTCGATCCCTCTTCAGCGCTCACACATTGAAGCGAACCGTGATGACGTCCCCGTCGGCCACCCGGTAGTCTCGCCCCTCGACCCGGAGGGCCCCCTTCTTCTTGGCGACTGCCAGAGAACCGGCGGCCTCCAGTTCCGCGCAATTGATCACCTCCGCCCGGATGAAACCCCGCTCCAGGTCGCTGTGGATCGCCGCCGCGGCCTTGAGCGCCGTGGCGCCCGCAGGAATGGTCCAGGCGCGGGTCTCCTCGCCGCCTTCGCCGGTATAGAAGGTGATGAGGCCCAGCAGATCGTAACACGCCTTGATCACCCGGGCGAAGCCGCCTGCCTGGAGGCCGAGATCCTCGCGGAACGCCTGCGCGTCCTCGGGCGACAGCTGTGCCACCTCCAGCTCCGTCTTGATGCAGAGCTGGATCACGGCGACGCCTTTTCCCCCCAGGGCACGTTGCAGACGCTCCTGGGTCGGGCTTGGCTTGCCCAGCTTTCCCTCGCCAATGTTGAGGAGGAGGAGCATTGGCTTGGCTGTGAGGAGGGTGAATCCCCGCAGGACCCTCCGATCGTCCTCGGTGGGCATAAGTTCGCGAATGGGTTTCTCCTCCACCAGCCAGGCCCGGCAGCGCTTCAGGAGCTCCAGCTCCTTGACGGCCTCCTCCTTCTTGATTTTCTTGAGGTCCGCCTCCACGCGCCCGATGCGCTTTTCCACGGTGTCCAGGTCGGCCAGGAGGAATTCCGTGTTCACGAGGACGGCGTCGCGCGCCGCATCCACTTTCCCCTCGACGTGGGCGATGCCCGGATCCTCGAAGTCGCGCAGGAGGTGCAGGAGGGCATCCACCTGGCGCATCTGGGCCAGGTTGTGGCTGCCCAAACCCTCGCCCTTCCCCGCGCCTCGGGTCAGGGCCACGAAATCCACGAATTCCATCACGGCATGCGTGACCTTCTTGGGCTTGAAGATCAGCGACGCTAGTCGCTCCAGCCGGGAGTCGGGCACCTTCACGACGGCCACGCTTGGCTCGTTGGCGCCGTGGTGGCTGACATGGCCACCGCCTGCCGCGCACAGCAGGTCGAACAACGTCGTCTTTCCCGTCGCCGGCAAGCCGATGATCCCGATGCGCATGGTGGCAGCTCCCGGGGAAGCGAGGAGTGTCGCGCCGAATTGTCCCAGTGGGTATCGCGAGTGTCAAGCTGGTTCTCGCGAATGGCGGCTGAAAGGACGAGGAGATAGAGGGAAGAACTTGGCAGAACCTAGCGCACCGACGGAGAAACGAACGATCGGCATCCTGGTCGAGGCTCAGAGTAGCGCATGCAATCCAAGCCGGGACGTCTCGGGCCGGATGGGAGAAGCCACAGGGCGCGCGGCCGGCATGAGTGCGATGTCGCGCTCCCTTCCGGTGAAGAGGAACGGAGGACGTTCCTACTGCCCCTCCGCCAATAGCAGAGCAAGGGATAGCGACGTGGACCAGCCGAGGGCGGTAAAGCGCAGGCCGTGTCGGATGGGTTCCCCGAATGTCTGCCTGTATGCTGGGTCCACCCAGACGACCTCACCCTCGACTGTGACCCGGCCGCTCGGAGGGCGCAGGGTGACCTCCAGCAGCGTGCCCGGAGGAAGCGCCTGGGAGAGGCGGAGCAACAGCCCCCCGCGACTCATGTCTCCCGCCCGCCCCTGGAGCGGCGGTCCTGCTTCACCCCTGAGC